>VAZG01000034.1 GCA_005885285.1 Alphaproteobacteria bacterium | reverse complement strand
GGCATTTTCGTCTGACCAAGCCGAGCGTCTGTCTCGAGCGTCTGTCTTCAGCTTGATGCGACCCCCGTAAGCTGGTCTCAAGCGACATAAATCAGGGTGAAGCGCGATTACTCTGACCTTGAATGCTGATCGACATCGCCCGAATGAAACCAGTTTGAGACCGCCATCCATCCCACAGCGATCACAGCTGCGCCCACCAGCATCTGGGTGACGGCGCCCCCTGACTGCACTTCGCAGACGGCCATTCGCGACGAGTCGGAGCGCAGCCGGCAGGCAACAGATCGCGATTAGCGCGGCACGTCCGGAACCATCATCGGCGGCGGCCGACGGCAATCCCCAACAGGAAGGCGACAAACAGCGAGCCAAGCGGCGCTTCCCGCGCGATATTACTCAAAATGCTCAACGGCATGCCGGGCTTTCGACCCGCTTCTATCGCGCCGCTAACTCGATTGACTGTCCCTTTCACAGCTTCGGAAACTTCCGCGATGGCGGATTTCGGTTCTGGAACGGGATCCAAGCCGTCGTAGGCCGACGGGGCGAGTGGGATGTCGTCGTCACTCACGGTTTTAATCTCCAAGGCGTCAAACGGCCAATCAACCAGGGTGCGAAGTGTTCCGATAAGGTCGTCTCACCCGTAATATCGCCAGCGCGGCGGTGGCCGGCGCGGCGGGCGCGTCATCAATAGCGCCAATGCAAAACCGATCCCGCCCGCGATCAACATGGAACCGAGCGGGTTGTCCTGCACCTTCTTCGCAATGGCCTGCGCGCTGTCACGGAATGTATCGCCGCTATTCTCGTAAGTGTCTTTGGCATAGCTGGCGGCGGCATCCGTAGTTTCGCGCACTGTATCCTTGGCCTGGCCGTACAGGTTCTGTGCCGCGCCCGTCGCCTCGCGGACGCGGCCTTCTGCCTGGGTTTTTGCGTCGCCCGCGATATCGCCGACGGAGCCCTCGACCTTACCGGCGAAATCCTTCGCGGAGCCGGCAATTCGATCCTTGTCCATGGCGCACGCTCCCTAAAGATGAGGTCTCAGAGAACCAACCGGCACGGTCAGTTTCGGTTCCGGCACGCACGGCACCACTTTGCAAACGTGGTCCGGTCTAAGGCTCTCTGCGAGAGCGCGCTCACTGCTCTAGCGACATGACAAGCGACGCATCGCCGCCAGGTCGCTTCAATGGACGGCCTGATGCAATTGTTCTCTATCCGGGCTGGACAAGCGCATTACTGGCGGGCCACGACGATGATGATGGGCAATACCTCTACGCCATCGCCCTACGAACAGCCAAGCCGCCGCCGAAACTGCTCGGCCAAACGGGCCCCGCTCGCTCCGCCGAGAAAGTTCATGTATCTCTGGGTACGTAATCCGTCCCAAAGCGAGAGGCCCGGCAGGAGCGATGATACCCGTCGGCTACATGTACAAGACAATAATCCACGAGCCGCATTGGCTCAAAGCCGCCAATGTGGACGGGATATATTCCCTGAGCGGTTGTATATCGAAGAATTTCACCGATTACATAAAGTATTGGAAGCATAATGGCTATTGGCTATTCAATTCTCCTGCGGTGATGGAGGAGATCGCTCGGAAGAGTAATTTGGTTCTCGCCGGCCTGACTCTCTTTACTACGAAGTGTTCGAGGAGCAGTTCGATGAGGATTCAAAGAAATGGTCGACGTTTGAACTCGACGCGTCATTTCCCACAAGCGTGGAAAAACCCGCCTCGGTTCAATTGGAGGGCTATGACGTAACGACGTTCTCCGTCGGCACCAGCCCCGAGTGTTCGCCGCTTTCATGCAACTGCCTCGCAGCGGCGATCACGGTCAATCGGCACTGTCTTTTCGAATCGTTCGAGCAAGCGAAACACTTGAAGCGGGCCGGTTCGACAATTCTGAACCAGGCCCGTTCCGCATTTTTGCGATCTATACCCTCGGTTCGTAGTCGCGGCGGTCGGCCGCTTTTGAGCGCTGGCGGAAGGGGTGGGATTCGAACCCACGGTGCCCTTGCAGGCACGCCGGTTTTCAAGACCGGTGCCTTAAACCACTCGGCCACCCTTCCGACTGTTGATTTCGCTTAGCTTTTCGTCTCAGCGGCGAGAACATATCGCGACTCTCTTACCGCCTTGCTACCGCTTTGCTACCGCTTTGCTACCCAATCTCGTCAGCACGCTTGTTTATGGCGGCCCGCAGCACCCCGTCAACCGTGGCCGCGGCGCCTTCCTGCATGTTTGGCATCAGGTGCGAATAAATATCGAGGGTGATCGCGATCGAGGAATGTCCCAGCCGTTCCTGCACGATCTTTGGATGTACGTTCGACGCCAGCATGTGGCTGGCGTGGCTATGCCGTAGCTTGTGCAGCGTCACGCCCCATTCCTTCAGGAAGTCGGAGACGACGTGGGTGAGGCTCCGCGGCTGCAGCGGAGAGCCATCCGCCTGTGTGACAACATGCCAGCCATCGTCGGCGCGGATCCCCAGCTTCAAAAGCTCCTCAGCCTGGGCAAGACGCCAGCGGCGCAACTCCTCGACGGCAAGCGAGGGCAGGGCGACTGTCCGTGCCCGGCCGCTCTTGGCTTCCTTCTCCCGGACTGAATTGGCGCCCTTTTTGTCCAACTGCTCGGTACTTGCGATGACCGCGAGCTGACCGGTCTCCAGGTCGACGGACCGCCACCGAAGGGCGGTGATCTCGCCGCGGCGCAAGCCGCACAAGGCGGCCAGCACAAGCGAAATAAACAGTCGGCGCTCGCGCGCGGCGTCGAAAACGGTGGCGGTTGTGGGCGCATCGATTCGCACCCGGAAGCGTAACCGCCAGCGGATTGCCTCTCATACGAGACGGCCAACGCGATAAAACATCAACTCGGGCCGCCTCGCTTCATGCCGGGCGGCCCGAACACGCTTCGTCGAGTTGCGGTTTTCCGTATCCTAAAACGAGGTACGGAACCTCCGCGGCTAGAAGCTGGGCCCCAACACCAATAGAACTGCGCCGATTACCATAAGCAGAATGCCCGGCCAGTTCGCTCCCAAGAATCGCACCTTGCGCCGCGGCGGCTCCAGGGTGTCGAAATTCGCCCCGGGTGAACGCGGGCGGGTAAGCGGTCCCGACCAAATAGCGGTGCGCGCCAAGTACAAGATTCCGCTGAGAACAAGCAGCGCGCCGAGCAACGTCAGGAACATTCTGCCGAACTCCCCGGGGTTCGCGAGGTTGCCAGCTTCAACGCGCTCCGCACTTTAAAGGTCCCAAACCGCGCCGCGGGGAATCAGCGTCGGGCGCCCATGCGATGGCAGTGATCGGCCCGCACTCTGGAACCAGCCGGACCAAACCCGCACCAGCGGGACTCGGCAATCAACCATCTCCGGGGAGTGGGAGAGCTTGATTGTGGCAGGATAGCTGGCTTGAACCGGGCAGCCGTAGGCGCATAGTCGACACATGTTCGAGCAGCGACCAACTTTCGGGGCGCGGAAAAATCCCGGATCTTGCTGGGGGGTCGACATTCTATGGCCCGATGGCGAAACGGAAGTGATCAAGGGCTTTATTACGGAAGATGACGCGCTCAAGTGGATTGCTGAGCATGAGTACTCTAAGGCGGCGAATCAAAATCCATCCCTAGCGCCCTAGAGACCCCAACCATCTCGCTAAATCGATCGACTAACGGCCCACCGTGCCCGCGCGGCTCGGACTCACCAGCGGCCTTCCTAGAGTCATGCAGGGGCGTTCTGCGAGAGATCTGATTTCGGCGGCGTCCAAACACATACAATGCGGCGGTGGACCAGGATGGGTGTTTTCCGCCCTCGGAGGATTGCAGGATCGGCATCATCGCCTTGGTCGCGATGCAAGGACAACGGGCCGGGTAGGCGGCTCTTCAGAGCAACAAAATCAGTCTCGTTTTCCTTGCCCCACCAGTCCAAATCGCAGCGATCAAGCTTGTGCCATTCGTTGAGGAGAACCGGGACATCGACATCGCTGTCCGGGCGATGGTCACCGCGGACTCGGCTACCGAACAGGTACACAGCCGGGACGTTTGGGGCCGGCTCGAGCCAGTCAGCAAGGATATTCGCGAGCCTGAGGAGATCGGGGTTCATGGTCCATCGAGGTGCATTGCTACCGGAATTGCTACCCAAACCCCTGCGGAGGGCAGGGGAAGAGTGAGGCAGTCTAAGACAACGACCGATGAAAAACCCAACGAAATAGGGCTAGTCGTGGAGGGCAGGGGAAGAGTGAGGCACCGATTCCAGAATTTCAAGACCGGTGCCTTAAACTACTCGGCCACCCTTCCGTCGTCACGAGATCAAGCACTTGGTGGCGAGAAGATCAAGAACGGGGCGGCAACTGGACCCAGCTTGCACCCAACGGCCTTGAAGACCCCAGAAAGCCAGCCGCCCGCCACGAATTGAAAGTGACATGCACAGGCTGCAGCGTCATGGGGGCGATCCTCCCGTGACAGGCAGGCTTCGCGCGAAAGATAAGATTGACTTTGGGAGAAGACGGAACATGCTGATCCGCGTAGAAGTGGAGGCTTCCATGCGATTGATCTCTTTGTTAGCCACCGTTTTGCTCGCCCTGTTATCGTCGGCCGCCCCAGCTCAGCAGCCTCCGACGACCGGTGACGCCATAGGCCATCCTCCGCAGATCCCAGGACCTCCGCCAATTTCCGATCCCTCAGCAACCAAGCAGCCAGCGCCGGCTGCTTCCACGCCTGCGGCAAGCGCACCCAAAGGCTACACCGGGGCATATGCGCCCGCCGGTACTAAGCCAACCCCATACTCCACGGGTCCACTGCCGCAGGAGGACACCGGTCCAGGCTTGGACGTAGCGGGCCCGGACGGCTCGACAAAAACAGTGAAAGCGGTCCCATGCAGCGCAGCCGCTCGAGAGACCGACGGCACAACTACCTGCGTTGGAATTCCCGACGGGCCCGCGAGAGTGAAAAACAGACGTTAACAATAGGACCGCGCCAACGCAGTCTCTCGGTTGCGCGAGGCGAGCGTCGCAAGCCTTCAAGTTTACCGGGTAAACTTGATCGCTTGCCCTTGCGCCTGCCACCAAGCGGTCATCACGCCCGCGATAGATGTAGGTCTGTTCGGTTGCAGTTGCTACCGCGGGCGGTGCAGGCGAGCGAAGATCGGAAGCCGCCCTGGCGATCCGTTATTCGTTCCCGAAGACTGGCGTTAGGAGAAAGCGAAAGCGAGCAAGCTCGAGCACAGCAGCACAAGGCCCGCCGCGGTTACCGCCAGAAATCCATCCGACACGAAATCATGATTGCGCATAACACACCCGCCAATCCCAAAGCTCGCCCGAATTTATTAAAGCTTTATTAATTGAAGCTTTCGGGACGAGCTCACTAAGGCCGGTGATGCGGGCCTCAAGTCTGGCTCACGCCCTTGAGCGGACACCTTCAAACGCGTGGGCCAGGAAAACGCCTGCGCTCACCAGACCCATAACTGCCGTGACTGCTTCGAACATCGCAAAATTCCTTTGCGCCCCGGCCCAACCAAACGATGGGCGCCTTGCACAGTCAAAAAGATTCCTTGTGGGAATTTGAAGTCGGCGCAGACTGAGGATTTGCGGCAACAGATTCGGCCGGGACGGGGCGCTTGAGGATGCACACTGTCCCGCAAAGACACGGAGTGCCGGCGGCAACCAATGATTTACCACCTCAAAGGCCTCCGCATTTCCGCCGTGTTCCGGTTGCGATATCTTTAGGCTCTCGTGCGGAGGTGGGCCGTATCGGGGCGCGTTGAATGCTAGTTGGGGCGAATGGGGATTTTCGGCTCAGATCCGCTGGTACTGACGGCACGCGGTGCCGCCATTGCGGTCGCCTGCCTGATGCTTGCCAACTGCGCCTCGTCGAACAAGTTTGCCGGCCGCGTCGATCCTAAATACGGCGTCTCCTCCAGCCCCCGTGTGGTCGAGTTCGGTGAACCCGTTCCGAAGGGCGGGGGGACCTACCGTATCGGCAGGCCTTACATTGTGGCAGGGCGGATCTATGTGCCCGAAGAAGACGTCAACTACCGCGAGGAGGGAACGGCATCCTGGTACGGCGACGATTTCCACGGCCGGCTGACCGCCAATGGCGAGGTGTTTGACATGGGCGCGCTGACCGCTGCCCATCCGACCTTGCCGATGCCGTGCTATGCGCGGGTAACCAATCTCTCCAACGGCAAATCGCTGATCGTCCGCGTCAATGACCGCGGCCCCTATCACGGCAACCGCCTCATCGATGTCTCGAACAAGGCTGCAGAGTTGCTTGAGTTCAAAGGCAATGGCGTGGCGCGGGTGCGGGTCGAATATGTCGGCCGTGCACCCCTTGAAGGATCCGACGACCGCCAGTTGATCGCGACCTTGCGCACCGGCGCGCCGGCGCCGTCACCGTCCCTGGTCCGGGTTGCGTCGGCGCGCCCATTCGTTCCGGAGGGCCCGTCACATGGCCGTCCGATCCGCGGCGAGGTCCCGATGCCGGAGGGACGTCCCTTTAGTCTCGGCAATACCCAGGCCGACTACGCTTCAATCAACGCGACATCGGAAATATCGGCCTCCAGCCGCACCCGCGGCCGCGCGCTCGATAATCCCCGCGCGGTCTCCTATGAGGGCGACCGCCGATATGCGGCGCCGGTCGGTCCGGTTTCGGCCTATGCGCCGATCGATCCGAACGGACCGAGCGAAATCTTGAGCGGGCGCGGGCTTTATTGAGCCGCCATCTCAAACCGCAACCTCTTTGAGAAACGCAATCAGGGCGGCGTTGACCTCCTCCGGCCGCTCCTGCTGGATCCAATGGCCGGCGCCTTCGATGATCAGCTTTCGCTTGAGGCACGGCAGCACCCGCTCGAGCTCGTTGACTCGTTTGGCGCCGATCAATCCGGTGATGACGGCGTCCTTC
Source organism: Alphaproteobacteria bacterium (assembly GCA_005885285.1). Taxonomy (GTDB): domain Bacteria; phylum Pseudomonadota; class Alphaproteobacteria; order Rhizobiales; family Xanthobacteraceae; genus Bradyrhizobium. Next base: position 11,605 of record VAZG01000034.1, on the reverse strand, counting down.
GAGCCAGCGATGAACAATGACGGCTGATGGATCTGCGCGCCCTGCCACGGCGCGGTCAATTCCCAGTTGCGGTCGATATTGCGATACCAGTTGAGCCCGCCGCGGAAGCCGGATTTCTTATAGGCTTCGCTGAAGCACGCCAGATCCGCTTCGCTGAGCCAATGCGGCAACGGACCGTCACCCTTCGCATCGCCGAGAAAGCCCTTGCCGTTCTGGATGAACAGCGCCGCGGCGGGCTCGGAGAATCCGCGCTCCAGAACGATACGCAGCGTCAAATCAACGTCGCGTTCGAGCTCGGTTTCGGCAACGCCGGGTTTTTGAAAATACTGCCAATAGAAATTGGTGATACCGTTGTCGCGCAGCGTATCGAGCGGCCGGCCGCGGCCCCGGAACGGCGGCGGAACACTCAAGCCCGCAACGGCCGAGAAAACATCAGGCCGGAACAGCGCCGCGTGCCAGGCGACCGGGCCGCCCCAGTCATGGCCGACGATGGCGGCGCGCTTTTCGCCGAGTGCCGCCACCAGCGCGACCATGTCGCCGACATTGTCGAAGATGGAGTAGGCGCCGATATCCGCAGGCGCGGTAGTGCGTCCAAACCCGCGCATATCGGGCGCCACGACATGGAAGCCCGCGGCCGCGATGGCCGGGATCTGATGCCGCCAGGAATAAGAAAATTCCGGCCAGCCATGACAAAGCACAACAAGCGGACCTTCGCCCTGTTCGCGCAGAAAGAACTCGATCCCGTTGGCGGAAATGGTGCGGGAGGATGACATCGCTTTTCCGCCTTGTTTTTCGCAATCGGTTGAGTGAAATGTGATCCTGCACGATAAGGTTGTTTGCGCGCGCCCGCAATCGGTTCGGTGATCCCTCGATTTGCTCGCAAAACCTGTGTTGTTTGCGATACTTCCTCCTGTTAGAACGCGCCCTCTCTCAAGGCATCGCCGATGGCATCAGATATATTGCGTTTTCGCCGATCCATGGTCGCGACCGGACGCATTTCGCGGATACTGGTCGCAGCTTTTGTCATGGTGGCGGTTGGCTGGGGCGGGGTGCTCTATGCAGCCAACCAAAGCGTGCAAGGTGCCAAGAAGGAGGAGGGCGGCTTCGACGGCGACGCGCCGACCGCGATCCTGATCGAGGCTGCGAGCGGCAGCGTGCTGTTTGAGAAAAACGCCGACGAGCTGCGGGCGCCCTCCAGCATGATGAAGCTGATGACCGTGGAGGTGGTATTCCATGCCCTCAAGGAGGGCACGGTCAAATTATCGGACGAATATCGGATCAGCGAGAATGCCTGGCGGCGAGGCGGGGCCCCGGCGGGCGGCTCGACGATGTTTGCGGTGCTCAACAGCAAGATCTCGATCGACGATCTCCTGCACGGCGCGATCATCCAGAGCGGCAACGATGCCTGCATCGCGCTGGCGGAAGGCATGGCCGGCAACGAGCGCATCTTCGCCGCCGATTTCATGACCAAGCGCGCCCGCGAGCTCGGCCTGACGAAATCGACGTTTGCCAATTCGAACGGATTGCCCGATCCCGGCAACAAGATGACGGTGCGCGAACTCGCCAAGCTCGCGCGCTACCTCATCCAGACCTACCCTGAATTCTACAAACTGTTCGGCGAGAAGGAATTCACGTGGAACAAGATCAGGCAGCAAAACCGCAATCCGCTGTTAACGACCCTCGAGGGCGCCGATGGTTTGAAGACCGGATATACCAAGGAGGGCGGCTACGGCATGGTCGGTTCCGCCGTACAAAACGGGATACGGCTGATCGTCGTTGTCAACGGCCTTGAAGACCCTGACGATCGCGCGAGCGAAGCCAAGAAAATGCTGGAATGGGGATTTCGCAATTTCGAGGTGCGAACCTTGATCGCGGCGGATCAGACGGTCGGATACGCCAAGGTATTTGGCGGCGAAAGCCGGTCGGTGAAATTGACGAGCCCCGAACCGATCAAGGTCATGGTGCCCAAAAACGGCAATGAAAAGCTGATCGCGCGCATTATCTATAGTGGGCCGGTGCGCGCGCCGATCCAGTCCGGCCAGCCCGTCGGCATCGTCAGGGTCTGGCGCGGCGCCAACATCGCGATGGAGCAAACCGTATATGCGGCGGAATCGATCGGCACGGGATCGACGATACGCCGCGCGATGGACGGAGCGAGCGAACTCGTGATCGGCATGTTCCGCGCCGGCGCCGAGAAGCTGTGACGATGGACGAGACAGCCGTTAAGCGACCTTCCGGGCGCGGCCGATTCATCTCCTTTGAAGGCGGCGAGGGTTCCGGGAAATCGACGCAAATCAAGAAGCTGGCCGAGCGCCTCGCCGCTGCCAGGCTCCGCGCCATTGTCACGCGCGAGCCGGGCGGGTCGCCGGGGGCCGAAATCATCCGCCACCTCGTATTATCCGGAATGGGAAAGCTGCTCGGCCCGGATGCGGAGACGCTATTGTTTGCGGCCGCGCGCGACGATCACGTTCGTTCGGTGATCCGGCCCGCGCTCAACCAGGGAACCTGGGTGTTATGCGACCGCTTCTCGGATTCGACCCGTGTCTATCAGGGCAAGCTGGGGCAGGTTTCGCCCGGCATCCTGAACGCGATGCAGCGAGTCACGATCGGCGACCTCAAGCCGGACCTGACGATCGTTCTGGACGTGCCGGTCGAGGTCGGGCTCACGCGCGCTGCTGCCCGCCGCGGCGATGCAGCGCCTGATCGGTTCGAGGCGGAGAACCTCAAATTCCATCAGGATCTGCGCGAGGCCTACCGGCAGATCGCTGCGGAAGACCCGCGCCGCTGCGTGCTGATCGACGCCACCGCCGATCCGGATACGGTTGCGGCCCATGTATGGGCCGCGTTGCGCGATCATATCTTTGCGATGACCAGCCCGACGCCATCAGCATGAACGCCCGCAAGCTCGAACAGGAGATGGCGGTCAAGCATCCGCGCGAGACCACCGATCTATTCGGGCATCGCGAGGCCGAGACGGCCCTGCTGAACGCCTATCGCAGCGGGCGAATCCCGCATGCCTGGCTGATCGGCGGCGCGCAGGGCATTGGCAAGGCGACACTGGCCTACCGCATGGCGCGCTTCGTGCTCGCGTATCGCAATCCGCTTCTGCCCTTGGTTCAGCGCGCGGAGACGCTCTGGGTCGATCCATCCGACCCGGTGGCGCACCAGATCGCGGCGGGGTCCCATGGCGGCCTACTCGCGCTGGAACGCACGCTCAATGACAGGGGCGTGATGCGCACCGTGATCACCGTTGACGAGACGCGCGAGACGATTGCGTTTTTCGGTTCGACCGCAGCGGTCGAAGGCTGGCGGGTGTGTATCGTCGACAGCGTCGACGAACTTAATCCGAATGCCGCCAACGCGCTGCTCAAGATCCTCGAAGAGCCGCCGCAGCAATCGCTGTTTTTGCTGGTCAGCCACGCGCCGGCGCGCCTGCTGCCGACCATCCTGTCCCGTTGCCGCAAATTGCCCCTGCGCACGCTTGCGACCAGCGAGGTCGTCCGCGCCGCCGCGGCGGCCACGGGCACGGCCGCCGACGATCCCGCGCTCGCGGAGGCGGCACGAGCCGCTGACGGCAGCGTTGCCCGCGCGCTCACCCTGATGGGCGGCGACGCCCTGAAACTTCACCTGCGCACCGCAGCGCTGCTCGCGACCCTGCCGCAAATCGATCCGCGCGAACTGCATGCGCTCGGCGACGCACTCGGCAGCAGCGACCGAGTGGCGCTCGCAGCCTTTGTCGACAGCGTCGATCGTTGGATCAGCGATCGCCTGCGTGCCGATGAAGTCAATGCCAACGCCAACCTTCCCCGCCTTGCACGGCTGGCAGAGGTATGGGAAAAGATCGTCAGCGCCGCGCGCGACACCCAAGATTATAATCTTGAACGGAAGCCGCTGGTTTTCTCGGTGTTTGGGATGCTTGCGGAAGCCACGCGGTAGACGCTGCGGTTATTGTCATCCCCGTCAGAAGTTGTGCTTAGGTCATGAAGGAATCCGTGGTGGCGACTGTAGGCAAGAAATCCAAGAAGCGAAAAGCGAAGAAAGCTCGCAAAGCAAAAGCCACGGCTAAAGCGGCCGCCAAAAAGCGGGTCGCGAAGAAGGCCAAGAAAACCAACAAGAACACCAACAAGAAAACCAAAAAGACCAAGCAGCCGCGCGGAAAAAAGGCCGCAAGAAACACCGCGGCCAGGAAGACGGCGAAGACGCCTTCCAAAAAGGCAAAAGCGCCTAAAGGCGCCTTGGCGCCGAAGCTAACGAGGGCACCGAGCAAGAACGGCAAAAAGCCCCCCGACCGCAAGGACGAAAAACTCGCGTCCGTTGCGGCCGCGCCGGCGTCTTCGCGCGGAAACATCTATTACATCACGACCGCGATCGCATACCCGAACGGCGTGCCGCATATCGGCCACGCCTATGAGGCGATCGCGACCGATGCGCTGGCGCGCTTTGCGCGGCTCGACGGCAAGGACGTTTTCTTTCTCACTGGCACCGACGAGCACGGTCTGAAGATGATGCAGGCTGCGGAAGCCGAAAAATTGCCGACGAAGGAAGTTGCGACACGCAATGCGCTTAGGTTCAAGGACATGGATGAACGGCTGAACATACAGTTCGATCGTTTCATCCGCACGACTGAAGAGCAGCATCATCGCTCCAGCCAGGAGATCTGGAAGCGGATGGCCGACAATGGCGACATCTACCTGGACAGCTATGCCGGCTGGTACTCGGTGCGCGACGAGGCTTATTACGCCGAAGACGAAACCTCCATGGGCCCTGACAACGTGCGGTTCGGGCCGCAAGGCACGCCGGTCGAGTGGGTGGAAGAGAAGAGCTATTTCTTCAAGCTCTCGGCCTACCAGGACAGACTGCTCAAGCTTTATGCGTCGCAACCCGATTTCATCGGACCTGATTCGCGCCGCAACGAAGTTATCAGCTTCGTCAAAGGCGGTTTGCGGGATCTGTCGATCTCGCGTACGACATTCGATTGGGGCGTCAAGGTGCCTGACGACCCCGAGCACGTGATGTATGTCTGGGTCGATGCCTTGACCAACTACATCACCGGCGTCGGCTTTCCCGACGAGAGCAACCCGAACTGGCGCTACTGGCCGGCCGACGTGCACGTCATCGGCAAGGACATCATCCGTTTCCACGCGGTGTACTGGCCGGCGTTCCTGATGTCGGCCGGAATTGAGCTGCCAAGGCGGGTCTATGCCCACGGGTTCCTGTTCAGCAGAGGTGAGAAAATGTCGAAGTCGGTCGGCAATGTCGTCGACCCCTTCAATCTCGCCGACCAGTACGGTGTCGACCAGATGCGCTATTTCTTCCTGCGCGAGGTGCCGTTCGGGCAAGATGGCAACTATAACCATGAAGCCATTGTCGCGCGCATCAATGCCGATCTCGCCAATGACCTCGGCAATCTAGCGCAGCGCTCGCTGTCGATGATCGCAAAGCAGCTTGGCGGCGTCTTGCCTGAACCCGGTGCCTTCAGCGAAGCCGACAAGGCGATCCTGGCGCAGGCCGACGGCATGATCGTGCCTGCCCGCGAAGCGATGGCGAAGCAACAGATTCACCAATGGCTGAATGCGATCTGGGCCGTGGTCGCGGAGGCCAACCGTTATTTCGCGGGGGAGGCGCCGTGGGCGCTGGCGAAGACCGATCCTGTGCGCCAGAAAACGGTACTCTATATTACGGCGGAAGTCGTGCGCCAGATCGCGATTCTGACGCAGCCGGCGATGCCGGCCGCTTCGGCAAGGCTTCTCGACGCGCTTGGAATCCCAGAGGGCGCGCGCCAGTTTGCGGCGCTTGGCGGAGCGACGCGGATTGCGCCTGGCACAACCCTGCCTGCGCCGCAGGCGGTGTTCCCCCGTTACATCGAGCCGACGGCTGCATAGATTTCAAATCATGCTAGTCGACAGTCATTGCCATCTTGACTTTCCCGATTTCGCCGGCGATCTCGACGCGATCGTAGGACGCGCGGCTGCCGCCGGCGTCGGGCGGATCGTTACGATCTCGACGCGGGTGCGGCGCCTCGGCGAACTGCTTGCGATTACGGAGCGGTTTCCCAACGTCTATTGCTCGGTCGGCACCCACCCGCACCATGCCGATGAGGAAGATGGCATTGGTGCCGACGAACTGGTCGAGCTGACCAAGCATCCGAAGGTCGTGGCGCTAGGGGAGGCGGGGCTCGACTATTTCTACGACAACGGCTCGCCGCAGGCGCAGGAACGCGGTTTTCGCGCCCATATTGCAGCAGCGCGTGCCACTGGCTTGCCGCTGGTCATCCACACTCGCGAGGCCGACGAGGATTGCGGCCGCATCCTCGAAGATGAAATGACCAAGGGACCCTTTCGCGCCGTGCTGCATTGCTACACCGGCGGGCGGGACCTCGCGATGAAGGCGATCTCCTTGGGACTTTCGATTTCTTTCACGGGCATCATCACGTTCAAGAAATCGCAAAACTTGCGCGATCTCGCGGCTGAGCTTCCATCCGATCGCATCATGGTCGAGACCGACGCGCCCTATCTGGCGCCCGGCAAATTCCGCGGCAAGCGCAACGAGCCGTCCTATGTGGTCGAGATCGCCAAGGTGCTGGCGGAGGCGCGCGGGATCTCGCTTGAGGAAATCTCGCGGCAGACCACGGAAAACTTCTTTCGCCTGTTTTCCAAAGTACCACAGCCGAAGGCGGCCGCATGACATTGACGTTGACGATCCTCGGCTGCGGTTCCTCGGCTGGCGTCCCGCGTCCCGCGCTTGGCTGGGGCAAGTGCGATCCCAACAATCCGAAAAACCGCCGCCGCCGCTGTTCGCTGTTGGTCGAGCGAACGTCGGAGCAGGGCACGACGCGGATCGTGATCGACACCTCGCCCGATCTGCGCGAGCAGTTGATCGACGCCGATGTCGATCACATCGACGCGGTGTTCCTGACCCATGAACATGCCGACCAGACCCACGGCATGGACGATTTGCGTTCGGTCGCGCTGCATCAGCGCCGAAGAATTCCGGTTTATCTCAGCCAGTCGACCGGCAAAGACATTATGCACCGGTTTTCCTACATCTTTGTTTCTCCGCCTGGCAGCGAATACCCTCCGATCTGCAATCATCTCTCAATCGAAGCCGGCGAGAGCCGAACCATTGAAGGGCAGGGCGGACAGGTCGCGCTATCTGCCTTGCTCACCCAGCATGGCAATATTCCAGCCCTAGGCTATCGAATCGGTAACGCCGTCTATACCCCAGACCTCAGCGATATTCCGCGCGAGAGCTGGCCTTACCTCGAAAATCTCGATCTCTGGATCATCGACGGATTGCGCTATGCGCCGCACCCCAGCCATTTCAGCGTCGCCGATGCTCTCACCTGGATCGACCGCTTCAAGCCGAAGCGCGCCGTCATCACCAACATGCATTCGGACCTCGATTACGAGGTGCTGCGTCAGAGCCTGCCGGCGAGCGTGATGCCGGCGCATGACGGGATGCGGCTGACGGTGGAGCAGGCGGGCTGAGACGCGCCGCGGCGCCGCGCCTTGCGACAAATCGAGCCAAAAAAGACAGCCAGCGCTGTCAGGCGCCGGCTGTCCAGTCACTGCACCGACCTACAGCAGGATGACTTTTCTTCGAATCGTCATCCCGCTCTATATTTTTGTTTGAGCATGATCTTTACGGAAAACCGGTGCCCACTTTTCCGGATCGTGCTCTAGCGATGGTCGTTATCTCGACGGTCGTCGTCTCGATGATCGTCAGCGTCGACAACGCGATCGCGATCGGTTCCAGGCGTGAACGAAACGCCACGCAGGACTTCGCCAAAACGCGCCGTCCGTATGGCCGTAAAGCTCTCACCTGCGGGAAGACCAGTCGCCGCCAAATTATCGGTGATCATCACCAACTGGTTCGGATCAGCGCCCTGGTTGCCGTTTCCGCTCACGGTAGAGGTAATGGCCCAGATCGTCGCGCTGCCGTCGCGATTGACGCGACCGGCGATGTTGCGAAGGCCCTCGGCGGCGGGTGCCCACGGCAGGCCGGTCTTTGGATTTTGCCCAGTGGGATAGCCGTGCACCGTATAAGGCACGCCGAGGTTCAGCCCAGCTTGCAGTACGTAGGCTAGTTTCCACGCGCCAAGACCGGCGTCGAACACCCACTTCTGCAGTCCCGATCCGGGCCGCGTGGCGGCCGCCGTATACTTGCCCGATACCGGATCAAAGGTGTTGGTGCCATTGCCTTCGTCGGCGACGTAGAGCGTCTTGCCATCGGCAAACCAGAGCCCGAACGGGAACGACGCCGGCGTTTTGGCCAAAATCGTTGGAAAGCCCTTCAGAATGCACATGTTGTAGGGAACGACCCCCAACGTCTGCAGCTGGGTGGCGTCGTAGAAGATCGGCGCGGTCGGAAGCGTAGCGTTCGCTCCAAGCAAACCAACGCCGCTCGGGCAGGCCAGCGGCTTGCCGTTGGCATCGAATCCAGTCGTATCGACGAAGTAGACCGTGTTGATACCGTTGCTGCCGCTCCCCTTGGTCGTATAGAGGACATTGTTGGAGACGGTGAGACCCCGGAAATTCGTGTCCTTGCCGACCTTGTCCGCCTTAAATCCCAGTTGAGTGATGTTGAAGCTGCCCACCGGCGACGGTAGGCCAGGATTCTGGGCGGCAAGCGGCGTCCGCTCGGCGGTCAGAATTTGCAGACCCGCACCGACGATGATTCCGTTAGGCTGAGGATTTGCGCCGGCGCCGGCATTTCCGGCCGTGTAGACGACGTTGGCGCCGTTCTTGTCGTTGCGGATCGCGGCGCGGCCATTGTCGCCGCTGTATGCGTTGGTTTTCGCGAAATGAAACCGTCCGTGCGTGTCCACCTCCGCCACCACGCGGGAATAGCTTCCGGGAACAGGATTAGTGGAGTCAACCACCCCCGGCGTATTGGAATTGGAGACATCGAGCGCATCGAGCGGCGCGAGATAACCCATGAACGTTACGACTCGGCCATCGGTCGACAGATTGAGCGCAAGTTCCGATTTGGATGGAAAGCTCGTAACCACCTGGTCTCCTGTCGACCGGTCGTGGCGCTCAGAGCCGTGGGGCAGTTCGACCTCGAGCGAGTTGACCAGCGCGCCGGTCGGCTTGAGCTGGTCGAGCACGATCTTTGCGGTGATGCCGAAACTGCCGTCGACGAGCGTATTGTTCCAGATTTGGGGATAGGAACCGTCGTCCGTCGCGGTCACGCAATTCGCGGGCAGGCAATTGGGCGGCAGCGACGTCTTGCCTGCGACCACATTCGCCGGATTGTTGTCGTACACGGAACGGCTGACCAGCAGGTTCCCCGGCCTGAAGTCGATGTCATCGTCGTCGGCAAAGGCACCCGTGACGCTCACGACGCCGGACAAGAAAATCGTGACGGCCAGACGAGAGCGAACCGCCGGCCGCCGGGAGACCAGGCGCGATTCTACAATGTGCTTCATGTGGGAAACCTCCGGGTGCTTCGCCCGCAGCAACATGTCGTGCACGGCGATCGACGGAGAATTGCCCGTGTTATGTTACAACCGTAAGAACCGGATGCGATTGGCGGTGGATACTTAGCTGCCAGCGGGGGCTACGGAGCGATATCTGATGTCTCCCGGATTAATATCCGCGTCCCCACCAATAGCAGAAGCGCTCCACATTGGCGGGCAGGCCGGTCTCATAGTTCGCCCATTTCTCATATTTCGGCAGCTTGACCTCTTTCATCGCAGTGTCGAAACACTTGCCCGCGTCTGCCGCCTTTTTAACTTCCGCCGACAAATCCTCCATATAGGCGATGTCGTCCTGAACATCCTTTTTCGTGCCGAAGCGTCCGCCCGCGTAGGGATGGCCCGGGATCATCCAATCCCAGTCGAGCGCGGCGAGCTTCTTGAGCGACTCGATATATTCCAGCGGCGAGGCGCTGTCCGGGATATTGCGAAATTGGACTTGCTCGATCGGCGCGAAGTCGACGACGAACACCAGCCTTTCCTTCGGTAACCGCATCACCAGCGAATTATCCGAATGGTTGCGGCCGACATAGATGAGTTCGAGCGTGGTGCCGCCGAGCGTGATCGTCTTCTTGCCGTCAACCACCTGATCGGGCATCACGATGTCGGCGGGTAGCGCGTTCTGTTTCTTCAATTCGAGCAGGCGCTCCTTGGTGCGCCGGTGCGCGATGAAGGTCGCGCCGAGATCCTTGAACGGTTGCCCGCCGGCGATGTGATCGTAATGATGGTGGCTGTAGATCACGTATTTGATCGGCTTGTCGGTGACGGCCTTGATGGCGTCGATATAGGGTTTGGCCGGGCGCAGGTAGGAGATCGGATCGGTGGCAATGACGCCCTGCGGCGTCACGACGAACATCGATTGATGGCCGCCGTAACGAAAGACATAGACGTTGTCGGTGCCGTCGACTTTCTTGGTCGAAACCGCCGGCGCGTTTTGCGCCATTGCGGCGCCCGCGCCAATCACCAAAGTCGTAAGGATTGCGACGGCGTTTAAGGTTTTCATCGATGCCTCCGCTGACGGTCCGGTCATTTTACGATGACAGGGTCGGTGAAAAGCGTGGGGCGCTCAATGAGAATTTTTCGTCTGCGCGAGGGGAATAAACACGGACCTGCGGACCGACGCTGACCCTCGGCTGGCGTCTAACGCACCGTGATTGTGATCGGCTCGGACATCACTGGCGGCACATGCGGGATGTGGGTCCAATCGGCGAGGAGAAGCTGGAGCGTGTGCTTGCCTTCCGGCAGGGTTACCATGGCTTCGGTCTGGCCGCCACCGAAGTGCTTGTGGGTATCGTCGGCGGGAATCGGCTCCTTCATCTGCTCGGCTGTCATGGTGGTATCGATCAGCAGGTGATGGTGGCCCGTGTTCGGTTTTTCGACGCCGGCCGGAGCCACACCCATGCCGGACAGGCCGAATTGCACCAGGAACGGACTATTCACGGTATCGCCGTCCTTCAGGTTGATGATGTAGACTTTGGCCCCATCCGGCGACGGCGTTTGCGCCCCGGCTGGGGTGAGACCTATCGCGGCGAAGACGGCGAGCAGCGCGAGTGTCGTTTTGAACCGCATGGACATCTAGTACCCCTGAGATCGCCGCCAGCGGCGAGGCCACACTGAATCGACATTAACAACGGAAGCGTAATCGCGAAGTGACAAATTCTTGATGAGTTTTGCTATTTTGCTGCAGATCTCAACTCCGCTGCCGTGCCAGCTCCCGCGCGCCGATCGCAAGCGCCCGAGCATAGCGCGCGAGCATCGTCACGAACAGGCGGCTCGGAGTGCTCACCGAGCCGGCCAGGGCAACGGCCATCGCGCGGACGCCGGCCAGCAAGAGTGCTCGGCGTTGAAACTCGTCGGTGCCCGAATTTCGCATTCTTATTCCGGCCGAGGCGGTTCAGGCCGAGATCGCCTTTGCCGAATCGACCTGAGTGCGCAGCATGAATTTCTGGATTTTTCCCGTCGAAGTCTTCGGAATAGGCCCGAACACCACGGCCTTCGGCGTCTTGAAGCCCGACATATGGTTGCGGCAGAACGCGATGATCTCGGCCTCGGTGGCGCTCGCGCCGTCCTTTAATTCGACAAAGGCGCAAGGCACCTCGCCCCATTTCTTGTCGGGTTTCGCGACCA
>VAZG01000033.1 GCA_005885285.1 Alphaproteobacteria bacterium | reverse complement strand
GTCTGATCGTCGCGGAGGGGGCAGGGTGATCAGCCACTATCGTTTCGGCCAGTTCGACGGCAAAAAGGGACAACATGAGGCCCACCATCGGCACTGCGGGAATCAGATATCGCCCGACGTCGAGAGTGTGAGCGCCGGCGGCGGTCGCGATCGACGCCGCCCACATCACGATCACGATACCTGCGCGCGTCACGAACGCGGGGCTTCGACGCCGCACAGCGGTCACTGTCCAAAATATGACGGCGATAACGAAGGCGGTGGACAATGCCCTGAACAGATAGGCGGAGATGCCTGGGAGATCGGACGGTAGACCGATCCGAACTGGTCCGCCTTGCAGATCGTTCGGCGGAGCCGCCCGGCCGTGCCGCGTCATGATGTCGGACACGTGCGGCACGTCGTCGGTCGACACCGGTATGGCAGGGTCGAGTCCGTAGGGCGGCCATGCGACCGACGCCCCATAGGCCATCTGACGGACGAACTTGCCCGCGTAGGCCAGCGGCCGGTCGCGCACGGCGGCCAGGAAGATGCGCCGATACGCGCCAACGGCATTCCCGGCATCGTCGGCGACGTCTCGATCCAGTGCGTTGTCGAAGACGCACGCGTCGCCGAAGAACCCGAGCACGGGCCAGCGACCCGGCTCCGCGGCGAAGTCGGCGGCAAGCCGCGCCATCGTGGCCTCAGTGCGGTCGCCGGCCACTGATGCGATCTCGCGTCGCGCTGCATCGCTTGCAAGCACGATGTTCAGGTGATTGCAGAACAGTGTCTTGGGGACGAACACGGCCGAGGCTTCATCGGAGTCGGAAGCGCCGAACCGGGAACCGGTGGCGAGGAGTGCCAGCGCCGCCGCGACGGACACGGCAATCACGGCAAGGCGCGCGGAGGTGTCTGGTCGGGCGAGGCGGGCGCCCACCAGGACGGCGGCGATTGGGACCAGGACTCCCTGCGATCTGAGACACGCCGCGAGCGCCGCGCACAGGATGGAGGCAGCGACCGCACAGCACCGCGCCGCTTTGCCGACGCAGGTGGCAACGAGCAATCCAGCCATTGCCAGATTGAGGAAGACCGCAAAGAGAAGCTCTGCGGTGAGGACGTTCCTGAACAGCAGCAGGCCCGGATACGTCGCCACGAGGATGATCGGCACGAGCCCACCGGCGTTGCGCGTGGTCGCCTGGGCGGTTGCTGCAAGCGCCAGCATCAGGACGGCCCAGGCCGCCTGCTGCAAGCCCACCACCGTCCCGAGGTCGCCTCCGAACGCGAACGTCACGGCGAGGAACGCCGGGTAGCCCGGATCGCGCCCACCCGCCACGGTCGGCCTTCCGGCCTCGAGCGTGCGAAGCGCAGATTCCACGAAGGACGGCGTGTCGCCCCAGATGACCGGGACCGCCGGCCTGAACGACACGACGATCGCTACCAGCAGCGCGGCCCACGCCAGCACGGCCCACGTGGATGCGACGCCGCCCAGGAAGGCGGCTCCGCCTGTTGTACGCGCTGGAGCTTCGCGGTCGGACCGCACGATCGCTGTCCACACGGGATGAAGTTCGAATGCCGCGCAAACTTCATGCTAGGCCAAAACGCTCAAAAAGACCATCGGAGGGCACGGCGTGCTCCCGTCTCCCTCGCCGTCCCGTCAGTGCGCGCGTCTGCGAGACATGATGGTCGACGCCTGCATGCTGCCCCGACAAGGAAAAAAGCGCCGGTGGCAGGCCGCTGCCCTCGAGGATGCCCCGGGGCCGCTTCGGTGCACCCAACTTGACTGCTGTTGCTATTGGCACGTTTGAGATATAGCAACCGGCTCTGAAGATGTCTGCTTACCGGGGAAGACCGGAAGTGGCCGGCGCACGGTCAAAGTGACGCGATTGGCCCCGAAGCGGGTTGAGGAGATCCGGTAGTGCCGAATATAGGCGGCGCGAGTTCATCACGCCGGTTGGTGGTGTAGTAGCGGCGTGGCAACTGGCGGCGCAGGCGCAGCCTAAGAGATTAAACACGCCCATGAGACGTGAGTTCCTCCCGACTGTGTCGCCTGCGTCGGTCTGGCCGATAGAACGTACGGGCCGCGGTCATTGACCCGCACTGTGACGGACCGCCCAGTAGCGAGGTTTGTCACGCGCAACCGGGTGCCAAATGGCGACGTCGGATGAGCGGCGGTCAATTCGTGCGCATCGAACTTTTCGCCGTTCGCGGTCCGTGTTCCCTCCGTGTAGAAGCTGGCAAGTCCCTGCGAGGCAACCTGTCTGTCGGTTGCATTTTTGGCCGTCGCCAACGGCGTATGCTTTTCGTCGCTGCCACACGCCTATTCATCACGTTTTGATCATGTTCCAGCGACGCGTGTCGGTTAGCGGCAATGAGTTCAGATCTTTTGGTAACAACAAAGGATTGAGCGCAGGCCGCGAGCTAAGCCGCTCCCAGCACGACGGCAAACAATCTGATGGAAGACATGGCTGTACCCACGAGCTACCGAAACCGACAGGCAACAAGCCGGAACGGAATAGCGGCGGAACCATGGTCAGATGAAATCATACACGGCATCAATCACGCGATTTCAGCGTGGGTGTGATCATTGGGTCACGACTCACCGGGAGTATAAGGCGCCGGCTGGCCTGTACCCAAGCCAGCGGCCCGTTTTGCCGGTACCCCGCGTAATAGCTCTATTTTTTGTTGGTGAACCAGATTGTAGGAGCGCCGATCACTCCGCCGGCCTGCATGGCCTTTTTCAGCTCATCGCTGTTGACGAAGTCTTGCGCCGCCGCAACTGAAACGAAGTCGTGGGTGACCGTGATGTCGTTGGGATCATCAGTCGCTTGATACACGGCTTGGCCTGTCACTCCTTTGGCCTTCTGGACCGACGCAAAATCGTCGTAGGCTTTGCGCCAAGTTTCATAGTTTGAAACCTTGTGTCTAACAAACATCGTCGTCATTTCTTTACTCCCAAGATTATCGACAAAATACTGAATGCGGTGACATTCACATCCATAAATTGAACGGATACTATCGTCTTTGGCCTACACGTAGTTGCGCTTTCATCAGCGAGCGCTAGGAGAAGGCGCATCGACTTGAGCATCACATCGAGCGGGGTCGCGCCGGACGCAGCGGCCGCGCGCTCGCGATTTGCGCTCGCCCGGTTCGGCACATTCCGCTTCCTGCCTGCTCCCGCTCTTTTAGCACCACGCATTTTTGATACTTTTTCAAAGAGCCACGCTGCACCTTGCATAGCCCCTTCGACCGACAGACCCAAAATTCGAGTTCGAGCAGAGCGTGCGGCGACCATTGGCTTCGAGAATTGGGGCATGTCTGATGCGTAGTTATGGTGTCCGCACCAGATACAGACTTGACCGCGCGGACCAGTTGACCGGGGCTTGCCAGAAGGCAATTGGGTTTCGCACGCCGTTGGCGCTTCTCCTTCTATCCTTGATCATAATTACAACCGTCTGGTGCTGGTTGGCCACGCCGGTGGCGCTGACGTATGCGCCGATCAATTCCGCGACGAAGATGGACTGCGTGTCATACGCGCCATTCCGGGACCATCAGAGCCCTTGGAATTCTGGAATCATCGTCAGCGCCGAACAGATCGCGGCCGATCTCACCCAACTTGCCAAGATAACCGGATGTATCCGTACCTACTCGGTCGAGAACGGGTTGGACAAGGTGCCTGAGCTCGCGTCCAAGGTCGGACTGAAAGTTCTTCTCGGAGTCTGGATAGGACGCGATCGCCTGAAGAATACCCAACTGATCAAGACAGCGTTATGTCTGGTCAGGGAATATCCCAGCGTGGTTACTGCGATGATCGTCGGCAGTGAGGTGATGCTGCGGGGTGAAATGAGCGAGTCTGACCTTCGGGAGACCATCCGTTCGGTCAAAGCGCGCGTAGATATTCCGGTGAGCTACGCCGACGCTTGGGAGTTCTGGCTTCGTTACCAAGACATCTCTGCCGACGTTGATTTTGTAACAATCCATATACTGCCATATTGGGAGGATTTGCCGGTCCGCGCCGAAGACGCGGCCGCCTATGTGGACGCGGTCCGCAGGCGGGTGGTCGTCACTTTTCCCGGCAAGGAAGTCCTTATCGGCGAGGTCGGCTGGCCAACTCGAGGGAGGATGCGCGAGGGAGCGCTTCCTTCCCGGGTCAATCAGACACGTTTCATCTCCGAGATTCTCGATCGTGCGAGGAAAGAACACTTTCGGGTCAATCTGTTCGAAGCCTACGACGAGCCCTGGAAACGCCAGTGGGAAGGAACCGTCGGCGGCAGTTGGGGCCTGTTCGATGGGTGGAGTCGTGAGGTGAAGTATCCGCGTGGGACCGCCGTCAGCAACTTCCCATTTTGGAAACTGCAGTTGGGATCTGGAGTAGCTCTGAGCTTTTCGGTTTTCGGAGCGGCCTTAGCGGCGCTGTGGCGTCGGCCATCAATGCCAGGACTGGTATCGTGGGTCGCTGTGGCGATATCCGCTACCGTTGACGGGATTCTGCTGGGCGTGAACGCTGAGAAGACGTTTTATGAAAGTTACGGGCTTAACGATTGGCTTGTTCAAGGCTTGCTGTTGGCCGCTGGAATAGCCGCGCCGCTACTCTGCTCCAGTGCGTTGATGTCCGGGCGGGCGCTGCCGACTTTTTTGGAACTGATGGGCCCGCGCGAAGGCAGACGCCGATCGTTGCCGATGTTGATGCTGGGCGGCACACTCGCCATGACGACCTTGATCGCCGTAGAAACTGCGCTGGGGCTCGTGTTCGACCCGCGTTGGCGCGATTTTCCCTTCGCCGGCCTGACCATGGCCGTCGTGCCGTTTTCGACCCTGACGCTGCTCAACCGTCCAGATTCAGACACGCGACCTGTCGCTGAAGCCGTGTTCGCAGGCTTGCTTGCTGCCGCCGCGCTCCTCATCCTAGTCAATGAGGGATTGGAAAACTGGCAATCTTTGTGGACCTCGGCAGTCTACCTCTTGCTTGGCACCACATTATGGCCAGCGCGTTTCGCTCCTATTGCGAGCTGGGTGCCGCGCCTGTCCGTCATTTCTTCGAAGGTGCGTATGCTCGACCCGGAGAGTGGCGCACTTCGACCCATCGATGTCGCTCTGGTGCTGGAGCCAAATTCGCTGGCTAAAAAAGCTGCAGAAGGCGCGACTACGGTAATGGCAAAAGGCGAGTGAACCTTGGTCTAGTGCGATTGTCTTGACCTTAGGAAGAGAAGCGATGTCATTCGATCGGCTCTCCCGGCGCCAGTTTGGCGGAATTGCAAGTTGGGTAGCTCTCGCACAATCGACGGAGTCCGCCCAAGTTGGTGACGCCAACCCGAGCCAAGAAAGCAGACCACCCGACTGGCATTCCAGCTTTCCGAGCGATTTTCTATGGGGCACGGCTACATCAGCGTATCAGATCGAAGGAGCCGTCAAGGAAGACGGTCGAGGTCCGTCGATTTGGGACCGTTACGCCCATACGCATGGGACGATCTCCGATCACAGCAACGCCGACACCGCGACCGACCATTATCATCTTTACAGGGAAGACGTTCAGTTGATGAAGGCACTGGGCGCAAAGGCCTATCGTTTTTCGATTGCCTGGCCGCGTGTCTTCCCTGAGGGAGCCGGCACACCAAAGCCAAAGGGCCTCGATTTCTACGACCGGCTGCTGGATGAGCTGTTGGCGAACGGCATCGAGCCCTTTGCGACGCTGTATCATTGGGACCTGCCCGAGGCGCTTCAGGCTCGCTTCGGCGGCTGGACCTCCCGCGACACCTCGAAGGCCTTTGCGGACTATGCAGCCCATGTCGCCACGCATTTGAGCGACCGCGTAAACCACTTTTTCACCATCAACGAATGCTCCAGGCACGTACACCTCGGTCACGGAGAAGGCGCCGATGCCCCCGGTCTCAAATTATCCAGGTCGGGACAAAATCAGGTTCGTCACAACATCGCGCTGGGACACGGTCTTGCGGTGCAGGCGATCCGGGCGCACGCAAGGGCCGGCACCAGGGTCGGTCCGGCTGAGAATGCCGTGAGCTGTATTCCCGCCGTTGAAACACCTGCAAACATCCGCGCCGCCGAGATCGCGACGCGTGAACTCAATGCCGGTTATCTGACCCTGATGCTGGAGGGGAAATATACCGATGCATATCTTGCCCAAGCCGGCAACGATGCGCCGAAATATTCGGCCGAAGATTTGCGCATCATTTCGTCGCCGATCGATTTTGTCGGGCTGAATGTCTACACGCCCGACCATTACGTGGTTGCCGCCGACAACGAACGCGGCTTCACGCTCGCGCCGTTTCCCGCATCGTTTCCGCACATGAAGGCGGGCTGGCTACGGCCCGGCCCCGAGGCGATCTACTGGGTCCCGCGCCACGTCGCGAAACTGTGGAACGTGAAATCGATCTATATCACCGAGAACGGAACGTCGGGGAGCGACCAGCCGGCCGCGGACGGCACCGTCTATGACGTGGATCGTATCATGTACCTGCGCAATTATTTGACGCAGTTGCAGCGCGCGACCGCCCACGGCGTGCCCGTGCTTGGGTATTTTCTGTGGGGCCTGATGGACAATTTTGAATGGGCCGATGGATACGAACAGCGCTTTGGCCTGTACCACGTCGATTTCGCCACCAAGCGCCGTACCCCAAGCTGAGCGCATCGTTCTATCGGGAGACGATCGCGCGAAACGCGGTGGCGTGATACGGAATTCGTCAATCCTTGCGCTGGCCCTTGCCCAGCGCCCCAAACATCATCGTCTTCAGCGTCAGTTGAATCCGTCCACCCTGGGTGTGGGACATCACCATGAAGATACCGAACATGTCGTCCACGGGATCGACAAAATAGAAGCTGCCGCCGGCGCCGTCCCAGCGATACTCGCCGAGCGGCCAGGTGGTGCCCGGCGGTGGCGAGGTGCGCACGGCAAAGCCAAGACCGAAGCCGCTGGTCGGGCCCGGAAAATAGAAGGGGTCATGGATGATCCCGGTCTCCGGCCCGATTTGATCCGACGTCATCAACGCGACCGTCTCGGGCTTGAGGTACCACTTGCCGTCCAGCTTGCCTCCGTTCAGCAGCATTTGCAGGAAGCGGGCGTAGTCCCCAATCGTCGAGACCAGGCCCGAGCCGCCGGATTCCCAGCGCCGCGGCAATGTCGGATCCCTGATTCCGGCCACTCGGAAGCGGTCGACAGGGAATGCCTTGGCGATGCGCGGCCACTTCGCTTGATCCGCGACGTAATACGCGGTCTCGGACATGCCGAGCGGATCGAACAGTCTCTGCTTTTCGAATTGAAACAGCGTCTGCCCCGAGGCCACCTCCACGACACGGCCGAGTACGTCGGTTGAATGACTGTAATTCCAGCGCGTCCCGGGCTGGTCGGCGAGCGGCAGTACCGCGATCCGGTCGGCGAATTCGGCGTTATCGAAATCGCCTGCGTACAATTGGGGATTGGCATAGAGTTTCGTTACCGCCGCCTCGCCGAAGAAGCCGTAAGTGATACCCGACGTGTGCCGCAGCAGATCCCTGATCGTGATGGGGCGCTTCAACGGCTCGAGCTTGAGCGGATATTTTCCCGCTTCATCGGAAAGATCGACACCGACTTTGGCATCGGCAAAGGAGTGAATGTACTTCGATACGGGATCGTCGAGGGCCAGCTTGCCGTCGTCGACCAGCATCATCGCGGCGACCGAGGTGACGGCCTTTGACATCGAATAGATCTGGAAAATCGTGTTCGGCGTCATCGGTTGCCCGGTGTCGGGGTCCCGCACGCCGAAATTTTCAAAATAGACCGGCTTGCCGTGCTGCTGGATCAACAGAATGGCGCCGGGAATCTTGCCGGTCGCGACTTCGTTGCGAACCTCGTCGCCGATACGGTCAAGCGCCGCGCGTGAGAAGGTTGGCGCGTTCGGCGCTTTCGGCTCGGCTCGCACCGCGTGCAGCCAACCGGCGGCCAGGAGAATGGCCAGGACAACAAGGTAGCGCCCTGCGGCGCCGTTAGTTCTCCATCGCTTCATAGACGAGCTGCTTCAGGGTTCGCTGGACGCGCTGACGCTCCGAAGGTGTCTGCTCCAGTATCACGAAGAACATGTCCTGCTTGCTGTCGACCACCAAATAGCAGCCGCTGGCGCCGTCCCATTTCAGTTCGCCCAGCGATCCCGGCGGCGGCGGCTTGGCGTTACCGGGATCGGTGCGCACGGCAAACCCAAGCCCCATGCCGAAGCCGTCACCGGGAAAATAGAAATAATCCCGCTCGACACCGGAGCCCTTGCCGATATGGTCCGATGCCATCAGTTCGAACGTCTTCGGGCTGAGATAGGTCTTGCCCTCAAACGTCCCGCCATTGAGCAGCATCTGCGCAAAGCGCGAAAAGTCCGACATGGTCGAAACCATGCCGCCGCTGGCGGATTCCCACTTCTGGCGAACCTCAGTCCTGTATTCGCGGCCGACCCGGAAATTACTGTCGTTCGGCACCGGCTGGGCGAGCCGCTGCAGCCTCTCCGGTTCGGTGACGAAGAAGCCGGTGTCGGTCATGCCGAGCGGATCGAGCAGCTTTTCCCGCTCGATCTCGAGCAATGATTTTCCGGACACGATCTCCATGATCCGTGCCAGGATGTCGGTGGAATGGCCGTATTGCCAGAGCGCTCCCGGCTGGTTGTGCAGCGGCAGCTTGGCGATCCGCTCGGCGAATTCGGCAAGGTCGAAATCGCCCGCATAGAGATTTGCCGCCGCGTAAGCCTTGCGCACCAGACTGTCGCCATAGAAGCCATAGGTGATGCCGGAGGTATGACGCATCAGGTCAAGAATGGTGATAGGCCGGGTCAGCGGCACCAGTTCGAGCGTCTTGGTGCCGTCCTCGGCCTTTTTCTCCACACCGACCTTCATATTTGCGAAGGAGGGAATGTACTTCGAGACGGGATCGTCGAGCTTGATCTTTCCGTCCTGGATCAACTGCATCGCCACAACGGAGGTGATCACCTTGGTCAGCGACGACAGGCGGAAGATGGTCTTGTCCGTGATCGGCGTCTTTGACACCACGTCCTGCACGCCGAAGGTCTCGTGATAGACCTCCTTGCCGCGCTGCCGGATCAGGACATTTGCGCCCGCGACCTTGCCGGTCGCCACCTCGTTCTTGAAGAACTCGGTTATCTTCGCAAGCTTGTCCTGATTGAAACGCGCTCCGGCGGGAATATCGAAGGTGCCTTCGGCGTGGACCGGCGGCGCGGCCACCAGCATCAGCGCGCCACAGGCGAGTGCACGCAGCAACAGATCCGAATTCATTGGACCCCCTCGGGAATTCGGAGGGAGTGTAACCCACGCGCCAGTCCGCACAAGGGCTGCTGAAGCGTCCAATACCTCTTCGTGCAGCACGGCTCCCGCGTAAACTGCCGTCTCTCCATGATCCACCTCCTGCTCCATAAAACACCTAACTCGGTGTCTTCGAAACCAGGTGCAGCCCACCTTGACCCTGTGAAGGTCAGGGCCGACGGGCAGTTTGTCTCTGCAATTCGAAACTCAACTGTTGTTTAAGATTTATGGGGAGCAGAGGGGGAGCGGAGACCAGTTCGTCAGATTGGTAGTCGTACGGAAGACGCCCACCCATTTCGCGGAACCTACAGAGGGCACTGCCCGAGAGTCAGCGCCTAGAACAGGGGCGCTCCTTCGTCGAGAAGGCCATCTAGCCGACGCGAAACATTTTCCGGTTCTGTGACTTTAGTGCTCGTGGGTCTAGCCGAGATGTACGCGAAATGGAGCCCCATCGTCGAAGCAACATCGACACCACGAGCCGGTCGATCTGTGACGGTGTGGGTACGGCGGCGCGACTAACTAGGCTTCTTCTTGCCGAAAACCGCGATCATTCGATCATCTTCCCATA
>VAZG01000482.1 GCA_005885285.1 Alphaproteobacteria bacterium | reverse complement strand
AACCCCAGTAGATCAACGCCTGGAAGAAAAGTCAAAGCGCCTGCCTGAGGAAGCCCAAGGCACCCCGCCCGGGGCTGAGCGCGAGAAGCTTATTCGCAAGGCGAGACAGACGGAAACCGCCGCCCACATACAGGAATGGTTTTCGTCCCCTGGCCTGCAACCACCGAAATAGTCTCGTAGGTGTTCAACATCGTAGGCGGTCAATAGCGGACCGGAGGGCGCGGCATCCGCGACATCGGGATCGAGCGGCAGCTTCATGGCGGTCTCGCGACGGTTGTCGATCGACCAATTTTGTTGGGCTCGTTGGCAAATTGATGACGCGCCGGTTGCGGCAAAAAAGACCCCGCTCGAGGGGACCCTACGAGGGGGGTCGGCTTGGGGTGCGATCTGTCGGTCGCGCCATCATCCACGCACGCCGCCGGAAAACCCCGTGCGACAGAATGACCTTTGCGAGATCATCACCGCGGCGACTTTCCAAGGAGCGAGGGCAAGATTTCTGCCGGCGGCTGCAGGCCCGGTGACGTCACCCACGCGTTGATCTTCGCCGCGATTTCGCATTGCTGGGCCCGGCATAGCAGGTCATTGCGCTCCTGGCCTGGGGGTAGCGACTGCGCACGCGCTCGCCACTGGGCCGCCTCCTTGGCGAGGCGATCTTCGAAACTCGCAATGGAGCTCGGTGTACGTTTCGCCATGCAGTTGAGATGGGCCTGCGAATGTAGGAACTCCAATATCAAATTGCGTTGTGGAGTCCGGGCCGTTCAGCGCCCGTTCAGGCGGTTGCGCGGCGCTGACCGATAGGTGCCCCTGTTCGACCGCTTCCTGCAGCTCCGGCGTGCCCTGGTCGCGAACGACGGCGGCGCTGGCGACCCCGATCGCGGATCGATCCAATCCAACGGCGGCGTTGGATTGGACGTCGGCGCCCATTCTTCCGCGCGCTGAATCAAGCTCGATGCGCCGCTCCGCCGAGGAGGTGTCGAAATGTAGCGGATCAGTTTGATGGTGGCAGGATTGTTAACTGGAAAACGGACAGTCCGAAGCGCATGTTGAGGCATGACTGAATCGTTTCATAGGGCCTGCAAATGCGGCGCGATTTATCGCCGCACTGAGTCGATGGCAGACGGTCGCGAGATCAGCAGCTTCCAATGCGATATATGCGGGGAGACCCTCGAAAGTTGGAACACGGCTTGGGTCCCCCACTACCGGCTGGTTGCCGGTCCGGCCACGCCGCCCGAATGACCAGTTGATTCCGCTCCGCCGGCGAGAATCCTGAGCGCTGCCGACGTCAAGAGTGGCAGGATAGCTGGCTTGAACCGGGCCGCCATAGGCGCATATTCGACGGATGCTCGATCAACGACCAACTTTCATGGCTCGAAAAAATCCCGGAACTGGCTGGGGCGTCGATATTCTTTGGCCCGATGGTGAAACGGAAGTAATCAAGGGCTTCATTACCGAGCATGACGCGGTCAAGTGGATTGCTGAGCACTCTAAGGCGTGGCAGGGAGCCGCTAACCAGACCGCACGGTTTGCGTGATCGGCCCAGACGCGGCAGCACCCCGGCCTCATGCCTGAGTTATCAGAACTCGCTGCACCGCCGAGGTGCCGACGCCTATAGTCCGGCCGATCTTCGGATGCCCATGCCTTTGGTCCTGAGCTCGCGGATGCGCGCTTCTATGGAGGCTTTCAGTTTGCGGCGACCCAGGCAAACGCCCTTGACCTTAGCCCGTGCAAGCCCGGCGTTGACGCGTTCACGGATCATGCCGCGCTCGAATTCGGCAAAGACGCCGCACATCTGAAACATCCGCCCGGCCCATCCGCCCCGGCTAACGGCCTCGATTAGGACGCGAGGACTGTCCTGTTCCAATTGAAATCCGGCCGGACGTGCGCGCCCTTCTTGCCGCAGGCCCTGCAGGTGAACAGAGGCTCGATGTCGGATAACCGAACGTCATCGGGCCAGCGATCTCCGCTGATCGCAATCGAGCGGCGGCACTTGTAGTCCGGCCAATAGATCAGCAACCCGCGAACGGCGGATGCGCGCATGGTCCCGAGGGTGATATCTCTTAATGGACTGGCTGCTCGGTTGTGTACGCAACGTTTTCGTTTGCACAAATGGCACAAAAACGGGTTCTCACGTCCGCGTTCTCAAAGCAAAACGCCGTTCCTGAAACTCTTGGCTCGGCATACCAACTGATCTTCGCGTCGCGAGAGACGCGATAAGCTTGTCCTCGTAATTGGTCGAGTTCTTTGCCATGTGCGTGTACGAATACACAATAGTTCATTTGGCGCCTCCGACGTGCGCTACTCAATGCATCGATGAGCTGATTGATATCCTTGTGTTATCTTAAGGTCGATGACTTCGTCCGCGAGTTCGGCAAGCAACCCGGATGTGGACGGCGTGCCGATCGTGGGGCCGTGTTGGAAACATACAGGACCATTCATGATGCCGGCCCGTGCATGATCGACACGGCTGAGATCTATTTCTCGGAGCGCGTCGTGGGCGACTGCTTGCGTGCCGGTCCAATCCGCGCGGTGATAGCATCGAAATTCCTTCCCTTTCCGGGCCGAACCTCTCCGCGCCGCCTGATGAGCGCGCTTGACGGTTCGCTCGCGCGCCTGGGTCTTAAGACAATTGATCTCTACTATGTCCATTATCCGCTGCCCTTGATCGACGTGGGAGTGTTCGCGGAAGGCCTCGTCGAAGCGGTGAAGTCCGGCAAGGCACGCGCGGTCGGCGTGGCAAATTTCAATGCGGACCAGATGCGCCGCACCGCCGATCACCTCGCAAGGGCAGGCGTTCCGCTCGCCGCTAATCAGGTCAACTACAGCCTGCTCCGACGAGCAGCGGAAACAAATGGCGTGCTCGAAGCCTGCCGTGAGCTCGATGTGGCACTGGTCGCGTATTTTCCCCTTACGTCCGGCCGCCTCACGCAGCCGTCGGACAGCATGGGCACGAAAG
>VAZG01000032.1 GCA_005885285.1 Alphaproteobacteria bacterium | reverse complement strand
GTCGATCACGATCAGTTTTGCCTTGGAAGCGGGGGCGTCGTCCCACAGCTCGAAGCTCGGCTGCTCGACGCCGGATTCCTTGGCGCGATAGATCAGCGAGTGGATGGTGGAGGCGTTGTCGCAACCCTTGTTGCGCATCACCAGCGCTGCCTTGCCGGTGAAGGCGGCATACTTCACCTCGCCGTCGACGCCTTCCGCGATGTGCCGCGCCAGCGTGGTCTTGCCGGTGCCGGCATAGCCGAACAGCCGGAACACCGGCGGCGTGCCGTTCCGGCCGGGCTTGGCCTTCAGCCAGTCGGCAACGGCCTTCAGCGCGGAATCCTGATGCGGCGTGAACGTGGTCATGGGGTCCAGATGGAGAGAAGAGCGGGCGGTGAGGCCGCGACTCAACGGAAGCGTAAAGCTAACCATTCGCGCGTTCCATGCAAGGCTGCTTCCGCGTCACGGAATTGCTGTTTCGCGGGCCGAGGCTGGACTTGGAGCGGATGGCGAATACACTGTTCGCAAAACAACAAGCGGTCCTTGGGAGGCGTCATGAAATTCGGCATCTTTTACGAGCTGCAACTGCCGCGCCCATGGGAAGAGGGCGACGAGCTCCGGCTCTACCAGAACGCGCTGACCCAACTCGAGACCGCCGACCGGCTCGGCTATGACCACGCGTGGGTGGTGGAACATCATTTCCTCGAGGAATATTCCCACTCGCCTGCGCCGGAATCGTTCCTCGCCGCGGCCAGCCAGCGCACCAAGAAGATCCGGCTCGGACACGGCATCTTCCAGCTCACCACCAATCATCCCGCCCGCGTCGCCGAACGCGTTGCGGTGCTCGATCTCCTGAGCAACGGCCGTTGCGAATTCGGCATGGGCGAAAGCGCGTCGATTACCGAACTGACGCCGTTCGGCCGCGACATGGAGACCAAGCGCGAAGTGTTCGAGGAAGCCGTGCAGGCGATCTTTCCGATGTTCACGAAAGTCGGCACCGAGCATCACGGCAAGCATTTCGATATCCCGTTGCGCAACGTGGTGCCGAAACCGGTGCAGAAGCCGCATCCGCCGCTGTGGATGGCGTGCTCGCAGCTTCCGACCATCGAACGCGCCGGCCAGAATGGTTTTGGCGCGCTCGGCTTCCAGTTCGTCAGCGCGGACGCGGCGCACGCCTGGGTGCATGCCTATTACAATGCGATTACAAAACGGCTGAACAAGCTCGCCGACTACGAGATCAATCCAAACATGGCGCTGGTGTCGTTCTTCATGTGCGCCAAGACCGACGAGGAGGCCCGCGCGCGGGCGGATGGCGCGACCTTCTTCCAGTTCGCGCTGCGCTTCTACGGCGCTTCGCAAGACCGCCAGCGTCCGGCGCCCGGCACAGTCAACATGTGGGACGAGTACAACAAGTGGAAGCGGGAGAATCCGCAAGCGCAGGAAGCCGCATTGCGCGGCGGCCTGATCGGATCGCCCGAGACGATCGCCAGGAAATTACGGCGCTTCCGCACCTCGCATATCGATCAGGTGATCCTGCTCAACCAGGCCGGCAAGAACAGCCATGAGCACATCTGCGATTCCCTTGAGTTGTTCGCCAAGGAAGTGATGCCCGAGTTCCGCAACGATCCTGAGCACGACGCCTGGAAGCAAGCGGTCATGAGTGGGCAAATCCAGCTCGAGGAGATCGATACCGAAGCGTTCAAGGACCGTTACGGCAAGCTCGCGGTGAACGTCGTGCCGCCGGCGCCGAAGGTCGCGGCGGCGGGTTAGCATTTTTCATGGCGCGGCCGGAACCTGAGACGCGCGGCGGAAAAAATTGCGCTGCCTCCGATCCGGTCGTTGAAAGAAACGCAGCGTCGCGCGCCGACGCGACAGTGCGGGCATCGCTATTTTCTTGAGGTGCTCGACACGCTGCTTAAGCATCACCATCATCCTGACATCGCATGCGCGCGTCCAGATTGCGGCATGTGGTCGGGAGACTTGCAATGAAGCGTCGTGAATTTCTTGAATTGTCGGCCGCAGGCGCGTTTGCGGCGCTCTCCTCGCGAGCGCGCGCGCAGGCACCGGTCAAGGAAATCCGCATCGGCTACCAGAAGACCGGCGTGCTCGTGATCGCGCGCCAGCAGGCCGTGCTGGAAAAGCAGTTCGCCGCACAGCAGGTTGCCGTCAAGTGGATCGAGTTTACGTCGGGGCCGCCATTGCTGGAAGCGATGAGCACCGGCAGCGTGGATTTCGGTTCGGTGGGCGACACGCCGCCGATATTCGCGCAAGCCGCAAACGCCAACATCACCTATGTCGCGGGTTCTCCGATCACCAACGGACAGGGCATCCTCGTTCCCGCCAATTCATCGATACGCACGATCGCCGATCTGCGCGGCAAACGCATCGGATTTGCCAAAGGCACCAGCGCCCATAACGTCTTGATTGCAACGCTGGAGAAGGCCGGGCTCGCATACGAGGACATCACGCCGGTGTATCTGTCGCCGCCCGACGCCGGAGCGGCCTTCGCCAACGGCAGCATCGAGGCGTGGGCGATCTGGGATCCCTATTTCGCGATCGGCGAGAAGCGGCAGAACGGCCGAATCCTCGTCAACGCGCGTGAGGTCGCCAAGACCAACTCGTTTTACCTCGCCAACCGCGATTTTGCGAACGGCAACGTTCAGCGCACCCGCGAAGTCATCAAGGGATTGACGGAAGCGGCGCAATGGGCGGAGTCGCATCGCGACGTCGTCGCAAATTCGCTTGCCGCGGTGACGGCAGTGCCGCTCGACGTCCAGATCGTCGCGGCTAACCGCGCATCGTTTGTGATCGGACCGGTGACCGATGAGATCATCGATACCCAGCAAGCGGTTGCCGATCGCTTCTACAAGCTTGGGCTCATTCCACGGCAGATCGTCATTCGCGACATCGTCTGGCGGCCTGCCCAGACCTGACCCCCCACCATACGTTTTGGAGAACATGCATGCGTTGGTTTCAACGAATGATTGCGGCAGCCGTGCTGTCGATGGCCACCGTCGTTGCCGGTGTCGGCGCGACCTACGGGCAAGACAAAATCGTTCGCATCGGCTTCCAGAAATACGGCAAGCTGGTCTTGCTGAAAGGCCGCGGAACGCTTGAGGAAAAGTTAAAATCCCTCGGCTACACGGTGTCATGGACGGAATTCCCGTCCGGACCGCCGCTGTTGGAGGCGCTCAACGTCGACGCCATCGACTTCGGTATCGCCGGCGAGACGCCGCCGATCTTCGCGCAGGCCGCCGGCGCGCCGCTGGTTTACCTCGCCTACGATCCGCCGGCACCACAGGGAGAGGCGATCCTTATTCCGAAGGACAGCCCGTTCAAATCGGTTGCCGATTTGAAAGGCAAAAAGGTTGCGCTGAACAAGGGCTCCAACGTTCACTATCTGCTCGTAAAGGCGCTGGAAAAAGCCGGTCTCAAATATACCGATATCCAGCCGGTGTTTCTGGCGCCCGCCGACGCACTGGCCGCGTTCACGCGGGGCTCTGTCGATGCCTGGGTGATCTGGGATCCCTATGAGGCCGCCGCGGAGGCTTCGACCGGCGCGCGAATCCTGGCCGACGGCACCGGGCTTGTCGCGAACCATCAGTTCTATTTTTCGTCGAAAAAATTTCTCGCCGATAATCCCAGGGCTGTGGATGTCGTCCTCGAAGCGCTCAACGAGGCCGACCAATGGACCAGGAACCACATCGAAGCTGTTGCCGAACAGTTGAGCCCGTCGGTCGGTCTGCCTGCGCCGGTCCTCGCAACCTCGCTGAAGCGCGAATCTTACGGAATCCTGCCGATCAGCGATGACGTGATCAATAGCCAGCAGCGCATCGCGGATACTTTCGTCGCGCTCGGCCTATTGCCCAAGGCGATCACGGTTTCTGACCTTCAGCGCAAGCAGGGATCATGACGATATGACCACGCACACGCCTTCGAAAGCCAACGTCCTCTGGTTCCTGCCGACTCACGGCGATGGACACTATCTCGGCACCACGACCGGCGGACGCGAGGTGAATTTCAATTATTTGCGCCAGATCGCGCAGGCCGCCGATCAGCTCGGTTATTTCGGCGTGCTGTTGCCCACGGGACGAAGCTGCGAGGATTCCTGGGTGGTCGCGTCCGCGATCGCGCCCTGGACCGAGCGTCTGCGCTATCTGGTGGCGGTGCGGCCCGGCCTGCAGTCACCAAGCGTTGCGGCGCGAATGACGGCGACACTCGACCGGGTGTCGAACGGACGGCTGTTGATCAACGTCGTCACCGGCGGTGATCCCGTGGAGAACAAGGGCGACGGCATCTTCCTTGCGCATGACGAGCGTTATGAGATCACGCGTGAGTTTCTCAACGTCTATAGCGATCTGCTCGCCGGCAAGACGGTCAATGTCGAAGGCAAGCACATCCGCATCGCAGATGGCCGCCTGCTGTTTGCGCCGGTGCAGTCGCCGCGGCCGCCGCTTTATTTCGGCGGCTCGTCGGATGCCGGCATCGATGTCGCCGTCGATACCGTAGACAAATATTTGACCTGGGGCGAGCCGCCGGCGCAGGTGGCCGAAAAGGTCAATCGGGTGAAGGCCGTTGCCTCACAGCGCAGGCGCAAGCTTTCTTTCGGCATCCGCTTGCATGTGATCGTCCGGGAGACCAACGCGGAAGCCTGGAAGGCCGCCGACGATTTGATCAAGCACGTCACCGACGAGACGGTGGCTTCGGCCCAGAAGATTTTCGCGCGGATGGATTCGGTCGGCCAACAACGCATGTCGAAATTGCACGGCGGCCGTCGCGACAAGCTCGAGATCAGCCCCAATCTCTGGGCTGGCGTCGGCCTGGTACGTGGCGGCGCCGGCACCGCACTGGTCGGCGATCCCCCAACCGTCGCCGCGCGGATCAGGGAATACCAGGATGTCGGGATCGATACCTTCATCATGTCCGGCTACCCTCATCTGGAGGAGGCCTTTCGCTTCGCCGAACTGGTGTTTCCGCTGCTCTCGCTCGATCGGTCGAGCAATGTGACGCCGATCCGCGTCAACACCGGACCGTTCGGCGAGACCATCGCCAACGAACATCGTCCGCTCGTCAAGGCGTCGCAGTCATGAGCCTGACCGAAAGCATCGCGCGCCTGCGCGGCCCGCGGCTGCCGCGTGCCGACGGACTGATCCCCTGGATCGTGCCGGCAGCGATCGTCCTGATCTGGCAGGTCGCCTGCGCGACCGGCTTTGTGCCGGCGCGGGTGCTGCCGGCGCCGAGCGACGTGGCGCTGGCGGGATGGAAGCTGCTGCTGTCAGGCGAATTGGCCCGCAACATCTGGGTCAGTTTCTGGCGCGCCAGCGCCGGCTTGCTGGTCGGCGGCGGCATCGGCTTCGCGTTCGGGCTTGCCAACGGCCTGTCGCAGCTTTCGAGCAAACTCACCGATACGACGCTGCAGATGGTGCGCAATATTCCGCATCTCGCGCTGATCCCGCTGGTGATCCTGTGGTTTGGAATCGACGAGAGCGCAAAGCTGTTCCTGGTCGCGCTCGGGGTTTTCTTTCCGATCTATCTCAACACGCTGCACGGCATTCGCACCGTCGATCCGCAGTTGATCGAGATGGGCCGCATCTACGGCATGAGCGACCCCGAGCTGTTCCGCCGAGTGATTTTTCCCGGCGCTCTGCCGTCGATCTTCGTCGGCTTGCGCTTCGCGCTCGGCATCATGTGGCTGACATTGATCGTGGCGGAAGCCATCGCAGCCTCCTCGGGCCTCGGTTACATGGCCATGCAGGCCCGCGAGTTCATGCAGATCGATGTCGTGGTGCTGAGCATCCTGATCTACGCCCTGCTGGGAAAGCTTGCCGACAGCGCCTCGCGCGCGCTCGAGCGGCTGACGCTGTCATGGCATCCGGCGTTCCAGAAACACTGAGGATAAAAATGCAGGAAGCCCTACATTTTGGTCTCCCCGACGCCGAGGCAGTGGGTCGCGTGGACTACATCGAACAGGCGCGGCGGCTGCGGCGTGCCTCGAGCGCTTCATCCCACGGCCTGCCGCTCACCATCCGGGCCTTGCGCAAATCGTTCGGCGACAACGAGGTGTTGCGCGGCATCGACCTGCATGTCCCGGCCGGGCAGTTCGTCGCGATCGTCGGCCGCAGCGGCTGCGGCAAAAGTACGCTGCTGCGCCTGATCGCCGGTCTTGAGAGCATCGATGCCGGCACCGTCAGTTTCGGCGGGGAAACGCAGCCTGAAGATATCAGGGTGATGTTCCAAGAGCCGCGGCTGTTGCCGTGGGCGCGGGTGATATCGAATGTCGAGGTTGGCCTCGGTCGCGACCGCGCCTCGGTCGGCGCCAGCGCACGCGCCGAGAAGGCGCTGATCGAAGTCGGCCTCCGCGATAAACGCGTAGAGTGGCCGGCGGCGCTTTCCGGCGGGCAGAAGCAGCGCGTCGCGCTCGCACGCGCACTTGTCAGCGATCCGCGCGTGCTGGCGTTCGACGAGCCGCTTGGCGCGCTCGATGCGCTGACGCGGATTTCCATGCAGCGGTTGCTGGAGCGGGTCTGGGGCGAGCAGGCCTTCACGGCAATCCTGGTGACGCATGACGTGTCGGAAGCGGTCACGCTCGCCGACCGCATCCTGGTGATCGAGGACGGCCGCATTGCGCATGACGTGACGGTGGATATTCGGCGGCCTCGGGAACGCGGGTCGGCCGACCTCGCCGCACTGGAAGGCTCGATCCTGCGTCATCTGCTGAATACTGCGGATAGTCCTTAAAACACCGCGTGAGGTTGCCATGAACAGCGTCGTTCGGACCATCAAGATCGATCGCGGGGTTTCCTCAGCCGATTTCCGAAGCGGCATGCGTCATTTGGCCGGCGGGGTCAGCGTGATCACAGTGGGGCGGGGCAGGGACATCTCGGGTATGACAGTTACCGCGGTATCCTCGTTGTCGGTCGAACCACCGTCCCTGATCGTTGCCATCAACCGGTCCTCGTCATCATGGTCGTTGCTCAAGCAATACGGCTGTTTTGGCGTCAATATCCTGAACGCAGATCAAATCGATGTCGCCGAGCGATTTGCCGGCAAGGATGGATTGAAGGGTGCGGAGCGTTTTGCCGGCGCCGAGTGGACAACGGCTTCGTCGGGGGTGCCGCTCCTGGTCGGGGCGCTGGCGGCGATCGACTGTGACGTCGAAGATATCGTCGAGCGGCATTCCCATGCCATCGTAATCGGGCGCGCTCGGGATATTAAGCTTTCATCGCGCACGGCAGCGCTCGCCTATTGGCAAGGCCAATATGTCGCGATTGATCAGAATGAAGATGCGATCAGGCTCGCCGAGGTCAGCATCCCTGCGCCGCGCGCCCGACGGAGTATGATGAGGCCGACTCACAAGGTTCCGTGATCTGCGCGGACTGGTTTTTTGCCGACCAGCGATCTAAAAGCCCTCCATCGTCGTTCACCCGCGAACGATGAAAAGGAGGCGCGCGATGGAACGCAGGCTTCTTCAGTTCGCCATTGCCTGTGCTGGGTTGATCGGTGTGATCCTGGGATTGACCAGCGTCCTGTTCGGCACCATGCATGCCGATCTTTCCAGCTACGTCCCGAGCGTGGCACAACGCAGTGCGCTGATCTGATGAAACGCATCGGGGTCTGGGCGTTTTATGCGGTGGGCACGCTCGCGATTCTCTATCTCGCGCTTTACGCCTATGCGGCCTTTACCCGACGCGAGCTTGTGCCCGGCGATCCCATTCATCTTTTCCGCAAACCCGATGCGCCCAGCTATTCGTGAAACCTCACCCCGCCGCCGCGACGCGCTGATATTCGCCTGACCCGGCGGGCGGGATCGGCAGGCCGCCATCGGCATATTCGTTCAGCTTGTTGCGCAGCGTAC
The DNA here is from genome assembly GCA_005885285.1 of Alphaproteobacteria bacterium. Lineage (GTDB taxonomy): Bacteria > Pseudomonadota > Alphaproteobacteria > Rhizobiales > Xanthobacteraceae > Bradyrhizobium. The sequence continues at coordinate 6,788 of VAZG01000032.1, read as the reverse complement.
GGATCGAGATGCCGAGGATGTTGGCGGCGTGGGTGCGATTGCCGAGGCAATGCTTCAATGTCTCCAGGATCAGATCGCGCTCCACGTCGGCCACCGTGCGCCCGACGAGCGCGCGCGTCACCTGCTCGGCGGCAAAGGTCGCGTGCGCTACCGCAGGCGCGGTCTTGGGCGTGTCGAGACGGTCGCCGTCCGGGGTGAGGATCGCCTCGGTGCCGATCTCGTCGCCTTGCGCCATGAGCACCGAACGATGCATGGTGTTTTCCAGTTCGCGGACGTTGCCCTGCCAGCGGTTGGAGGTCAGCACGCGCTTGGCTTCCGCCGAGAGCGGCCGCAGCGGCACGCCATTGGCCTCGGAATATTTTCGCGCGAAGTGCTGCGCCAGTTCGAGGACATCTGCGGGGCGTTCGCGCAACGGCGGAATTTTGAGATTCACGACGTTGAGGCGGAACAGCAAGTCCTCGCGGAAGGTGCCTTCGCGCACGGCCTCGGCGAGGTTGCGGTTCGAGGTTGCGATGATCCGGATATCGACCGGGACCGGCCTGCTGCCGCCGACGCGGTCGATCACGCGCTCCTGGATCGCGCGCAGCAATTTCGATTGCAGCCGCACGTCCATTTCGGAGATTTCGTCCAACAACAGCGTGCCGCCGGTGGCTTCCTCGAATTTTCCGATGCGCCGCGCCACCGCACCGGTGAACGCGCCCTTCTCGTGGCCGAACAGCTCGGATTCGAGCAGGTGTTCGGGGATCGCCGCGCAGTTGATCGAGATGAACGGTCGCTTGGCGCGGGTCGAGCGAGTGTGGACGTAGCGCGCCAGCACTTCCTTGCCGGTGCCGGATTCACCGGTGATCATGACGGACGCATCCGAGCCCGCGATCTGCTGGGCGAGCTTGATCACCTTGGCCATCGCTTCATCGCGATAGACCAGCTCGCGCGAATCGTTGGCGACGGCGGCGAGCACGGCTGCGATCAGTTCCGGGTCCGGCGGCAGCGGGATGTATTCCTTGGCGCCGGCGTGGATCGCGGCGACCGCGGCGCGGGCATCGCTGGAAATGCCGCAGGCGACGATCGGGACGTGAATGTGTTCGGCGTCCAGCCGCATCACGAGATCGCGTATGTCGAGGCTGACATCGACCAGCAGCAGGTCGGCGCCCTTGCCGCCGCGCAGCACGCGCATCGCCTGTTCGTGGTCCTCCGCATGGGTCACCGAGGCGCCGTTGTCCATGGCGATCTTGGTGGCGGTCGTGAGCTGGCCCTTCAATGTGCCAACGATGAGAAGCCGCATGTCAATCTCCTGTTCGTCTGTTCGCGCCGGTCATGCGCGTAGCGTTGAGAGGGCCTTAGCTGCGTTCCGCCTTGATGATTTCCGTCATGGTTACGCCGAGCTTGTCTTCGACCAGGACCACCTCGCCGCGCGCGACCAGGCGGTTGTTGACGTAGATGTCGATCGCCTCGCCGACGCGGCGATCGAGTTCGAGCACGGTGCCCGGCCCGAGCTTCAACAACTCGCCGACGTCCATCTTGGAGCGGCCGAGCACGGCCGAGACCTGCACCGGCACGTCGAACACCGCCTCGAGGTCGGCGGCGATGCGCGCTGCCTGTTCGTCCTCGTGATAGGCGATGTCGGCATCGGCCGGCGCGCCGCCCGGAGCGTTCAGGTCGGGAAGCGGAACCTGGGTGTCGGTGTCGCTCATGGTTTCGTCCTCATCGCCTTAGGTTCCCTGCTCCTGGGACGCCATGTAGCGCCCAACGAGTTCGTCGATCCTGGCTTCAATGGCGGCGCGCTCCTGCACGACACCGCCGTCGGCCCATTCGATCCTGCAATCGCCGGACGCGATTTCCGGCTCGGCGAGTATCACCAGACGGCCCTCGAAGCCGCTTTGCGCCGCAAGCCGCTCGATCTTCTCGCGCGCGGCCTCGTACAGGGACGAGTTGATCCGCACCACCAGATGCGGCGTCGATACAAGCTGCGAGAAGCAATCGCTGACGAGGCCGGTGATCTCGCCAAGCGGCTCGGCGGCGATCAGTTGGCTGCATAATTTGCGGGCCACCGCGACCGCGACGTCAACGGCCTCGGTCTCCATCCGCCGTTCGATTCCGGAAAAGCGCGCCACGATGGCCTGCATCGCGAGACGGATTTCCTCGAGCGCCAGCGCCGTGCGGCGATCACTTTCCACCTTGGCCTCGTGCTGGGCGGCGTCATAGCCGTCGCGGTAGGCGCGCGCTTCGGCGGCGGCGATCTTCTGCGCGACCTCGGCGGCCGTGGCGGGCCGCTCGCGCGCCTTGTCCGGCGCGGAGAAATCCATGTCGAACAGGAATTTTGCGGGCGCGGCCATCAGTATACCAGCTCGTCGTCGGCGCGGTTCTTGGTCAGCATGATTTCACCCTTGGCCGCGAGATCCTTGGCGAGATTGACCAGCAAGGCTTGCGCCTCGTCGACGTCGCGCAGCCGTACCGGCCCGAGCGCGGCCATGTCGTCGAGCAGCATCTTGCCGGCGCGCGACGACATATTGCCCAGGAAGAAGCCCCGGACTTCCTCATTGGCGCTCTTCAAGGCGATACCGAGCTTGTCCTTGTCGACATGGCGCATCAGCGTTTGCGCCGAGCCGGCATCGAGCTTGACGAGATCGTCGAAGGTGAACATCAGCGCCTTGATGCGCTCGGCGGACTCGCGGTTTTCCTCTTCCAGCGAGGTGATGAAACGGGTTTCGGTCTGGCGGTCGAAATTGTTGAAGATCTCCGCCATCACCTCGTGGGCGTCGCGGCGGCGGGTTTGCGACAGGTTCGACATGAATTCGGTGCGAAGCGTCTGTTCGACGCGCTCGATCACTTCCTTCTGCACCGCCTCCATCTTCAGCATGCGGCCGACCACGTCGAGCGCCATGTCTTCGGGCAGGATCGCGAGCACGCGAGCGGCATGTTCCGGTCGCAGCTTCGACAGCACGACGGCGATAGTCTGCGGATATTCGTTCTTTAGATAATTGGCGAGCACCTCTTCCTGCACGTTGGAGAGTTTCTCCCACATGTTGCGGCCCGCCGGCCCGCGGATTTCGTCCATGATGCCGACCACGCGCTCGGCCGGCAGGTATTGCTGCAACAGCCGTTCGGTGGCGTCGAAATTTCCCATCAGCGCGCCCGATGCCGACATCCGCGACACGAATTCGAGCAGCATGTCTTCGACGACGTCGGCCTCGACGGTGCCGAGCGTCGACATCGATGACGCTGGTGATGTCGGTTGAGTTTGCGGTTTGCGGTACGGCCATATCGGATCACGCGGGCTCGGGTTCGCTGAGCCATTGGCGAACAATGGAGGCGGTTTCGCTGGGATTGCGCTCGGCCAGTTCGCCGACGCGATGAACCGATTGCGCATGAACCTGGCCCTGCACCTGGGCGACGTCGATCAATTGTGCAGTGGCGCTGGCACCGGGAAGCAGGACCTGGCCGGGCGCGGCCGCCTGTGCGCCGCCGTCAGCCAGCGCCGCTTCGCCATTGAGCGCTGCCGCGATCTCTTCGGAGGCAAGGATACGTTTGACCAGCGGCCGGATCACCATGAACATTACCACCAGGCCGAGCAGCATCATGACGCCGAGCTCGATCACGTACATCACGTCGTCTTTGGTGAATTGCAGCATGCCGAGCAGGCCCGACGGCTCGGAGAGCGGCGCGATCGCGGGCGCATCGGCGAATTTGAGGTTGACGACCTCGACCTGGTCACCGCGCTTCTGGTCGAAGCCGATCGCCGAGCGTACCAGCGCTGCGATACGGTCGAGCTCTTCCTTGCCGCGCTCCTTGTAGACCATCTCGCCTTTTTCGTTCTTTGCATAGCTGCCGTCGACCAGCACCGCGACCGAGATGCGGTTCACCCGTCCGGCCTCGGTGACCTCCGTCTTGGTGGTGCGGGAAATCTCGTAATTGTTGGTTTCCTCGGTCTTCTTGCTCTGGTCGCGCGCGGTTGCCGCGTTGTCCTGATTCTTGTTGCCCGGTAATTCGTTGTTGACGGTGACTTGGCCGTTATTGTCCGTCGTGGCCGAGGATTCCTCGCGGGTCTGGCTCGAGCGCAGCACCCGCCCTTCGGGATCGAACTTGTCCGAAGTCTGGGTGATCTTGTTGTAATCGAAATCGGCCGAGAGCTGGACGCGGGCGCGCCCCGATCCGACCACCGAGGACACGATATCCTCGACCTGCTTGCGCATCCGCTTTTCGAAACCGGCGCGGCGCTCATCGCCGACCGCCTGATCGACGTCGCCGGCAGCGCCGTCGGCGAGCAATTGGCCCGCTTCGTCGACGATCGAGACCCGTTGCGGCTTCAATCCGCTGACTGCGGAGGCGACGACGTGGCGGATGGCGCGGATCTGCTGCGGTTCCAGGGTGCCGCGGACGCGAACGACGATCGAGGCCGACGGCTCCGGGGTTTCGCGCGAAAACAGCGGTCGCTCCGGCAATACCAGATGGACGCGGGCGGCCTGGATGCGGTCGATGGCGCGAATGGTGCGCGCCAGCTCGCCCTCGAGCGCGCGCAGATGATTGATGTTCTGGACGAAGCTCGTGGTGCCGAGCGCGTCGGATTTGTCGAAGATTTCGTAGCCGACGCCGCCGCCCTTGGGCAGGCCGCCCTCGGCAAGCTTCATGCGCAGCCGGGTGACTTTGTCCTTGGGCACCATGATCACGCTGCCTTCGCTGCGCAACTCGTAAGGGATGCCCTGGCGTTCCAGGTCCTTGATGATCCCCGAGGAATCCTCGACGCTCAAGTCGGTGAACAAGGTCGTCATCTGCGGGGTGGTGACGCGCATGATGACGAACGCGAAGAAGCTGATCAGCGCGACTGTCACCGCGACCATCGCCATCAACCGCGAAGCGCCCAGACCTCTCAGAAAGGTTACAAGACCCTGCAAACCAACCGCCCCAGATTCGACACTCAACAGCCGAGTGGGCAATTATTGCCTATGGGATGGTTTCGATATGGTTAACGAAGGTTAAGGGGCGCGGCCAAAAGAGGATATGAAAAAAATCGGCCTCGTAAAACGAGGTCGATTTGCATCAAATGCCGCTTGGTTTCTGAATCGGCCTTACTGGCGATATTGCTGAATGCGGGTGGTGCGCAGCCCGGCAAGGCCATGCTGATCGATGGAAAACTGCCAGGAGAGGAATTCGTCGACGGTCAGCGTGTAGCGGCTGCAAGCCTCCTCGAGGGAGAGCAAACCGCCGCGCACCGCGGCAACGACTTCGGCCTTACGGCGAATGACCCACCGTTTGGTTCCGGGCGCGGGCAGATCCGCAATCGTCAACGGACTGCCGTCAGGCCCGATGACGTATTTTACCCTCGGGCGATGGGGTTCTGTCATGGCGTACTCACAAACTCTCAACCACTGAACTCACCGGAGCAAACTACGCCCCCCGGCTTAAAATTTGCCTAAGCCCAAGGCTCCAATACGATTCTCGTTCAAAATGCCCGTAACAGTTCCGAGTCCGATGTCTTGAGACACCGGGATTCGCCAGTTCGTAAACGAAGGATTAAAACTTCGGCGCCGACTTTTCGGTTAGTTGATGATGCTCTTGATCTGGCTCACCGTGTAGGACTGGCCGCCGATGTTCAGGAGTGGCGGTGACTGGGTTAGGTCGACCGAACTGACCACGCCCACCACCTCGCTGGTGATGCCGACGGAATTGCCGGAGCTGTCGGTCCCGGTCGCGGTCAGCTTGTATTGTCCATCCGGCCATTGCGTGCCGTCAGTGCCCTTGCCATTCCAGGTGAAGGGCTGGTTGTTGCCGGCGGTTACGGAGGAGAAGGTCTGGGTGAACACGGTCTGACCGCTGCTGTTGCTGATGTTGACCGTCACGTTGGAGTTCGATGGGACGTTCAGCTCCCAGCTCGCCGACGAATTGCTCAGCGCAGCCGTGTCGCCGGAGACCACCGCGGTTTTGCCGACGAAATTCAGCGCCTGGGTCGATTGCGCGGTCTGCTGCAGCGAAATCAGGGAGGTCAAGCCGTCATTGGTCTTGAGCTGTTGTTCGACGCCCGCGAACTCCACGAGCTGCTGGGTGAACTGATTGGTATCCAGCGGATCCAGTGGGTTCTGGTTCTTCAACTGCGTCGTCAGCAGCGTCAGAAAGCTCTGGAAATTGCCTGCGAGCGTCGCGCCGGAGGTCGAGCTCAGGGACGGCGTGCTGGATGAAGAGGCTGGTAGGGGCGTGGATCCCGAAACGATCGGGCTCGCCGTGGTTACTGCAGGCGTTGTCATGTTCGTCTCCTCAAACCCTGATGTCCACGCCGCCGCTCGCGCTCAACATGCGGCCATATGATCGTCCTGCGAGCGCGGCGGGCATCGTGTCATCGTCGCTGATCACCAGCCGCTGCGCGTTTCCGGTGGTCTCGTTGCCGCTGTTCTGTCCCGAGAAGGACTGGTCGCGCAGGCTGAATTGCAGGCCGCCGCTACCGGTCTTGAGGCCGGCGTCGTCGAGCGCGCGCTGCAATTGCGGCGCGTCCTGTTGCAGCATCGACAGCGTTTCCGCCTTCTCCACCGTCAAATGCGAGGTCACCTGGCCGCTGCGATCGACATCGATGCGAACGTCGATGCGGCCGAGGTCGGCTGGATCGAGCCGGATTTCGAACCGCGTCTTGCCGCTCTTCACCGAAGCTGCAATTTCAACCGCGAGCCCGCTCACCGGCACAGCCGCGCCGGTTGCCGCCGTCGCGCTCAATGTGCCGGTAGCGGCGACACCGCTCGAGCCGGAGGCAGGTTGTTGCTGCTGTGGCGTGGCGGTTGCCAGCAAGCTCGTATCGGATGAGTTAG
>VAZG01000188.1 GCA_005885285.1 Alphaproteobacteria bacterium | reverse complement strand
TACCGACCTTGATGCTCCGGAACGCTTCGGCAAACCGCGAAAATGGATTGGCGATCACGCCGCACAGAATTCCCGCCTGTTTGGTCCGCCCAAAGCGGCCGTCATCTCGCTTCGCAGAATAAGCTGGTAACGGCGTTTCCGGCTCGGCCCCGACGGTTGGAACGACGGCCAGGCAGCTCGCATTCAACTCTTGTTCAACCTGTTCGCTGGTCCGAAACCCACGCTCCGAAATATCGATCAGAATCGCAACGCCAAATGCCAGCAGCAGCCCTCCGGCACCGGCCGAGGCCATGACCAACATGGAGTTCGGCTGGCTCTTGGTGAGCGGCCTGACCGCATGGGTGATCACGCGTGCGTCCGTGAACGGAAACGACTGCTGTTGCAGTGATTCCATATAGCGTTGCACAAAGGTATCGTGCAGCGCCCGATAGGTTTGCGCGTTGCTGTCAAGGTCCTTCAATTTGATCTGCGCCTGATTGGTCGCCTGGCTTTGCGACACGGTCTCTGCCAGACTCTTTTCGACACTCTGCTCGCGCGCGATCGCAATCTCGTAATCGCTTTTGAAGGTCTCGGCGATCCGCTTCAATTCATCCATAATTGAACGACGAATTTCGAACATCTGATTGCGCAGGTTGACGACAAAAAGATGATTATGGCCTAACCGAGCCGAATAGACCTGTTCCCGGTTTGCCAGGTCCAGGAACTCACTTCGCAGCTTGTTGATGACGTCGTTATGCAGCGCGTCGGCTACAGCGGGATCCGGCGCCTTCAAGATATTGTCGATATCGGAAACGTCACGCTTGGTGATCTCGGTGATCCGATTGAGGCGTGCGCGCGCCTCGGCTGTGTTAGCGCGAGCGGTAACGAGTTGGCTATTCAGTTCCGCTAGCTGCTGTTCGCCGATAAGTCGACCGCCGGCGTCGACGATATTGTTCGCCTTCTTGAAATCCAGCACGGCGTTTTCCGCGATCGAAGCTTGCTGACGCAGTTCGTGGATTCGATCCTGAAGCCAACTGCTGGCCCGACGGGTCGCCTCATATTTCGCTTCAAGCTGGTCGACGATGTAGGCCTCCGCTGTCGCGTTCGCGATTTGGGCGGCGCGCTCCGGGTTAAGCGAAAGGAAGCCAACTTCAATGACGTAGGTTGTTCCGATTCGCCGCGCGATGAGTCCTCTCTCAAAGGCCTTATGTGCCCTCTGTTGAACTTCAAATTCCGACGGAGGACCACCGCTGGTGGTGAGATACCCGAGGATCGTGCCAAGGACGCCCGGCCTGGATCCGATAAATTCCGGGTCATTCGTCAAATTCAGCTCTTTGATGACAGCTGAGGCGACGTTCTCCGACTTCAACACCTGAATTTGACTGTCGACGGCGGCCGAGTCCATCGCAAGGTCTGTGGCCGACGATTGCTGCTGCGGAAACGGTTGAGCTTTCTTGGTGTCGATCAACAGCTCAGCCTTGGCCATGAATCCCGGCGGCGCTACGTAGAGATAGACGACGCCGCAAAGCAGGCTCACGCAGAAAATCAGGATGAGAATGCCGAGCCGCCGGCGCGCAAGGCTGACGAACGAAGCAATGAGATCGCCGAGCGACATTGCGGTCGACCGGGGCATCTTGAATTCAGCTAGCGGTTTGGCACTAGGTATTTGTAGCATCGCGGGCGATCGGTGCCTTCAGAACAAGTCGCGAGTTTTATTGCTCAATGAAGCCGGCTCCATGCAGCTATCGGCTTAGGATCTACACTCATGAGCTTGGCAATCCGCGCAAAAACCATGCCACCAAACCTCCTTTTTCATGTCATCGCCTGTTCCGCGAGATGCCTGCCCGAGCCCAGTCCGAGCACAAGAATGTCCGGCCCGCTCCGAAGTTCCTAGGACCGAGAAACTAACGCGCCGGCTAAAACTGCTCTTTGACCTGATACTTAAACAGCTGCAGCTGGGGGAACACGCCGAGAAGCTGTTCCTTGCGGGCCCGACCTGGCACTTCGACGTCCATGCAGTCATCTGTTTTGTAATAGCAGACCTTCAATTTAATCCGGTCGATACAGCGATTATTGAGGGTGACCAAATGACTCTGTATCTTTGGATTGGAAGCGAGCGGAACCGCGCGGCCGGTGGTCTCGATGCAGGGCTTGCCGGCAAGATCAAGATGCTTTCGGTCCGCAACGTCACTGCTGCTAAAGCCTTGCGCGAACAGGGCGCTCGAACAGAGCACGGTGACCGCGGCTATTGCTGGACCATACCAACGCATTTTGCTCATCTTTTGGGCTTTTGCCACAAACATATCCGACCACCACGATAGGTCAGCACCTCGCACCGAAATTGTGCTTTTTCGCGAATACGCCGCCGCACGTTTCAGTGTTCGCTTCAATTTCTCGTCAAACCATGACGAAATTGGTCTGTTCTCCCAAGTTCCCGCTCAGCCGCTCAATTCCGCCGGCCTGCCGCCATGAATTTTTCCAGAACTGCCATTTGCGGGCGGTCCGCGCCGCCGTCAGGCTCGATGTTGGTGAAATAGTCTTTTGCCCAAGGGCCTGCGGCCCAATAGGTCCAGCCGATCCAGACGTCTCGATTGTCCTGCATAAATTGCAGCACGCGCTGGAGCGCCTCCAGACAGTTGGAGTCGGCGCCGGCGCCAAACTCGCCAAGGAAGGCCTTGTGGCCGTTCTGGCGCGCCCATTCGGTAAATGGGGCAATGGTCGCGGTCGCCGATGCAGCATCGATGCAGTTGGCGTGAGTTCCCGAAGCGCCCGGGTCGAAATACTGATGCACCTCGTAGACGAAGTTGTTTTGCGGATCGCGCGTCCGCAGCATGACCGCCGCATTTGGAGAGCCATAGGAAGAGCTGAACCAATCACGCGCGGAAGACCAACCGTTGCCAGGGACCATGATCATATTATCGGCGCCGGCCGTCCGGATTGCCTCGATCGCAGCATTTGCCGCATCCGACCAGGTTTCGGTGGCCAATTTGACGGGCTCGTTCATCAGTCCGAATATGACACTGTGGTCGTCTCGGTATCTTGCAGCAATGCGTCGCCAAAGGTCCGCAAAGTCGTGGACCGAGACTTTGTCACTTCCGATCCTGCTGCCTTCGAAGGCTGCATAATTGTGTATGTCGAGCAGCACCCGTATCCCCTTGCTGTGAGCTTCGGCAATGACGGCGTCGATTTGCTTCATCTCGGACTCGTTCAGGTCCGACCCCAACCGGGTCTGAAGACGCTCCCACAGCACGCACAGCCGAACGACGTTCGCGCCTTTGCCGGCGAAGTACCCGATACCGGCGATATCAGGATAGAAGTAATCCCACCCTATTCGACCCGGTAATTTCTCCGCTCCGAAAGATGCTCCGGCAAAATTTACGCCTATAAGCGGGAGGGGTTCGATAGTTTGCTGCGCGGATGCGTTGTGGCAACAGAACGTCAGCAGCGCGACGATCGCGTGCATCACGGCGGTTTTTCCATGGTGAACCAAGACCTCGGTCCTCCGTTCGTTTCAGTTCACCCACCGGCCAACAATTTACCGGTCCGCGGATTGGAACCAATGCCTTGGCTCGGCGATATCGCTTGTGGTGAACCCTTGCGCAAATAACCTGCTTGAAAACAGCACCGCCAGAACCGAGCACCGATCCAAGGCAGACGCAGCCTCTCGCTGCAACTCGCGAATTGCCTTATAGTTTCGTGCGCCCTTCCGACGCACAGTGGGATCAACTTGCACGCGCAGAGCGCTCAGCATGAGTTCGTTCCTTCCGGCGTTTATTCTGATTTGTGCGGTCTCCTTCAATGCCATCCTTGCGGTGATCAATGGTCACGTCATAACGCTCGCACGCGGTCACGTGATTTTAGCTGAGGTCGCCGTATATGCCGGCGCGTTCGCGATTATCGTATTTCGCGCCGATCGCAGAATGTTGCCCTGGTTGTTGCTGATATTCTTCATCGTTCTGATGGGCATGTTTGTCTCGGTTGGAAACGGCGAATTTAATGCGAAGTACATCAGAGACGTTCTGGTTATCCCCGTCTTTATCATGTTGGGAATGACGTATCAGGCCAACACCTTCTCGAGGCCGTTCCTTGTTCTTCACACGATCGTATTCCTGGTTGCTGTTCTGGAGATCGTCAGTCCAGATACCTACGCGACAATTTTCAAGATCCTGGAGTACTACATCAACACGCGTGATTTCACCGCTAACTCGTTCTGGAACACTGAATCAACGTTGTTTGTCAGCGCGACGCGCCCGGGCGAACGCTTTTTTGGCTTCGTTGACTGGCACCGTGCGTCGTCGATCTTCCTGGAGCCGGTTTCCCTCGGCAACTACTGCGTGATCGCGACGATCCTGATCGTCGTGTGCTGGCGTGAGCTAGGTATGGCGGCCAGATTCTATCTGATCGGGTCGACGCTTTTTCTTCTCGTCGCCTGCGACGGCAGGCTAGCCTCGGTCTCCATTGTGGTCGTCCTGCTTTCGGTGGTCGTGCTGCACAACATCTCAAGTCGAGTGTCGGCATGTTACCTCCCGGTCATTGTGCTCTTCTCGGCGGGATACGTCCGCCTCTCTCACAACTACGGGGGATACGACAACTTCGTCGGCCGGGTTGCCGGTACGATCAATGCACTATCCCAGCTCGACCTGTTCGCGCTTATGGGCCTTAATGTCAGGGCTGCGGAAAATGCAGCGGATTACGGCATCGTATATTTTATCCTGTCGCAGTCCTTGATCGGCGTGGTGGTTATTTGGCTCACAGTTTGCCTGCTTGCGCCGGGACGAACGTCCACATCGCGCGCCTACGTTCATGCTATCGCGATATTCATCCCGCTGAACCTGATGGTGAGCTACTCGTTCTTCTCGATCAAGGTGGCGTCCCTGATCTGGTTTTTGTACGGGTATCTGAGCGCACGGGATTTCGCATACGAGACGGAATATCCCGGCGATCGAGCGGTCACGTCACCCATGATGGGTTCGGTTGCTTAAGTCGTCTCAATCCGATCCGCCCGAGCCGCCGCAGCTGCGGCCAACAAGAGCCGCGCATTCAAGCTCCGGCGTTGCGCGCACCAAGTGAATAGCCAAGGCCTCGTGCCGCGAGAACGAGAACGCGCCGAAGCGCTCGATTAGGCCGCAACAGCACCGAAAATACAAAATGGATCGTCATCCTGACGTATCTTCGATTGGCATAGTCATACAGTGACATATGCCTATTTACCAAATACATCTTCTCCGTGCTGTATAGAACCTTCTGCAGCAACGGACGGCTCGCCATGATCTGCGTGTATTCCTCTCGGCTCACCGTTGGAGTTCGGAAACGACGGGCGTAAAAATTATAAGCGATAAAATTCCTGTTCTCGATTTGCGTTTTCAACTTGTGAGCTCCGATGCTCGTGGAGTGCAACCTATACTTCAAAAGATATTCTGGAATTATGAGCGCGTCGTATCCAAGGGCAAGAATCTTGTTAAAGAGATCAGTATCTTCAGTAGGCTCCATCGACCGATCATATCCGCCGACTTCCGCCATAGCTGTCGTCCTGCACATGATCGAGGAATGATTGAACGTTATCGGGCGTCTTTCACTGATGAGCTTCTCAAATTCGGCGCGCGTCACTGGCGACGGCTTGCTCCACCCAACGGCGGCGCCGTCGGCATCAATTAACTCAAGGAAACATCCGCAAAAGCCGAGGGTTGGATTGCTACCAAGGAACTTGAATTGCGTTTCTAGTCGATTGGGATACATTATATCGTCTGCATCAAAGCGCGCGATAAAGCCCCCTCGCGCATTTGAAAGACCGACGTTGAGGGTGTCCGAGATTCCAGAATTATCTTTTCGGAAGATGCGAATTCTCGAATGCCGTTCCGAGTATTTTTTTGAAATTGCAAATGATTTGTCGGTCGAACCGTCATCTACGATGATTAATTCGAAATCGTGAAAGGATTGTGAGAGCACGCTTTCGATAGCCATCGAAAGATAGCTCTCTGCGTTGTAGACCGGCATCAATACGGTCACCGCGCAATTAGACATTCAGATGCTCCCACGCTCCTAAGAGCCTGCGATTTGACGCGCCTATTTTGTCACAGTTTGGGCTAAGGCGTGGAACCATCAATGTGACCGAAGATCTCTGGATCAACGTGAAACAAAAGTGAGTGAACCTCCACACCGGTAGCCGGTCGTTAAAGCGCCTTTCAGGCGCCACCTAATTTAGCATGCGTATCATACCAACTCGGCAGCAATCTCAAACATGGCGGAAATCGTTTGGAGAGCTTCAACAGAATCCTTGACCCGAATGTGTTGTCGCCGAACAGCTTGTATCGAGCAAAAATCACACAATATTTTACTGTGACGATAGGGCGGGACATCCATAAACCAGGCGAGTCTTCTCCAAACAAACCCGAACTGCCCTCTTCGAAGCAATGCGAAGTGAATACGCCCTCCCTTGGCGGATTTGGCTGCCGCTGGTGAGGCACATAGCCTTGATTTATTGCCTTGAAGCGATTGTATCCGAGTGATTGCAGAACTGATAATTCGGCGTTGAGCTTTTTCCAACTGACTTTGTTGGATTCGATGGATAGAAACTTCGGCCTTAAATCAAATTCCTTGAGCGCATGTAGGCACAATAAGTCAGCTCCCTCGATATCTATTTTCAAGAAGTAGGGGATACCGTGGCGTTGCAGGACCCTTTCAAACCGATCGCTCTTTACCGTTATCGGCCGACTCGGAAAGCCCAGTGCTTGATTCCTTTTTACCCACTCCGGATCCGTCGTTCCCCAATCTGATTTGTCGTTAATGAATAAGGTGACCTCGCCCGAATGATCGGAAATAGCAAGGTTCAACAGTACAAGCCGTCCACTATTAATGAACTCCTCGAACCTTTTCGTTAAGCCAAGACAAAGAGCGGGGTTCGCCTCTATCGCCACCACCGAAAAGCCCTTCTTTAGATAAAATTCCGTGTCCTCACCCTTGTGAGCTCCAACGTCGTAGATCAGTTTGTGCTGTGCCGCCTGCATCGTCGTCCAACTATTTTCCAATGATCCCAATAACCCGATCAATCCACGTCACTGGATCAGCGTGCATAAGCTTTTCGGATGGCGTTCCCTGCTTGCATCTCTGCGGTCTCGACAATGAAATGCAGCAGCTTCTGACCTAACTGATCCTGATCGAACAACTCTGTCTCTTGGGCCAAATTTGCTCTCCAATCTTCCAGAGTCTTGGGCTCCCTCAAAACAGCTTCCAGCGCGTTGCGCCATGCGGCCGTATCCCCAGCGGGCACTAACAATCCATTGCGGTTATTTGAGACAAGCTCAGGAATCCCTCCCTTGTCGCTTCCAATAACTGGAAGGCCTTGGCTGAGGGCATGGATCACCACGCCCGGAGAGTTCTCCTGCCAGACCGAGGGGATACAAAGGACATCACTTTGCTCCATGAAATCGCTAACCTGCTGCTCTGTCAGATGTCCATGGAAGTGACACCATCCGCGGTCGCCAAACCGTTCACGCAATACCTGTTCTTCCGGACCGCTACCGACGACATTCACACTAAATTCAAACGACTTTGCGAGGCTATCCAAAGCGCTCAAAAGAATATGAACGCCTTTTGCAGCATGCAGACGCCCAACATACAGGAACCTGATCTTTGTGCTCGACGAATGGATCACCGTGGGCTCGGGATATTCATTTGCGTTCAACAAGACCGCATTGAGGAATTTTTTGACCGGAATATATTCGGCTGCAGCGTCAAGGTTTGCTTTTGACGGCGAACAAAGTGCCAATCGAGCAATGCTGGAGACCGCCGAAAAACGAAGCTTGCCAATCGCTACGCACGCCAGGCATCGCCCGACACATTCCTTGCCATTGCTGAAAAACGCCCCTTTTGCGCAAACCAGATTTAGATCGTGCATGAAATAGACCGTGGGTATATCACGACGTCCGATTTCATACAGACTGTTGTAGCCAAGGCCCGCGATGACATGCACCATGACGCAGTTGGGCCGAAACTCGTCGAGTACCCTCGACATTTTTCGTCGATTGTCGGGATCGAGATGATCTTGCAAATACCACAATGGCTTTTGCCATTTGGGTGCTTTCATATGAGTGCTGTACGTGTATTGCCTGCGATACCTTAGACGCCACACCTCCAGTCCATCAATTACTTCGCCGTTTAACTCAGATTGTCCGTCCTCGGCCGCCGTCAACACTCCCATGCGATGACCTTTTGCGGCCAGCCATCTCGTCAGGCTTAGAGCGGACACTTCTCCACCCCCATAGACGAACGGAGGAAACGTGGAGACGATCGAAAGGATCTTCATTTGACCGAAGCTCTATTTGACGACTGGTGTTAGTGCTTTTCCCCACACGCCACTTCCCGCCAGCACAGCGAAATGTGGAACGAGACTATGCGTAGGGGATACCTCGCCGACCCGTAGCTTTTCTGACCATGGGCGATAGTAGCCGACGGCTTCCAGACTTCAGGGTTTGAACAGGCCCAATCGGGATCACCGTGTTGCTACCAAGATTCTGCCGGGAATGAACATCAGGATGGTATTGGTCTTGAACGCACGGAGCTGGATCAAGCTGAAAAACCCTTAAGGCCGGCGCGACCGTAGATTCAGGATGGAACAGAAACCAATCGACCGGCCCAAACGTACGAGGCGGGCTAGAGGCAAGCCAACTCGCGATTTCCCGCTTGATGACGTATCCCGCCGCGCCCCAGGCGCCCGAATAAACTCGAAAAACTTTCATTTGGCCCGCCTGGAAATCGGGATTGCGCGCCAGTCTCATTCCTTGAAGCGTTGTTTCGAACCTCACAATGTCTGCGGAATTGTGAATCCAGGCGGGATCTTTCAGAAGCGCCGCTATTTCATCCGAAACGTGAACGTCGTCTTCAAAAATTGCAGCGTATTGATCTTCGCCGGATGCGATCATCGACCAGGCCAATTTGTGACTCAAGAACATCCCGATCTCCGGTGCCGTCCAGTGATAAGGACGATCGTCATTCTGGGCCAAGGTTCGAAAAGCCAGCAGATCTCGCTCCGTCAGGGACGTACCGTCGACCGCTGCTATGCGGTCAAACGAAATGCCAAGCCGATCGAATTGTCTCCTCATATGTGCAAGGCGCTTTGATGCTCGATCCAAATTTATCACGTAAGTGCGCATGAGTTCACAACCCTACTCCCAAACAGCATCAGAACTTCGCAAAGGGCGAGTGGTTCCATCGGCAACAGCAAACTAGTCAGAATGATGAGGATGAATCCATGGTATGGTCTTCCGGCCAGGAGGTGCGGCATAAAGCGGCAATTCCAGCGAAACTCACCCGAGCGATCCACCGTCGCCGGCGTACCTTTAACAATCGACGTAAGTTGTTTGAGGCACATAGCTGGACCGCTTGGTGCGGATTCATCTGGAGCGATCTGTTGTGGTCAAATTAGCTCTTCACAAGCACTTCCTAAAGCCGCAACGATCAACGGGCGGCGATCATGAGTAGCAGCAGCCAACTCGCAGAGCCGCCTGCCAATCAACCGATACTGGCACATCGTGCCACCTTGGGCGCCATGTGGATCGCTCTCGAGATGGGCGCCACACAGGCAACTTCGCTGCTTGTGTTTGCGATCATGGCGCGCTTCGTTACTCCCAGCGACTTCGGCCTCATAAGTATCAGCTATCTCGCAATCTACACTTTCAAATCGTTGGTGATCGACAACGTGGTGTTGGCCGTCAGCCGCAAGACGCAGCCATCGGATCTCGAATATACCACCAGTTTTTGGCTAACGCTTGCACTCGCAGTCATCGCATCGGCTGGCATCTTTCTATCGGGAGGGATGGCCGAGCGGGTAATGAATGCGCCCCACCTAAAAGATGTGATGTCTGCTATGAGCCTGATCGTCCTGTTCATGGGGTTGGCTCGCACGCATGAAATGCGTTTAATCCGGCTGTTTCGGTTTCGCACTCTGGCATTCCGCAATATTCTTGGGACCGTTTTGGGAGGCGGAATTGGTGTCGCTCTTGCCGCGCACGGCTATGGGCTCGTCGCATTGGTCATCCAGCAAATTTTAACCAGCGCAATATCGCTGACTCTTCTTTGGGCATCCTCCTCGTGGACTCCCTCCTTTCGCATCTCGAAAGAAACCGCCCTCGAAACCCTGTTCTTTATGCGAACAATGGCGCCTTCAAGCATCGTGAACGTCGCAAGCCAAAACTGCGATACGTTTCTCGTCGCCTATTTCTTCGGACCCGCCGGCGCAGGCATCTATGCGATTGCGAAGCGTCTGCGACTGGCGCTGCAATTGGTTGCGGCTACGCCAATCAGTGGCCTCGTTTTTCCAACGCTGGCCGAAGTCCAGAACGACGGTGAGAA
The DNA here is from genome assembly GCA_005885285.1 of Alphaproteobacteria bacterium. GTDB lineage: Bacteria > Pseudomonadota > Alphaproteobacteria > Rhizobiales > Xanthobacteraceae > Bradyrhizobium. The sequence continues at coordinate 18,141 of VAZG01000188.1, read as the reverse complement.
ACTTAGAACTGTCTCACAACGAATGATTGTCCTGATTTCCTTCCTTTGCGCGCCGGTCTTTGTGGGCGCGTCGAGCTTAGCTCGCGAGGCAATTTCTATAGGCTTTGGAGAGCAGTGGACGGCCGCGGGCCCTGTCTTCTCGGTACTTGCACTGGGAGGACTCTTCGCCGTTTTGCAAAACGTCAGCGATACGATGTTCATTGTGAGGAATCGGCAGATCTGGTCGCTGTATATTCTGCTGATCCAGACCACGCTCGCTGTTCTGCTTTTTTTTCCCATCAAATTGCTAGGGCCGGCTTACCTGGCGGTCCCCTTCGTTCTGCCATATGCTGTGACATTTCCTATTTCGGCTTTCCTGGTTTCACGGCTAACGGGCCTTACTTTGGCTGAATGGCTGACTTCCATGATGCCATCCTTGGCTTCATCCGCCTTGATGTTCGGCGCGGTCAAGCTGATCGATTCCAGCGTAACTTTTCCCAATAACCTGTCGCAAGCAGTGCTCGGTTCAATATCAGGCGCGGTCGTTTATCTATTTGTGATGCTGGTTGTTAGCCGCAGAACCGTTGTATCAACGTTTCGCCTGGTCTTGAATCTGGTCCACTAATACCCCTCGCATGTTTGCGAGATCGGCATCTCGCGCAATTCAAATTGCGAATGCCCTAGTCCGGGCTGCGAACGTAGGTTAGGCAATCGCCGTTGATGTAGATTTCGAAATCCAGTGCGCCCATCACGCGCTGAAAGGATCGGCTCGTCATCTTGCCAGGAAGCAACCAGTCGTGAGGCTCGATATAGACAACCTCAACGTCGCCGAGCCAGTCGGTGTTGCAGCAGAACAAATCGCTTTCAAAGCCTTCGATGTCAATCTTGGCAATAAAAGGAACGCCGTTTTCCATCATGTTGAATGCGTCCGGCATTGTGATGATCGGCGTGCCGCTATCTGATCTGACTGTTTGGGTCGCCCATCCGAACTCGCTGCGATTCACGGAGACAAAACCATCAGTAGACCCGATTGCTGCTCGTATCGGGATCAGACGACGTTCCAATCTCGCATTCTCGGAAAGAACCCGGAAGTTGTCGAGGTCTGGCTCGATGGCGACAACGTAAGTCTTTGGGTACTTCTTTGCGAACCAGATCGACGCGGCGCCAATATTGGCTCCAGCGTCCACGATCACAGGAACGCCGCCGGACTGAACTATAGCTTCGTAACGGCGCATTACGCGGTCAGCCACCGAACGAGTTTTCATGTCAAATTGGCGGTCCGCGAATATCTGTCTAACGGCATCTACATCGCTCGCCCCGGCTCGAAGGTAAATTTCGCCGAAGCCTGGTATGGAGACAAGCGCAAATTCGGCTCCTGTAATGCGCGGTGAATGCCTCCAAAGGAACTTCGGGCCGAACACAACCAGGTCTTGAAGATTGACTGCAATCCGATCCGATACGCGCATCGCAAAACTCCTCCGGGATGAACTACAAATCGCGTGGCGCGGATGAACGTTCCACCCGATCCAGCAAATCGACGAACTCGTTGTTTTGGAGATACTTGGTATAGATCTCTAGATACCGCTCGCAATCATCGGACCTATCATCCGATGACTCGAGAAAACTACGGACAGTTCTCTGATCCAGGGGAAGCACACATGTCTCGAAGCCGGGAATAAGCCCTTCGCACGCCTGCAACGAGGCAAATACCGGGCGCGCATATTGAAGAGATTCAATAATCTTGGTCTTCGTTCCCCCACCACTGACCGGGCAAATTGAGGCGCGAGATCTAGAATAGAGTTCATGCAAATTATCGACATATCCGAGAATGAACACGCAACTTGTCGTGCTCGCAATGCTCTTTACGATCTCCGCATCGCCCACAGAGCCTGCAATCGCAAGCCTGCAGTTCACTCCGGCGGCGATGAACTCGGTCAAGAACTCGCAGAGGCCGACCACGTTGAAATGGTGCTTGGTGCCGACAAACAGAAGGTCATAGGCAAAATCGCAAACCGGCGGCTTTCGAACAACTGAGTCATCGCCGAAATCGTTCAGGTAAGGGAACAGCACAAGCTTTGGTCGATCAACAAGCGACCGGTCGATCAGCCATTCTGCGTAAGAATTGCTGAGTACCATCGTTGAGGCCTCTAAAATTCCCAGTTCGCGGCGCGCACGCAATAGAACTGAAAGATGATAAGTAGGGCGCCCCGAGACCCGCCTGTTCAATATAAACTCAATATCGATCTGATCGATGATCCACTCCTTGCCAACCAACCCGTTGAAGTAAGTTACCGTATGGGCATAACTCACAATCAAGAGCCGCGGTTTGTTGTCTTTGATCTGCTTCCATTTTGGAGCAACTCCGGGAACGCGAATTTTCAGCAGGCGCTTGGTCAGTTTGGGAAAACAGGTGATCAGCAGGTTCTTGCATAACCGAAGGGGCTCATCGAGGACTGACCAGGCTTCGATTCTCAGGTTGAATTCCGGGAATTGCTCCGCGAACGAGACCTCGTCGATTGCTCGCCAGTTGTTCTTTCCTGCTTTGGAACCGGAGCGGTAATTCTTCGAATAGACAGTTACACGGTGGCCCCGTCGCTGCAGAAAACGAAGCAATTGTAGCGCTCGGTTAGCACTCCCTTCGGCCTTGCCCACGAAATTATAGGCATGAGCAAAAATAATGCCTTCTGCCCCTTCCGATATGGGCCTTGGCTTTCGCAATGAACTACACCCTCGCTCCGGACCACCACTGACCAAGCACCCGCATCAGAAACACCGGATTGCCCAACAGGTAGCGACGCCATAGCCGCCCGGGCTCGCGCAACAGCCGATACAGCCATTCCAGTCGCGCCGCGCGCACCCACGGCGGCGCGCGCGAGACGTCTCCGGCGAGAAAATCGAATAGTGCGCCGACGCCGAAGCCCAGGCGGCAGCCAGTGGCCTCGAGATTTTCGGCAAGCCACATCTCCTGCATCGGGTTGCCCATGGCCACCAGCACGACGTCGGCCTGTGATGCGATAATCTTGGCCCGGATTGCCACCGTGTCGCCGGCACGGGAGTAGCCATTCTGACAACCTGCGATCCGGTGCCGGCCGCCGCAGATCGCGATCAGCCTCGCGGCCGCACGTTCGGCGACCCCGGAAGAGCTTCCAAGAAAGAATATTCGATAACTGTTCCGCGTATTCCTGAAGTAGTACGGCGTAAAATCGGTGCCGTTCAGATTTTGCGGAAAGCGTGACCCGAACAAGATGCGGCTTGCGGCGTCGACGCCAACGCCGTCGTTCATCACCAGGCATCGTTTCAAGACCGCGCAGAACCTGTCGTCGCTCGAAGCGACGTTGAGCGCGTTGGCATTGGCGAAAGCGACGATCGTCGAACTGGCTTTGTCGTATTCCGCATCGATCTTGTCGACTGCCTCGGCCCGGGTGCCGACAAAGACGGGCACGTCGAGAATGGTACGGCGCTTCGCACCGAGCACGTCGTCATAGAATGACTGATAGCGCTGCGACACATGCTCCCAGCTGTGGCGTGAAGCAGCCGCCATCGATTTTTTCCGGGACGACGAATAGTCCTCCGCGGCTTCCTGCCATCGCTCCGAAAAAGCCGCAGCAGCGCCATCGGCCTCGTCAAAATTCATGTTCAAGCCGACGCCGCTGTTTGCGATTAACCGCTCGAACGGCGCAATTTTGCTCAACAGCGGAAACAGGCCCGCCGACATGCCCTCGATCGCCGCGATCCCGAATCCCTCGTATTCGGAGCAGGAGACAATGATCGAACAGCTCCCGATCAGCTTCCTGATCTCTGCATCTTCAGGCGATTCGACGATCGTGAGCGCGTCGCGGACGCCGCAAGCATGGGCCAACCCATGCAGTTGCCGCACGTCAAGATCCCACGGCTGCCCCGCGATGGTCAGTCTCCAGTCAGCATCACGCCGCAGCAGCGCGGCAAGGAAGAGGATCAGCCGGTCGAGCCGCTTGTTGTCCGAGAACCTGCCGATCCAGATCATCGACTTGACAGGATGCCGCGACGCGGCGTCCGTAAATTTCGAGATGTTGACGCCGTTCTCGATGCAGACCAAGCCGCGCGCCCTGATACGGCTAAACTGGCTCTGGTCGATCGTGCTCACTGCGGCGACACCGTCGTACCAGACCATCGATACCCGCGTTACCGTGGCAAAGTAGATTTGCTTGAGCCGCGCGGCGAAAGAGGTATGGAAAAATCCGCCGTGGGTGGAGACGACAAGCTTCTTGTGGTGCAGCGGCTTGGTCCAGGCCAGAAAGTCGAAGAAGAAATCGATCGCATGCACGTGAACGATGTCGGAATCTCCGATGTGCTTCAAGGCCGCCGGGGCGATCGGATAACGCGAGGATCCGACAAACGGTATCCGGATAATTTCGATCCCCGCGATCGTCTCGCGCGCGGCAAGCTTCGCCGCTTTGTCGGTTTTGAACAACCTGTCCAGCGTTATGACTCGTACCGTGTGGCCATCGCCAGCTTGTCGTGTAGCGAGCTCCCAGACGACGCTCTCGAAACCGCCGATGGCCGGATAAAACTGGCGAACTACGTGCACGATACGCATGCCGACGTGCCTCAATACGCGTTTCTATGGCGCAGCACTTCGGCAAACGTTCGAAGCAGGATCAGCAAGTCGAGCCCAACACTCCAGTTGTTGATGTACCAGAGATCGAAGTCGACGCGCTTCTTCATCAGCTCGACTTGCTCGGTCCTGCCTCGAGCGCCTTGAATTTGCGCCCAACCGGTTATTCCGGGTTTGACGTGATGCCGGAATGCGTATTCCGACAGCAATCTGCTGTAGTAGCCATCGTGAGCGAGCGCGTGCGGACGCGGACCGATCAAAGACATGTCGCCGAGCAGAACGTTGAAGAGCTGCGGCAGCTCATCGATACTGGTGGCCCGCAATATCGCGCCGAACCTGCTGATGCGTGGATCATGTTGTGTCGCTTGGGTCACGTTGTTGCCGTCTTCCATCACCGTCATGGTGCGGAATTTGAAGATCAGGAACCGTTTGGCGTTGAACCCGCTCCGCTGTTGCCGGAAAAACACCGGCCCGGGCGAGTCGAGCTTGATTGCCAGCGCCGTCAGCAGCAACAGCGGCAACAGCAGCACCAGCGCGATGCCGGCGGTCGCGATGTCGAACACGCGCTTTGCGAACTGCTCAGGTTTCGAAAGCGGTGCCCGCTGGATGCCGACTGCGAACGAACGACCGACCGAGAAGCTGGGGTTCACGATCAGATTGCGAACCTTCTGATCGGGCAAAAGCTGAACCGGCAGCGGTGAACTGCGAAGCCTTTCGCGGACGAGCTCGATACTCCTTGGATCGTTCCAACAGAGCGCCAGGACGATTTCTTCGGCTTCGCGGTCACGGGCCAGCGCCAATGCCGCGTCCAGTGATTCCAGAATGCCCTTGTTGGCCGCCAATGACCAACTTCCGCATTTGGGAAACGCGACACGGGCCACTTCCGTCAATCCGAACCGGAGCAGCAGCTCCGTCTGACTGATGACCGCCAATTCGTCGCGCAGTCCAACCAAGATCACGCGGCGGCCCTGCACCCGCCCTCGCCGCACAGCCGATGCCAGTGCCCCCTTCATGAGACTGCGGGAGGCGAACAGCAGCGGAAGCGCCACAAGGGTAAAGCAAATGATCGAGCCTCGCGAAAATTCGATGCCGATCCGGAACAGAAACGCCAACAGCGCCAGCAGAAGCGCAGTAAAGAACAGTTGCCAGACGATGCTCGACGTATTTCGTCGAATAGAGAAGATATCGGAGATCAGATAGAAACCCGACGATCGTCCGATGAGCCCGTAAAGCAGCGCCGCGGTAAGTCCCGCCCCGACATGGAAGTTCAGATTCCACGGCACATGCGAGATGAATTGTTGGTAGCCGCCTGCTCCCAGCAAACTTGCCAGCGTGATCGCGGCAGCATCGGCGGTGGCAAACAGGGCTCCGATAGCCGCGCAGGGAATCTGCAGCCTCTGGGACGGCCGGCCTTGATCCAGCAGATCGCCGGCCTGGTCGTTCGCGGCATACTGCCTTGCTGTGTTTTCTCGATGTCGTGCCGCCGACACAGCGCGTGGAGCCGTTGCGGCCTGATCATCCGAGGCGTCGCCCTGGAATTTTCGTTCAGCGAGAGGCGCCATGATCGCCTCCGCTGGTCCACAGAATTGATAGCTGACTGCTACGATTGCTCCGGGGCGAATCCTTTCGGGGTGAACCTTGATGACAACTCTTTCGGAATTCCAATTGAGTTTTCATGCGCGCATGGACCTATTCGTTATGTCTTCGCGGTTGCCCCCGATGCCCCTTCGCAGGTTGAGATGATGCTAAAAAAAATTAATGGCCGAATTGGTGCGGCGCAACGACAAAGATTGTGCAGAGCAAAAGCTCGCGCAGTGTTGAACCGATTTGATGCATGATCGTCCGGTTGTATACAGGCGTGTCCCCCCGTCGCGGTTCCTAACAAGAATTAAAAATTCGGTGGTCACGTGAAATGCAACGAGCGTTGAAGATGGGATTTTCCTTCTGCAGTAGTTTCCGCCGCCTTCGATCGCACGCGCAAAGTTCCTTGCTGCGCTCATGATATTTTCGTGAACAAAGCTCACAGCCTCACCCTGCAGTTTGGATTACTCTTTGCGCTCATCGCTGCCACGCCGGTGCTCGCCCTCAAGGCGGGATGGCTTGGGCCGCAGTTGCTGACGCTGGTCGTCGCGTTGTTGCTGGTGCTGTTGCCGAGCGCACCGGAAGCCGATGTACAGCGCAGCCTTGAGATCAGCAAACCGCTTGCCGCCACAGCTCTGCTGCCGGCATTGTGGATGGCCGTGCAAATGATCCCGATCCCGCTCGGATCCATCGACCATCCGATTTGGCGCAGCGCCGCCGCGGCCGTCTCCGAACCACTGTCCGGCCACATCAGCATCGATCTCGGGTTTACGTTGAGAGCCCTGTTTGGATATCTGAGCCTGGCCGCACTGACGCTCGTAACGGCGGTCCTGACCAGAGACCGCGTACGCGCCGAGCGAGTCTTGTTCGGGATCTGTACGATCACCACGTTTGCCGCGATTGAGTTGACCCTACTTAGCGAAGTGCCCGCTCTCAAATCTGCACACGCGCCGAGCGACGTCGTCGGTCCTCTATTGGCGCTCACAGCGTTTGGCTCGATTTTGAACCTTGCATTCGTCGTGCGCACCAACGAACGCTATATGACACGAGGGTCCCGCCAGCCGCATTCCCTGCATAAGCTTATTGGCATGATGCTGGCCGGCATTGGCGGCGAAATCATTTGCCTGATCGCCCTTGTCCATTTGGCGCCTCCTGACACGCTGCTGGCAGCTGCTTTTGGCGTGACGGCGTTTGGTCTCGTCGTGGTGATCCGCCGTCTCAACTTCAGTCGCTGGACTGCTGCAACCGTTTGCACAGCAGTCGCCGTAGCATGCGCGGGCGGGGTCGCGTTGCGCTTTGCGGCAAATCCTGGCCTCAGTCCACTATTTCGGTTCGCGAATGTCGTCTCGACGGACGATGCCGCGGCGGCGCTGCGCATGGTCTCAGATGCAACTTGGGCCGGCGCCGGCGTGGGCACCTACGGAGCGGTTGCTGCAATTTATCGCGATGCCACCGGCGCCCCCGGCGAGACCGCCATCAACACCGTGATGTTGCTGATCCTGGAATGGGGGTATGTCGGGCTGCTCGCAACTATCGCCTTGCTCCTTCAACTCGTCGCGAGGTTATTCCGAGGCGCATTGGCGCGAGGCAGGGATTCCTTCTACGCGGCCGGCGCTGCGGGCTGCCTTGTCACTGCCTTTTTCGAGGCCTTTTGCGATGCCAGCTTCACCGGGCTGGCGGTTCAGATGATGGCAGCAATCATTATCGGCCTGGGGCTTTCGCAGTCCATCGGCAGGCGTTCCGCCTGAGGTTCAACGACAGGTTCAGCTGAGCTAAAGTAAAGCTGCAAGGTAAAACGTGAAACGCCAAGGATGTCGGGGCCCGAGGCTTTTGAGCTCGCTCAGAGCATCAGAACATGGAGCTGTGACATGCGCGAATTCAAACCGGACCGCAGATTCAGACCGAAACTGCCTGACGGAATTTGCATTTTTGCGATCAGCGATATCCACGGTTGCGCACGTCAGCTTCAGGACGTATTCGCCGCAATCGACCTTCATCTGTCGCGGGCAGCACCGGCGCGAGCCTTGCACGTTTTTCTTGGCGATTACATCGATCGCGGTCCAGCCTCGCGACAAACCATCGACTTACTGATCGAGCGCAGCCGGACACACGAGTCCATTTTTCTCAAGGGCAACCACGAAGCATTTCTACTGGAAGTGCTGCAGGACGCGAGCCGCCTTGAAGCATGGAGGGAGTTCGGCGGGTTTCAGACCTTGATGTCATATGGGCTAGCGCCGTCAATGAGGCCGGATCGCGACGAACAATACGAACTTGTGCAGGCGCTCCAGCGCCGCATGCCGGAGCATCATCGGCGGTTCTTCGACAATCTAAAACTGAGCTTTTTGTGTGGGGACTTCTTTTTCGTCCATGCCGGCGTCAGACCCGGCGTCCCGCTGCCAAAGCAACGTGAGGAAGACTTGCTGTGGATCCGCGACGACTTTCTCCTCAGCAAGGAGGATTTCGGCAAGTTTGTCGTGCATGGCCACACGCCCGTTCCGAAACCTGATTTTCGGTCGAACCGGATCAACATCGACACTGGCGCCTACGCCACCGGCGTTCTAACCTTATTAACGATCCAGGGAGAACAGATGTTGACGATCTAGCCGATGCCGATGAAGTATCACCCAACCTGGTTTAGGATCGCAACGTCGCAGGCGGCCGTGATCTTGTGTTGGTTCTCGGCAGTTACGATTTTCGCCGAGGCCACGACACCCCGCGCACCAGGTCTCACCGAAGCCCTCGCGACGCGCGACCCAGGACCCGATGCGTGGCTTTTGGATCGGCCCGCAGCCGCCTCCTTGAGGGGGGATCTGCTCTCCGATATTGCCTTTGCGCGTGCCGCTCCGATCCTCAAATCGGGCAAGGCAGCGACGTCGTCGGACATGAGGGAGGCGCAACAACTTGCCCTGACCTTGGCCAAGCAATCGGTATTGCTGGCGCCACATTCGTCGCGCACATGGCTGCTGATCGCGATACTTCAAGGACTGGGGTCTGTCGGCGACCGCGGCGCCGGCGCGCTCAAGATGTCGTATCTTACCTCGCCCGCCGTCGCCGACGTGGCCGCGGCGCGTCTCAGCACCTTCGCCGTCTCGACCGCCATCGCCGATCCCGAGCTGAAAGACCTGGCTCGCGGCGATATTCGCCTGATCCTGACCCACCGTCCCGATATGAAGGAGGCCATCGTCCGCGCCTATCGTCGCGGCTCAGCAGACGGAAAGACTTACATCCAGGATGTCGTGCGATCGCTTGACCCTGAGTTCGCGGCTTCGCTTCAGTAAGAACTACACTGGTTTGACAGCTCCGATCAGGGGACATGATCTTGCGGCATTGCTAGCCCGCGAGCGGCAAGTTGTTGTCCTTATCGGTCGCGGGGAATAATCCATGGTAGCGCCAAAACGCGACGGGACTGGTCTCGTTGCATTGCTCACAAGCTAGCTCTTCCTGTGCAAGCAAGTAGCGTCCGTGTTTAAAGGTCTCCAAGGAGGAGGGTCTCTTACAATGCGGGCAGGTCAATTTCAAATTTCGTTCGATCCACCGCAGCGCAAGATTCCGCAGAAACATTGCAACCCCCTTCCTACTCTCGCAGAACATCTTATGCCATCCGGTATTGGCTTGAAAATAAAGATGCCGCGACAAACTCCGAAAATTTGCCGGCAGGACCGAGAACGGACCGTCCGTTCAGAGCAACCCGCCACCCCTTGTGGACCGGCGGAGCGCCTATCCATCCTCGAACAGGCACATCGACGATTGACTCAATCATCGCGGGAGGATTGGAATGGGTACGGGCTAAAGCTGCTTTGTTCTCAACTTGGTCATTTGAAGCGCTAAGAGATGGACTACCTGCTGGGACTTGACCTGTCGTTATACCGGGCGTTGAACCAATTTTGTGGTTCGAGCCCAGTGCTTGACCGCCTCGCCTCTGACAGTTCGTCTGTGATTGGCCCATTCTTTATGGGGATCGTCGGCGCGTTGTGGTTTTCGTCCGAGAAGGACACGACGCGTCGGCACCAAACTCTCATCATCATGTTGCTCGCAGTGGCGCTGTCGCTTGTCCTCAATCGCGTCTTGTCCACCTTCCTGCCATTTCGTTATCGACCCATGTTTAGCGTCGGAGCCAATGCGCCGGGCTTTGAGTGGCACGCAGATCTGGAGAACTGGAGTAGTTTTCCCAGCGATAACGCCACCTATCTTTTTGCGATTGCCGGCTGTTTCTGGCTGATATCCTGGCGGGCGGGTCTGCTGTTTGCAGTATTTGCGACGTACGTCTCCTTATCGCGCGTCTATTTAGGAATACACTATCCGGCCGACGTGTTGGCCGGCGCCATGCTCGGCATCACCGTGGCTTTTGCGGTTAACAGCGAAATCGCGAGGAAGCTTGTCGCCGGGCGTGTTCTCGTTCTGGAATCGCGATATCGGACGTACTTTTATTGTCTATTTTTTATCGCGCTCGCCGAGGTGTCGGGCGGATTTCAAGTCACTCGGCATGTCGGCGTCGCCATTGTGCATCTCTTTGTACCTTACGGCGACACACGGCATCATAGCAACCCGCAGCCCATCAGTTCGCTCCCCAATGCGCGCTAGAAGTCATCGTATCAATCCGAGTTGAAGCGTTGGGTAGTGCCTCGGCCTTGCGGCTGCGCCGTAAATGCCGTTGTCGAGCACCGAGGACACGACGTCCGGGCTAGCGGTGGTGCCCGGAGGGCGGTAGGCTAAAGGCAATGCGGGCATAACCGTTGGTTCAAAATGGAGGAACGCATGCGGGAGCTGACGCCGGAAACGATTACAGACGCGGTGCTTGATCAGATGGCGACAACACCTGACCCGCGGATGAGGGAAGTGATGGCATCCGCGGTGAAGCACTTGCATGCCTTCGCCCGAGAGGTGAACCTGACCCCGGCGGAATGGATCAAGGGTATCGAATTCATGACCGCGGTCGGCAAAATCTGTACGCCCGCGCGGCAGGAATGCATTCTGCTTTCGGATACCCTTGGCCTGTCGGCTCTCGTCAACGGCCTGCACGACAATACGGCCGTCGAAGAAGGTACCCATACAAGCTTGCTCGGCCCGTTCTACCGCGAGGCGTCGCCAAGACTGTCGGCGGGCAGCCACATCGCCAGGACCGTGAAGCGCGGAAGCGAGTGCGTACTCTACGGCCGTGTGAGCGACGTCAATGGCAAGCCGCTCGCCAACGCGACCGTTTCGATCTGGCAAACCGGCGCCGACGGCCTCTACGACATTCAGGAAAATGCTGCTTCGACTGACTATCGCGGCGTCTTCACCACGGATGCGGATGGTGTCTATGTGCTGCGGACCGTCAAGCCGATCGGATATTCGATTCCGATGGATGGCCCCGTGGGCGCCATGGTCAGGGCGCAAGGGCGGCATGGCATGAGGCCAGCCCATATTCACTTCCTCGTCGGTGCACCCGGTTATCGCGAATTGGTGACGGCTCTCTACCTGCGCGACGATCCGTATATTGCGGACGACGTCGTATTCGGCTCGTCGGGCGACCTCGCCGTCGATATCGAGACGAACGATCCGAGCTGTCCCATCAAGGGACTGCCGAGCATCCGCTTCGACATGCGGCTGTCGCGCGAAGGAGCGACCGACAAGACCAGCGGACGCGTAGGCTCCGATCCGGCCGCGATTTTGAAGCCGACGGCAAGGACCGGGCAATCGCCCGCATCGGCCGCAGGCTAGTGTGGCGGACTTGATGCTCGCATCGGCCTCGCCCGGGGGGTTAACCGCACCAACGTTAAGTCCCAAAACCATCCTAGAGTCCTATTGTGGCTTGTGGCCGGTCTGCCTTTAGTTCTAACGTTCCCATAAGGGCGCTTGAGACCTGAACACCAGTTTCGACGCGGCAGCATACTGTCGGCAATCCGGCGAAGAACCCGGACGCGGGCAGGCAATCAAAAAAGAGACGTAAGGGGAGAATCAATGAAACGCAGGGCGCTTTTCGGCGGAGTGGTCGCCGTTGCCATGGTTGGGCTGACCTCAGGCGTGGTCGCCCAGCAGCCGCCGATCAAGATCGGCATGTCCATGGCGCAGACCGGTGGTCTCGCGGGCGGCGGCAAGGCCTCGCTGCTTGGCATCGAGATCTGGCGTGACGACGTCAACGCCAGGGGCGGCCTGCTCGGGCGCAAGGTCGAGCTTGTCGTCTATGACGACAAATCGAGCGCTTCGGAGACGCCTGCGATCTACTCAAAGCTGCTGGACGTCGACAAGGTCGATTTCCTGTTCGCGCCCTACGCGACCGTGCCGACGGCGCCCCTCATGCCACTCGTCAAGCAGCGCGGCCTGCTGCTGATGGGGAACTTCTCGTTTCAGGTGAACAGCAAGGTTGGCCACGACATGTGGTTCAACAATGCGCCCTGGGGACCAGCCGACAGCTGGGCGTCAGCGTTCCTCGATCTCGGCCAGAAGGCCGGCGGAAAAACCATGGCGCTGCTCACTGCCGACCAGGAATTCGCGCAGAACCTGGCGCTGACCGCGAGGGAGGTCGCAAAGAAGCGCGGCATATCGATCGTGTTCGACCAGGCCTATCCTCCAAACACGGTGGAATTCTCCGGCATCATCCGTGCGCTCAAGGCCGCCAAGCCCGACATCGTCTATGTCGCGTCCTATCCGCCCGATTCAGCTGGAATCTTGCGCGCCGTGAATGAGATCGGAATCGGCGACGACGTCAAGATTTTCGGGGGCGGCATGGTCGGTCTGCAATTCGCCTCGGTGATGCAGAATATGGGTTCGCTGCTCAACGGCGTCGTCAACTACAACACATGGCTCCCGGAACCGAGCATGTATTACGACGGCACCAAGGCGTTCTTCGAGACCTATACCAAACGCGCCGTGGAAGCCAAGGTTGATCCGCTGGGCTATTATCTCGCACCATTCGGCTACGCCTCCGGCCAACTCCTCGAGCAGGCCGTCAAGGCGACCGGATCACTCGACCAAAAGGCGATCGCAAAATATCTCCATGGCAACGAGATCAAGACCATCGTCGGTCCGATCGCGTTTTCGGCGGACGGCGAGCGCAAGGAAACCGCGACGCTGATGGCGCAGTTCCGCGGTGTCGTGGACAAGAACGTTGAGCAGTTCCGCAGCCAGGGCAAACAGGTGATCCTGTTCCCGGACCAGTTCAAGTCCGGCGATCTCATCAGTCCCTATGAGGCCGCTCAGAAGTAAACCTCGCGGTGTTTCTCTGAAGCGGTGGGTTAAGAACGGGTCGAGGGGGGAAACCTCAGGTGCTTTCAATGGACCTGCTGCTCAATGCGGTGGTGCTCGGTGTGCTGCTCGGCTGCTTCTATGCGGCCGTCAGCCTTGGGTTGTCGGTCTCGTTCGGCCTGCTCGACGTCCCCCACGTGGCACATCCGGCGTTTCTGATACTGGCCTCCTACGGCGTGTTCTTCCTCAACGACAGCTATGACATCGACCCGCTGCTCGGGGGGCTATTGATCACGCCGCTCTTGTTTCTCCTCGGCCTGGCCGCCTACCGCCTGTATTACGAGACATTCGAAAAACGCGGCAGTGATGCCGGTGTACGCGGCATCGCGTTCCTGTTCGGCATCGCATTCATCATCGAAGTGTTGATCATTCTCCAGTTCGGCGTGGACCAGCGTTCGGTCTCCGCGTCCTATATCGGCAAGGCGTGGCGGATCGGCGAGATGCGGATTCCGGTCCGGCTGCTTGTCGCGTTCGCGGTTGCCTCAGCACTCACGATCCTATTGGCGCTGTACCTGTCGCGAACGTTCATGGGACGGGCGATCCGCGCGGTCGCGCAGGATCAGGAGGCGCTGCGACTGATGGGCGCCAACCCGGTCCGGATCAAGCAGTGGGCATTCGGCATAGCGACAGCCGTACTCGGGATCGCGGGCGCCCTGCTTATCATCGTCGCTCCCGTCGATCCGACGCTCGACCGCGCCTATATCGGGCGCACATTCTGCGTTGTGGTCATGGCGGGGCTGGGCAGCATGACCGGCACGCTGATCGCCGCCATCATCCTTGGCGTCGCCGAATCGATTGTGCTGAGCACGGTCGGTGCCTCCTGGGCGCCGGCCATTTCGTTTGCGATGCTGCTCGGCGTCCTTGCGATCCGGCCGCAGGGCCTGCTCGGCAGGCGATCATGAGCCGCAACAGCGTCGTGTTCTGGATCGGGGCGGCCCTCTTCCTCGCCGCCGTCGTGTTGATGACCCAGGTCATCGGCAACCAATACCCCTTCTTTGCCGGCTACGTGATCCTGCAGTTCATCGTGCTCGCCGTGGCATGGAGCATCCTCGGCGGCTATGCCGGTTACGTGAATTTCGGCACCAGTGCCTTTTTCGGCGTTGGCGTCTACACGGCCGTGTTCCTGGTCAAGGCGATTGGCGCGCCGCTGGCCGTGCAGATCGCAGCCGCCGCCACCGTCGGCGCATTGCTCGGCTTCGCGGTGGGCCTGCTGACCCTGCGCATGCAGGGCATCTTCTTCTCGATCGCGACGATTGCGGTGACGATCGTCATCGAGACGTCGGTGACGAATTGGCGTTTCGTTGGCGGCGCAGCCGGCATTCAGATCCAGCGGCCGCCGGTGATGCCGCCATTCGACAACTACGTGCAGATGCTGTTTTTCGTTCAGGCGCTGCTCGTGGTGCTGGCGGTTGCCACAGCGCGCTACATTCAAATCTCATGGATCGGCCGCGGCCTGCAGGCGCTCAAGGACGACGAGCTCGCCGCGGAATGTACCGGCGTGCCGACCTTGCGGCTCAAGGTGCTGGCTTGCGTGATCTCTGGAGCGCTGATGTGCGCGGCCGGCGCCCCCGCCGCCATGTACCTCCAATACGCCGATCCGTCGTCCGCTTTCAATCTCAATTACTCCGTCACGGTACTCGCGATGTCGCTGATCGGCGGGACTGCGCACTGGATGGGTCCGGTTGTCGGCGCAATCCTGCTCGGCGTGACGCAACAGCTCCTCGCCGTCACCATCTCCTCGGAAGTTAATGTGCTTGTGCTCGGCATCATGCTGGTGCTGTTCGTGGTGGCAGCGCCGGAAGGATTGCTTGGCCTCATCGGCCGCCTTGTCCGCTATCGCGCGGGAGGCAAAGCATGACCGCCCGCGGCATATCAGAACAACCTTTGCTGCGGATCGACGCCGTGACCAAACGCTTCGGCGGCTTCGTCGCCCTGGACAATGTCAGTGTCGATATTCGTCCGGGAGAGCGCTTCGGCCTGATTGGTCCGAACGGTTCGGGCAAGACGACGCTGATCAACTGCATTTCCGGCGCGTTGCGCGCCGAGGTGGGCACCGTGGTGTTCGCTGGCGAGGATATTACGCGGTTGCCGGCGCATATGCGCACGCGTCGCGGCATTGCGCGCAGCTTCCAGATCCCGCGGCCGTTCAAAAGCATGACGGTCGCCGAAAACCTCATGGTGGCGATTGACTTCGCGAGCGTCGCAGACGGCTTCGTCTCGGCCGCGCAACGGCGCGACGGCGTGATGTCGATCCTGATGCGAACCGGCCTTGCCTCCAAGGCCGACGTCTCGGCCACCAGGCTCAGCCAGGTGGAGTTGCGCAAGATGGAGCTCGCCCGCGCGATGGCGACGCGCCCGAAACTCCTGATTTCCGACGAAGCCATGGCCGGCCTTTCCAGTTCGGAAGTCGATGAGGTGCTGGATCTGCTCATGAAGCTGGCCGGCGAAGACATCACCATCATCATGATCGAGCACATCATGCAGGCCGTGATGCGTTTCTCGCAGCGCGTGATGTGTCTCGACGCCGGCAGGATCATCGCGATCGGCGGGCCGGCCGAGGTCATGGCGAACCAGCGGGTGCAGGAGGCCTACCTTGGCACTTAGCCTCGCCATCAAGGACCTTGATGCCGGTTACGGTGCCGTGAAGGCGCTGCGCGGCGTGACGCTCCATGTCGAAGCTGGCGAGACCGTCGCATTGCTCGGCACTAACGGCAACGGCAAGAGCACGCTGATGAAGTGCATCGCGGGCCTGGTTCGGCCGCAGCGCGGAAGCCTATCCCTGACCATCGACGGCAACGCGCACGATCTGAGCAGGCTGTCGCCCGAGACCATCGTCGATCTCGGTGTGGCGCTGGTTCCCGAGGGACGGCGGTTGTTTCCCAAGCTGACGGTGTCGGAAAATCTGATGCTCGGTGCCTTCCGCAGGGCCGCCCGCCGCGACATCAATCGCAACCTTGCGCTCGCCTTCGAGACATTTCCGGCCCTCGAAGGGCGGCAGAACCAGCTCGCCGGCACCATGTCCGGCGGGCAACAGCAGATGCTGGCCATCGCGCGCGCGCTGATGTCCTCGCCACGCCTGTTGTTGATCGACGAACCTTCAGTGGGCCTGTCTCCGCTCCTGGTATCACAGACCATTGCCAAGATCGGCGAGCTCAATCAGCATCTCGGCCTTACCGTGCTGATGGCGGAGCAGAACTTCAATCAGGCGATCCGCATCGCCAATCGCGGTTACATCATCGTCCATGGCGAGATCGTCGTCGCGGCCGGCTCGGTCGACGAACTGAGAGGCAACGACATCGTCAAGCGGCTCTATCTCGGTGGGATCGCATGATTGTCACTCGCAGCTCTCCTGTGCCTCACCGCCCCTGCCCTTGCCGCGGACGATGTCGCCACGGCCCGGGCCGTGATCAGCTCCCAGGTCAAGGCCTTCGGCCGCGACGACGCGGCGGCGGCCTGTTCCTGCGCTGCGCCCGCGATCCGCGAGATGTTCCCGCAGGCCGACATCTTCATGTCGATGGTCCAGAATTCTTACGCGCCGGTCTATCGCCACAGGAGTTTTGAGTTCGGCGAGGCGCGGGTCGCCGGCGACACGGTGGCGCAGCGCGTTCATATCGTCGATGCCAATGGCGAAGCGTGGGAAGCCCTCTATACGCCGGAGCGGGAGGCCGACGGCAGCCTGAAGATCATCGGCTGCGGTCTGCTCAAGACCGGGCAAGCGGTATAAGAAACGCTTTGAGGCGCTGGCTCAGCTCGCGCGCATTCGCGCCGCAAAGCGGGTATCCGCTTTCTCCGAGCTCGCACGCGCTCGCAGCAGCAGCGCCGCCATCAGCGTGATGTTGAGCGCGTTCCAGGCAAGCCCGTTGATGAAGGCCGCCGCATAGGAGCCGGTGGCGTCGAAGATCACGCCGGAGACCCAGCCGCCGAACGACATGCCGAGTACCGAGGCAAAGATCACGATACCGACACGGGTGGCGGCTTCGGCCGCCGGCATCGCCTCGCGCACGATGATGGCATAGCTCGGCACGATACCGCCCTGGAACAGGCCGAACAGCGCCGAGATGACGTAAAGCGAGGCAAGGCTGTCGAAGAATACATAAAGCAACAGCGCCGTGCCTTGCGCGATCGAGCCGATCAACAGGGTGCGGATGCCACCGATCCGATCAGCCAAAAATCCCGATCCGATGCGGCTGACGATGCCGAAACCCAGCATCAGCGACAGCATCTCCGCGCCGCGCGCAACGCCATAGCCGAGATCGCCGCAATAGGCGACGATATGGACCTGCGGCATCGACATCGCCACGCAGCAGGCAATGCTCGCCAGCGACAGGATCGCCGTCAGTGTGTTGGTGGAGAGCCGCAAGTCGACACGCGGCGGCGGCGCGTTGACATGGCTGCGCCGCTCCGCCGCCCCCATCAGCATCCGCAGCACCACCAGAGCGACCGCCATGGCGAGCATCGTGAAGATGCCGACAGCGATATGCGTGCTGCGCCAGCCGACCGACTGGATGGCAAAATTCACCACGGGTGGCCAGATCGCGCCGCCGATATAGTTGCCGCTTGCGGCAATCGCGACGGCAAGGCCCCGGTAGCGCTCGAACCAGTGCGAGGCCTCCGCCATCAGCGGGCCAAAGGTCGCCGACGAGCCGAGGCCGATGGCAAAGTTCACCAGGATGAACGGCCAGATCGACGATGACATTCCGGCGCCGATAAAGCCGAGGCCCAGGATGCCGATGCCAAGGCCAATCGCGGCGACGATGCCGTAG
>VAZG01000031.1 GCA_005885285.1 Alphaproteobacteria bacterium | reverse complement strand
GGGAATCCACCGAGACGACCCTAAATGTCCCGTTAAAGAACCCTGAACGGAGGCCAGCAAAGAAGGCGAAAAACACATGAAGGAAACCACCCTGTCCAAAATCACCGCGTCCGTCAGGGTCGCAAAGGGGATGGCAGAAAGGGTTCTTGCGGCTAGCCCAAATCCGCAGTGGACGGAATATGAATTGCAAACAATTGACGAGTGGATCGCGCGTCAGGGCGTGAAACTTGATCGCTCCGAGGCCATCCGCCGCCTGGTCGAGATCGGGCTGACGGCGAAGGAGAAATGACCGCGAACGTGTTGCCCTCAATTTTCACGATAGAGATCGGTGGCGCGCCGACGCTGACGTTCGAGGCTGAGAATCTGCGCGAGGCGCACGAACTGTGCCACAAGGAATGGCTGAGGAACATCTGACACAGGCCAAGTCAGAGGTTGCCCCGTTGTGGGTTGGGAAGGCCAAGCTGCGGGTGCGGATCGCACTGCCCGACGAGAGCGCCTTTTTTTCCGAAGCCAAAAACAACGGTCAACCGTCCGACGGGCTGATGTGGTCTATCTTGTCGAACTGGACGGCAACGAGACCGACGAGCAATCTGTCAATCCGGGTGCCTTTTCCGCCGACCCGAACCTGATTTGCCCGACTCAGCGGAAGGTGGCATCTAGCGCGCGGGGGTAAGTCAACGCGAGTGTCCGCGATGACCCACAAAGTGATTACTCTGGAATTCATTGTTCCGACGGCGTTAGTCATCGTGCTCGGGATCTCGCTCTCGATCTGCGCGGTCTATTTGGCTGACTGCTACCTCGGTCCGATCGAACAAGCGGAAGCCTATTACTTCGTCCCGGGCAGCCACTGATTGCTGAAAAAGCCGTCTCTCCGGGTGCTTTCCCCCGTTCTCCCTTGCCGTCGACCGCGGGTCGGGGTTGGATGGCGTGAATCCGCCTTACGGACCGGTCGTGGAAAGCGTGAGCCAATCCGCCGCCTGGTCGAGATCGGGCTGAAGGCGAAGCTGAAGGGCTGATTTGTTTAAAAATCCACCCCTTTTCGGGGGCGCCTCGGAACGCACAAACCACGGCGGCCCCTTGCGCCAAAATCCCCTATGCGAAACACTGTTCCTGGCAAAAGGCCCATTAGAAAATTTTGCATTCCATGTGGGGGAGTCTAGCAATGTTTAACGTGAGCCGATCAACTGGACTATACGTTTTCCTGTTTTGCAGCGGCCTCCTGCTAACTTCGCAGGCACGCGCTTTCGATTTGAACGGAGCCTGGGCGACGGGCGCTGACCAGTGCAGCAAAGTCTTTGTCAAAAAAGGCGATAAAATCAGCTTTGCTCAATTTTCCGAAGAGTTCGGCGGTGGCTTTGTCGCAGATGGAAATGACGTCAGAAGCAAAACTGCGCGATGCACCATCATGTCGAGGAAAGAGACGGGCGACATCATCGATTTTCAGGCCGCATGTACGTCGGAAATCATGGCGACGAGTACTAATCTGCGTCTGAAAATCCTCGATGCCAACAGCGTATCCCGCATTTTCACGGATCCGGCTTTGGCAGGAATGGAGCTTACCTTTTATCGTTGCTCGATGTAATTGCTCTCGCAATGGCCGCGCTGTAGCTCATGACGTCACCTGAACCCATCCGCCGTTTGGGTCGAGTAAAGCGAGAGAAAACATGAACGGTCGCAGGGCATGGCTGGGGGTTGTAATTCTCGGCGCTGTTTTCGCGACCGACGCGAATGCCCAAACAGAAATCGAGAAGTTGCGAGGTTGCCTCACGATCGAAGACGGATCGAAGGAACGGCTCGATTGCTATGATGGTATTGTCCCCCAGATCCGAAACCAAAACCGTCAGTTGCGAAGGTGGTCGACGAGTGCAAATTCCTGAAAGAGGAGGATGAGCGGTTGGGTTGTTTCAATCGCTTTTTGGTGCAGCCAGCGCGGCCTGCTCCCAAAGCCGCTCGAAAAGCCACTCCGTAGGCTCAACCGTCAAAGTGAGCCGCTTGGGTCGAAATCGGGATGAGGGCAAACCAAAGTGAACGGCTTCAAGTGGACGAGCAACACGAGGGTACTCGTCGGTATCATCGCGGCGCTTTTGCTCACCATCTGGCTGGGTTTGCGGTTACAGTATTACTGAATGAGCTCGGGCTGAGGGCGAAACCAAAATGACAGAGCCGAAGGACGGCTTGAAGAGCCTCGGATTGGACAATGCCATCCGCCTGCGCTGGGCGCTGCGCGACATCAGAGGGAAGCGCCTGAAGCTTTCGCCCGTCGACGCGAATGATCTGCGCACCTTGATCGACATGGGCTATGTCGAGACGAAGAACGAGAATGATCCGGTCGTCACGCCACCGGGGTTGCGAGAGATCGGCGAGGAATAGGCCCGCCGCCGCGCGGCAGCGACGCCGGTCCCGGGCAGTCTAACAGCGGACCTCAATTCAACGCACCACGGCCGCGACGGGGCAGCTCAGCGGGCACTAGGATCATGTTGAACCTTTTGGCGGTGTGCGCGGACTCACGATCGAGGTCCCGAGCATGACGACCCCAAAACTCGGCCGCCGGTGGTAACCGCTGGCGGCTTTTTGTTTGCTGCCGCACCACGCGGGGCAGCACCGTAGTTGTCCGGAATCCACAGGAGCGCCTCGATAAGTGCTATGATAGGACGCTTTCCTCCGAAGCAATTACGATGCGCGAATTTGTTAAAGACGTTTCCGAAGTCGTACTTGACTTGGTGAACCCCATCGGGCTGCCAATTGTGCCTATATTGGCGATCACCGTTTTGCTGGTGGCAATCGGCGGCATATTGCTGCAGCCTTAGCTCAAGCGGCGGAAAGCTTGCACCAGCACTGCTATATTGCGCGCGCTCCGCACTGACCGCCCCCACGGGTGGCGGCTTCACCTCCGGCGGAATCATGCGGGCATGGCCGAGGGCGCCCGCCAGACGAAGATCACCTTCGCCGACATGCGCGACATGGGCGTGCGCGGTCTCCTGATCTATTGCTCGGATTACAAGTGCAGCCATTCAATCGCGATCAGCGCAGACCGATGGCCTGATGCTGTTCGGCTGTCCGATCTAAAAGCGCGGTTCGTATGCAAAGCCTGTGGCAAGCGCGGCGCTGACGTGCGGCCGGACCATTGGAATAAGCAGCCGGTCGCTGCGATGAGATGCGGCCGAAGGTCGCGCGGATCGGCATGTTGCGGGCATTGAACCACGGCTTACCTAGCCGCGACGCAAGGCCGCCAAGAAAATGCAGGATCGGTTGAAGATGAAAGGCGCAGACGCTTTTGACATGTGGTGGTACTGGGCGGAGAAACCGCACGAGAGCATGCTGACAATTCCGGCCGAGTTGCACGACGCGGTGATGGCACTATCGCCGGATGAGCGGCGCGACCGCGCGAAGGTCAATGAAGCGGTGCGCCGGTATCGAAATGGCGAATTCCGCATGGAATGATCTCTAGGGGGGTTGGAAGAGCTTGTGTAGCGACTGAAAGGTCGGAACCGGTGCTCGACTGTCCTCGTTACAGGTCCAGATTGCCCCATGGCTCGGGCACGGTCCTGCCTTCACACTGATCCCCAAGGCCCCAAGAGAAGAGACAGGGGCCGTGCTGCCAACCGGGTTGGAACCCTGCCCATCGGGTCGATTTTCGGACCGGCTTTGCCCTCGGCTGGGTCCCCCATGCTCACACGTGGCGCAATGTCGCCGTCCTGATGCTGTCCTCGTGATTGCGAGCGGCTGCGTAGCATGGGTCATTATCATCGCAACCGACCAATCAGCGTCGCACAAGGCGGCCGTCACGCAGAAGGTCGTGCCGCATAAGGTCGGACGCGGCGCGCCAACTGACTGAAAAATTCAGGCGGCTCGCCCGGGGTCAGTCGCCAGCCGATGCATCGGGCCGAAGACGGTTGGAACCATCGTGACCGTGGAACCTTTGGAATAGTCGGGTGCGCTCGCCGAGCGGGACCGATCCGGGGAGCGGTCCCGGCTCGCCCCCTTTGCCGGGACCGTTCCTCCCTCGCAAAAGCGCCGGAAATGCCTATCGTCGCCGCATGTTTAAGTCGTTTGATTTTTGCCTTCCCACCAAGTCCACCAGCGTCCCGAAGCTGCGCGCAAGTTGGTGGAGATCGCCGCCTGATGGAAGCAAGCACTGGTGCCGCAAGTTTGACGAACCGATTCCGCTGGCACGCGGACGCCGGCTTGTCACTCTAGGGGACGCAGGCATTTACATTCTCAAGCTGCCCGCGTCCGAGCACACGGTCCCAGAGTGGCAGGCGGCCATGGAAGCGCTGGGCCTGGTCGCGACTCTGGGCGGGCCAACCATGTTCGCGCGCATCGGCATCGTGAGGGCGCTCAATCGAAAGGTCGAGAGAGTCTTCAACCCTGATCGGAAAGAGCACCATTGGGGGCGCCGCAAGCTGGCGCGGTATCGATGATACGCCTTCGGCCGGTCTTTTTGTTTGACGGTTCCAGACTTAACCCGCAGCGCGGACATCAAGTTTAACGAGCGAGTTTCGTTGCGGGTAGTGCTCAAAATTCTATCGTCCTCGCAGTCATGCCGGATTGGCCGATGCGCGCCCCGCAGACGGCCAAGCGTACCCGCATGATCAGGGGTCGCCGCTTGTGTTCAGCGGCGGCCCCGCCCTCTCAATCCTGTTTGGATGAATGGCGCAATGACGCGGCGACGCAACTTAATCCTCGCAATAGTGACGGCAGGATGTTGGGTAATTTTGCTCGCAATAGTTTTGAATTCTGTTTTTGCGGCTAGCAACCTCGCCAAACAAATCCGGAGCAAGGATCGGCAAAGTGCTCGGGCTCGATGATAATCGCCTCGCGGTACGCAACGCAGAACTTTCTCGATTACTCTCGAGTCTCGGCTCGATCTCGCCGCCGGCTCGCCCGAAATCGCAATCACACTGTAGGTGCATCAACTAGCCGCTGATGCATATGGTCTGGCTTTCGCCTCATTCCGGGTCCCCCCATGTTCCCCGGGATGGGGCGATTGTTTGACTGATCCCATGACTTGAACCGGATCGGCCGGCGCACCATCATGCGCATGCTGCTGATCGCGGCGCTGGCCCGCGAAATGGCAGGCGACAACGGAAGCCGTGATCGACGTACGGCGGGCCGACGATGTTCGCTCGGATCGGTGTTATGCAGGCGATCAACCGCCACAAAGCCTGTCGAGTTCGATCCGAAGCGCAAAAACCCGAGAAAACGCAAACTGAAGAGGGATGAATGAAAAGTTAAAGGTTAGTTAACATTTGACTGATACCGTGCGCGCGCATGACCAGATGAGGTCATTGTGCAAACAGTCGAAACAACCAGTTCCGTTGAAGCCCGACGCTGTCGCTACGCCCAATATAACGGACGAACAGCAGAGCTGAGTTTGAACGGGTCAAGATTTTTCGGCATGGTCCGGTCCGTCCAGGAAGACCGATCCCGCAGCCCACATCGATGGATTGTCACGATCGCGCCAAGCGTGGAGAAGCCCCCTCTCGTTGGTTGGCGTTATAGGCCGCGCTCCTTAGATGTTAATTCCCGCCGCCTCAAATGAGGACGAGAAAAATTAACGCGCCCCTCATGCTGAGACGATCGCGGGGAAACTACGCATAATAGCCGACCCGTTGAATTGACGGCCGGTGATCGTCGAGCCGTCCGTCTCCCCTGCAGCATCAGTGCATTATGTATTCAGTCCGGAGCGCTTGCGCCGCCGGCCGCGGTGCCGCGCGCCATTCGCACTTATGGTGCTGATTGGCAGCGACTCAGGTATGGTATCGATAAGCCATCGAAAATGGGGCGACCGGCACGGCGAGATACTGAGATGCTCTTTTTCTCCCTAATGCCCTGGATCCTTTTTAACATCTTCACGTCGTCTCCGCTGCTGGTGCGCGCCGAAGGTCGCTCGTTCGGTCCGCCTCAATCGCCCAGCGCTGTGCCGGGCGCGCGGTCCGATCCCGTGACTTGAACCGCATCGGCCGCCGCACGATCAATGTGCATGCTGCTGATCGTGGCGCTGGCGCCGGTTGGAATTTGCTAGGGGCATCCTAGACGGCAGTGACGAAGCTCTGCGTACTTCGGCATTTCCGACATTCATAAACATGGTGCACGAAATCCGGCTTGTCCGTCTCAGTACAAGCAAAGCGCATCGGCCCATCGCATTTTTGGCAATTGGGCTCTTTGGCAAGGGGAGCTGGAGGGGCGAATTTTCGTTCCATCTAAAAGGGACTTTCGCTGACGCGCTCAAAAACAACGCCGCCCTCAGCGGAATATAATCGCTCGGCAGCCTGCATAATCTCTGGGCCTTAAATCCCCAGCACGGATTATGTCTGCACGACGCTGCCAAATATTCAATGAACCGCATAATCCGTAATACTACGGCCCTTGGGGTCGACCGCCGCTCGCTAAGGGCTACGCGATCTCACTCGCCGGCGCTATCGGGCGCCCGCGATTGAGCGTCACCGCTTTGAAAAGGCCATCAGCTTTCGCTGTCGTGCGGACATATCGAGAAAGTCGAAGTGCAGCAACTAAGCCGCATCGGCCGCCGTAGCGAGGACCCTTGACCCCTCACCCATGATTCATCACAATGTCATAGGTTTAAGGCAATTTGTGCCCCATTATTTTGCAGCGTCCATTTTAGTCAGTTGGAGTTTCAATGAGTTCACCCCAGCGGCGCCTTGAAGCCGTCACCAACACGACTGCGTATCTGATTGCCCAGTTACGCGAATTAGAGGGACTACGCGAGCGGGTCAGGAAAGCAGAACTAGCCCGGAGATCCCGGCGGGTAGACCGCAGAAAAAGAACGCGCATTCGGCGGCACGAACCCAGAAGGCGCTTTCGCCGCTGATCCGATCCGAAAATCGTCGATCTGTTTCCCCGCCTTAAGCTGTGCGGTCAGCCAGCGTGGCTTCTTCCCGCGTCCCGCCCAAGTTTCCCAAGGTTGTTCCGGATTTCGGAATTTTGGGAAAACAGTCGGATAAGATCGGCGCTTTGGAGTTTCGCCAATCTGCGCGACGGGCGGCCGTCCGTTGAGTTTCGCAAGTCGATCTTCAAGTACCTTCTTCTCGGCGTTAATCCTCGCCGTGAGCGTCGCCGTGACCCTGTCGTGCAAGGCCCACAACTCTTCGGTCGATAATATCTCAAGCGTGCTGCGCTTCATGATCGCCCCCAACCATGATTTAAATCCCCAACGCCAACATCATGCGCAGAAGGCGAGCGGTAGATAAAGGGTGATTAATTGTTTTGCACTTAAAAATATTGCGATGCGCGCAGCCGCATCGATTAGTGCGCGTGCCGACGCCCGTGGTCAGACGATTTAATTCGGAAATCGTCGATTTTTTTTCCGGACCTAAGTTGTGCAGTGAGCCAGCGTGGCTGTTTCCCGCGACCCGCCCAAGTCTCGGAAGGTCGCGTGGGATTCCTAAACTTCGGAACCACTTTGGGGTACGGGCGCCGTGCGCGGCTCACACGCTCGTCGCGCATGGGCGCGCCCTGGCCAAGCTGTCGTAATCGCTGCTCAAGCCGATCTTTCTCGGCCGATATCTTGCGTGCCAAGAGTGAGGCGACTCTTTCTTGAAGCGACCAAAGCTCGTCGGTGGACATCGATTTGAGATCATGAGGTTTCATTATACCAACTCGCATTTATTTGTGCTCGCGCCCGTCTTTTAATTAGCGGTCGCCTTTGGGGTTTATTTGGGCACTTCCGGGGACGCTTCAATGGCACCCGCGTGATCCTTGAACAGCCCCGCATCGGGAACGTAGCCGCGAAGTGTATCCACAGGCGAGTCGAGCGGTTCCCCCGGCGGCCCCAGTGAAATCAAGATTTCTCCTAAATCGTGTCGGTGACTGTCGCTTTTTGGCCCTCGATAAGAGGGTACTGGTCGACAAGAACCATAAGAGGAGGCATCACCCAATGCCGACGAAAGACGGTTTTACTCCGGACAATCCTTTGCCCCTCTTTCTCTCCGAACGCGCCGATCTCTCCGAACGTGCCGATGAACCCGAACCGCCGGGTATCGGCATAGCTTGGGACAGAGCGGTTATTTCGTCGCGAATCCTCAAGATGAGTATTTTTGTTGTAACGGCGACAGCGATCGGTTTCGCGATTCTATCGGTGGGAAATCCAGTTGTGCTCTTTGCAAACGTCATGGCATCGCTGGTCAACAAATCGGGGCTTCAGCCTGGCACAGATCAGTCGACGCCACCAATTCAATCAACCGCTAGCACTCAGGATTTGGCGCCGACTGCAAGGGACGAGCCGCCGGTTAGCCCCGGCGCTAACCCCGAGTCAGCGCCGCCATTATACGACAAGACCGCACTTCAGCCGCCAACTTCCGGGTCACAGACCGCAACGGACGCGCCGCCGCGCGACGAAATTGCCGCCGCTCGTGAACCTGCCCATCAGAGTCAGAACGAACTGCCGTCAGCCGATGCCGATGCTTTGTACAAGCAATACCAAGCTTGGGCAGCGGAGCAGGATCCACCGGCACAGGTCGTACAGCCCGCTCAAGATGCCCCAGCACAGGTTGTGCAAGATGCCCGACCAGAGGTCCGGCCCATGAAAAAGCACCGACACGTCCCGCCCATGCAAAATGCGCGGGCAGAGATCCGGTCCGAGCGACATCCACAAGCAAAGGTCCGGCGGGAGCAAAATGCACAGGTACATGTCCCGCCCGCACAAGACGCCACAGCACAGGACCAGTCTGTGCAAAATGCCCAGCCACCGTCGTTCCTGCAAGGCCTCGGTTTGCGCAATTAGACCTAGCATGAAGTGGCTTTGTCGAAGCCTCAGCAGCGCCTTGGCGGGGCAAGCAACATTACCGCGAGCAATCGCGATGGTGGCCCCTGCCCGCTCCTGATCGGTCTTGCTGCCCCGGATCTTCACCAACAGCCCGGTCTCGGTTTCCTGAATGTCGGCGACGTCCAGCGCGACGAGATCCGAGCGACGCAACGCGCCACCAAACCCGACCAGGAGCAAGCTTGCGGCGTTGTGCTTCAGCGTTGCCGGCCACGCTCGCGCTCGGTGCGGGATTTGCCTTGGTCGGCAGCGACGGTGACTCGGCGACGACTGAGCGCGGCGTCAAGGTTCTGACGCCAGCGCTACACTGGCATCCCGTGCTGCTTGAACAGCCGGCCCTTTTCCACCACCAGTACGACCGCCAACGAAGCCAGCGTGCAGAGGAAAAACCCCGTCGCAAACGGCAAAAGCGTGCCGTCGTAGTCCTGGCCGATCGTGGTGCCGATGCCAATGCCGAGCAGCGTCGTGATCGACCCGTACAATGACGAAGCCGTGCCGGCGATATCGCCCTGTGGCTCCATCGCAAGCGACGTGAAATTGGCGAACATCAGCCCGAACGCGAACATCATCAGCGCCGCCAGCGCCATGAACAGCTGTAGCGGCAGCGTGTGCATTTTCACCGCCAGCAGCATGATCCCGGCCACCGCCACGAAGCCGACCAGTGCGCCATGCGAAATCACCCGCATGCCAAGGCGGCCAACGAAACGGGCATTGAGAAAGCCAGCGACGGCCACGCCGGTCGCGATGGCTGCGAACGCCAGCGGGAAGTAATGCCCGAGCCCATATATCTCGGTGAACACCTGCTCCGAAGAGAACACGAAGGCGAATAGCGACCCCTGCACGCCGCCGGCTGCCAGCGCATAACCCAGCGTCTGCCGGTTCGTCACGGTCTGACGAAAGGCGCCGAGCACGTTGCGAATAGCCAGCGACTTGCGCTCGGACATCGGCAAGGTCTCCGGCATCCGCAGCGCGCTCCAGATCAGCGCAAGCGCTCCGTACAGCATCAGCACGACGAAGATGCCGCGCCACTGCGTCAGCAACAATACCGCCTGACCTAACGACGGTGCGACCACCGGGACGGCGATGAATACCATCATCGCTAGCGACATGACACTGGCCATGCGGCGGCCGGCATAGCAGTCGCGAACGATCGAAGTCGCAATCACACGCGTGGCGGAGGTGCCAAGCCCCTGCAGCACGCGCGCCAGCAGCAATGTCTCGAAGGACGAAGCCGTAATCGCAAGCACGCTGGCGATGCAATACAGCGCCATGCCGTCGATCAGGACTGGGCGCCGGCCGAAACGGTCTGAAAGCGGTCCCATCACGAATTGGCCGATGCCGAAGCCGATCAGAAACGTCGACAGCACCGCCTGCGGCCGGTTGGCGATCGTGATGTGGAATGCCGAGGCGATGTTGGGCAGCGCCGGCAGCATCATATCCATGGCGAGCGGGTTCAGGGCCATGATCGAGGCGATCACGACGACGAATTCAGGGAAGCCCATCGGCCGATGGCTCGATGAAACCCAAATCTCGGCATTGATAGCGGTCATGCTTGCGCACCTCACGGGAACGGCAAGCTTTTATCGGCAATGCTGCGCTGCACAACCCATTTTGCCGGATGGCTGGTGCGCTATAGCGGGCCTAGGACCGAGGGCATGATCGGTTGGGTGAATCTTTCGCAGCGAGCCACCTAGTGGCCTTCCCCGCCCGTAGCCCCAAATCCTAGCGGCTTGCGGCTTGTTCTCTTTTCGTTCACATTTGCGGCGTGGCCCCGAGTGAACTGATATGGACGCTGCGAGAGAGCGAGAAGTCATCCGTCTCTGGAACCTGCTACGGCTTCTCCAACGGGAAGGTCGCTCCGTAAGCGCTGTTCTCCGGCAGCTTGAGAAGGCGATGGCCGAGCAAGAACGTCGTGCAGCTTGATGATGTCCGGTGCGAGATTGAGCGGATGCGCGCCCAAGTGCATCGTCAGCGCGGTGAAATCCGACAACTTCAGAGAGCCGGGATTTCGGCGGCTTCGGCTGAAGCGCTGCTAGAGAGGATGCTCAACAAGATCGACCAGCTTTGTGCCGAACGTGAAAAGCTCAAAAAAGATCAGCCTCGGCCCACCAGAGGCAAAGTCCTGGAGGGACGTCGGTGGTGAGCGAATTGAGGTGGTACGATCCCAAGGATGACGATCCCCCTTGGATCAAAGCGCTCGCTGAAGTTCGGCAGAGAGCCACGCGCGAAGGTTGGTGCTTTCAGCACGTTCAAGCGATCATTGTGGCAATCGACCAATATGCTGAAGCGGCCTTGGGCAACCGGGACTTCTTTTTGAACAAGCCCTACAGCATCGGCGGCCGGAACGAACATACTCCCTGAAACATGTGCAACTTGTATTCCATCACCACGAACCAAGCAGCGATCATCGCGCTATTCCGCGTGATCAATCGGTACGTCGGCAACCTGCAGCCGATGCCCGGCGTGTTTCCTGATTACCCCGCACCTCTAATCCGCAACGCGGGCGACGACCGCGAGATGGTGATGATGCGGTGGGGCATGCCGCCACCGCCACGCACGGGCGGCCCGCCGGTCACCAACATCCGCAACACCACCTCGCCGCACTGGCGTGGCTGGTTGAAGCCGGAGAACCGCTGCCTTGTTCCGTTCAATAGCTTCGCCGAGTACGCGCCGGAGGTGAACCCGGAGACCAAGAAGAAAGACGTGGTCTGGTTCGCGCTCAATGACGACAGACCGCTTGCCGCCTTCGCTGGCATCTGGACCGAATTCAGGGACGAGCGCGGCACCAAGTCGAAGCCGATCCCGGGCCCCCACCTCGTCTACGGTTTCCTGACGACCGCGCCAAACGCCATCGTCGAACCCATCCACTCGAAGGCAATGCCGGTGATCCTGAGGACAGAGGAAGAGCGCGATGTCTGGATGCGCGCGCCGTGGGACGAAGCAAAGGCGCTGCAACGCCCGTTGCCGGATGACGCGCTGAAGGTCGTGATGCGCGGCGAGGATAAGGAAGATCGGATGGCGGCTTGAGCCCGGCGAAAGGGCGGACGCTTTCAAGCGCCCGCGGGGGCGCCGCCTCCGGCGTCATGAGGGTTGTGCCGGAACCAAGAAATCTACGCACACGCTTGACGCTCAGGGCACGTTGACCGCTGGCATTGGGCCAGTGGGTAGCGGCGAAATGAGGCTGCCCTCGCACCATTGTCGAGAGCACGACGACGGTAACTAGGAGGATTGCGAGCCCACCCATGTCCCAAACTAATGCAGAATTTGTGCCGTCCGTGTGAAGGCACGATGCCGGTATCCGACCACGGACCGAGGGTCCGGACGATTGGGTGCGGGCATCATGGGATGCAGCCAAGCCGCTGCAGCGGGCTCACCGCGAGGGGCAAAAACACATCGCGCTAACACATCTTGCCGGCGCGTAAGCGTAAATGAGGATCGTGCCGGCAGTGTCCGGATCGCTAGAGTGAACTATTTCACAGAAGTTCCGTGCACAACAATGTAAGCGAATGCGCGGCATTGATCATTGCTGATCAAGGCAGGGGTAGATCGCGTCATGTCGACAAAACACGAGTTGTTGCCGTTAGAGAAGCAAGCCGTGGACGCATTGCGTCGCGCAAGACGGCTACCAATTGGGCCTCACCGAAACGATCTACGGCAACTCGCCAAGGGCCTTCTATGGTTGCACCGTCACGGCATGGATGCCTTCGTGGCGAGACAAAACGCGCCGTCTGCCATGAGTCGCGAACCGGCGCAGCATGGTAAGTCATAATTTCTTCAAGGTACGAAGGTATGGGATGTCGGATCGTCGTGGCCGGATGTGCGCCGCGGCATCACGGGCCCCGGCTTTCACGCCGGGGTTTTCGTTTGGCGGCGAAGGCCGCGCCGTCGTACTGGCCGGAACCAACTGGCGAGTATAGGCTTGAAGTGTTGGCGGGCGTTAGGATATTGCTCAGATGAGTAAGTGGACGCCATCGACCGTGCCCTACGGCGCGGATCAAACCGTCTACCTCGTAGTCGATCGCTTCGGCGGGTCGGGCAGCGTCTACCGTGAGGCCGAGATTGAGCGGACGGATATCGAAACCATCATTGCCGATCTTTTGAGCGGCCAATTCAATGACCCCGTTCGCGTTATCGCCTTCAATACGCTTGAGCACTGGTCAGACGACGTATCCGACGAGATCGCAACTGAAATACAGGCCCGCTGCGATATCGAAGGCACACCCGTTCCGGATCATCTGATAGACTTCGTTTCGAGCCATACAGGTCGAGCCCGGCAGTTGGCCTTGCGGCTCGTCTGAGCCATGCCGCGTACGCGGCCAAACGGGGCGTATTCCCCCCGGAAGCGGACATTGAGCTTCACTCACGCTCTCCGTTCTGTGTCTGACATCAGCCACCCTATTCGATCACTTCGTCGGCGCGGGCGAGGAGAGAAGGCGGTAACGCGACGCCAAGGGCTTTTGCGGTCCGAAGGTTGACTGCCAGCAGCAGACCAGTAGGGAATTCGATAGGCAGATCGGCAGGCTTCGCACCTTTCAGTATCCTGTCCACGAAATATGCGGCTCGATGATAAATCCAACGCAGATCGACCCCATAGCTTATGAGACTGCCCACAAGCACATGCTCTCGATAGCCGCAAATGGTCGGTAGCCGCCGCTCAAGCGCCATGGCAGCAAGCTTATCACTCGGTTGGAGTAACGGGTTCGTCATTAGGACGACCACCGCGTCAACCTTGTTGGCCGACAGATTGTCCAGCGCTCCGAGTATTTCGTCCGACATAGTCGCGTTTGCCGTCACGACCTCAAGACCGAACGCTTGGGATGCCGTCCTAAGGTCGCCAAGTTGAGCGGACCATTTGGGTCGGCCATGTCCGTTAGCAGACCAACACGTTTGGCGCGGGGCACAATCTCGCGGATCAATCCAATCTGTTTCGTTGGTAGGCCGCCAAGATAGGGCTCAATGCCGGTTACATTTCCGCCGGGATGGCCTCACTGACTATCAGACCGAGATGAACCCCATCGGCCATTGCGGGGCATACGATAGGTATGCTCGACGTAGCCTCGCGAATTACAACAGCTTCCCATGTTGCGGAGGCCACAATTAGATTCGGCTTAATCCGGGTCACGAGCTCCTCTAAGTCCGGCACCGGATCAGGGAATAATTTGTTTGGGCTTCCGATCGGTCTTGAACAACCGTTGTGCGGCCTCGACGTTCGTGGCGAAGCGCTCGAGCCAGCGGGCCACGAGAAAATCAACCCGCGCGGCAAATCGCAGTTGAGCCGCTGCCAGCACCAGCCTCGCGTCCAAGCTCTGATCGGATGGTCTCTTGGCGTCGTTGCGGGCGTTCATCTTGCCCTCTTAAACGAGCCAATTGGTTTCTTACGAGGGCTCAGTTAGCCTTGCGGCCCAGGAAGGCCGGGATATCGAGAACGGCTTGCTCGATCGAATTGCGTACAGCGGAGAAGCGGCCGTGCGCGAGGCTCCGCGGAGCCGCGTGGCGCGCATATTCCGGAATCGGCTTTGCCGGCAGCCCTTCGGGGTGGCGGGTCGTCGGGGGGAGCACAGGACTCCTTAATTGCGGCAGCGATGCACTGCGCTCGATCGGCTCGACGCTGCGATGGCTGTCGTTGCGTAGCCTGCCGGCGAGTTCCGTGAGTGAGCCCGCTGGTTGCGTCTGGCGCGTCGAGCCAAGATTATCGATGCCGGTCGCCACGACCGAAACGCGGACGATACCTTCAAGGCTTTCATCGAAAGTGGCGCCGATGATGATGTTGGCGTCTTCATCGACCTCTTCGCGAATGCGGGTCGCGGCTTCGTCGACCTCGAACAGCATGAGGTCCTTGCCGCCAGCGATGGAGATTATGAGGCCACTGGCGCGCTTGATCGAGGGGTCCTCGATCAATGGATTGGAAATTGCGGCCACAGCGGCATTGAGCACGCGCTTCGCGCCGGAAGCCTCGCCCCTGCCCATCATGGCTTTGCCCTTCTCGCGCATTACGGAGAGAACGTCGGCAAAATCGAGATTGATCAGACCTTCCTTGACTATAAGGTCGCTGATGCAGGCCACACCCGAATAAAGCACTTGATCGGCCAGCGCGAAGGCATCGGCGAAGGTGGTCTTCTCGTTGGCCACCCGGAACAGGTTCTGGTTTGGGATGACTAGCAGAGTGTCTACCGCCTTGAGCAGTTCCGCGATGCCTGCTTCGGCAAAGCGCATGCGCCGCTGGCCCTCGAAGTGGAATGGCTTGGTGACAACACCGATGGTGAGAATGCCAAGCTCACGCGCAGTCTTGGCTATAACCGGCGCTGCTCCGGTGCCGGTACCGCCGCCCATACCGGCAGTAACGAAGACCATGTTTGCGCCGCTCAAATGATCGCGGATCACATCGATTGCCTCTTCGGCCGCCGCGCGCCCTACTTCGGGTTGCGAGCCGGCACCAAGGCCTTGGGTTACCTGGGCGCCCATCTGGATGATGCGCTGGGCCCTCGACATGGTGAGCGCCTGCGCGTCGGTATTAGCGACGATAAATTCGACGCCTTGCAGCCCGGACGCGATCATGTTGTTGACGGCATTGCCGCCGGCGCCGCCGACCCCGAACACGATAATGCGCGCCTTCATCTCGCGAATGTCGGTGATGGTGGTCATTTTTGCCTCACGATTTCTACGGCAAGCTGGGAATGAGACGACACCGATTGCTCCCTGAAGGCCTTGCGGTCCGCTGCCACCAAGTCCGCGGCCAGATGCCCCGGTCGGCGTGCAGCCAGGCTGTCGA
>VAZG01000474.1 GCA_005885285.1 Alphaproteobacteria bacterium | reverse complement strand
GCAAACCGAAATTCGTCCATATGGGCGCCAACCACCCCTATCCCAACGCCCCGAAGGCGGCTGGCGAAGCGATCGCCGCCGACCTTGGCTTCGAAGTGCTGCCGCCGCTGGTATTTGCGCTGACCCCCGGCGACTACAGCGCGCAATGCCTGAGCCTGAAGAGTTCGGGCGCCAACTACGCGTATTTGGGCAATACCGCGGCTTCCAACATCTCGGTGCTGAAGGCATGCAAGGCGGCCGGCGTCGACGTGCAGTTCCTGGGTAACGTCTGGGGCATGGACGAGAACGCCGCCAAGACGGCCGGCGACGCCGCCGACGGCGTGATCTTCCCGCTGCGCACCGCGGTGGCGTGGAACGGAAACGCGCCGGGCATGAAGACGGTGATGGAAATCTCCAAGATGTCCGACCCATCGGGCAAGGTCTATCGCCCCGTGCATTACATCGCCGCCGTCTGCTCGGCGCTGTATTTGAAGGAAGCGCTCGACTGGGCCGCCAAGAACGGCGGCACGACCGGTGAGAACGTTGCGAAGGGCTTCTATCAGAAAAAGGACTGGGTGCCCGCCGGCATGGACGGGGTCTGCAATCCCTCGACCTGGACCGAGAAGGACCATCGCGGCACGCTCAAGGTCGATCTCTACCGCTCGAAGATCGCAGGTCCGACCGATGGCGACCTCAACGACCTGATGGCCAAGGGCACGATCAAGCTCGAGAAGGTCAAGACGGTGGAACTGCCGCGCAAGCCGGAATGGTTTGGGTGGTGAGGTAGCGGGTCACTCCAAACGCAGCCGTCATCCCCCGCGAAAGCGGGGCATCCAGTACGCCGTGCCTCTCAATTCGATCGCTAGCGCCTCTGGAATACTTGTCACTCGCTTTCGCGGGTGACGACAGCGGAAGGTGGTCACAACATGACGCAAACGACGCAAATCGATCGCCCGCCAATCGCATCGACGCCCGCCCCCGCGCCGCTCCTCAGCGTACGCAACATCGAAGTGGTGTATGACGACGTCATTCTGGTGCTGCGCGGCTTAAGTCTTGAGGTGCCGAAGGGCGCAATCGTGGCGCTGCTCGGCGCCAACGGCGCCGGCAAGTCGACGACGCTGAAGGCGATCTCGGGCCTGCTCAAGACCGAAGACGGGGAAGTTACGCGTGGCGAAATCGTCTTCAACGGCGAGCGTATCAATGGCATCGATCCCGACAAGATCGTTCGCCGCGGCATTTTTCAGGTCATGGAGGGACGGCGCATCGTCGCCGACATGACGTCGCTTGAAAATTTGCGGCTCGGCGCGTTCACGCGCGGAGATCGCGAAGTCGATGCCGATATCGACATGATCTACAAATATTTCCCGCGGCTGAAGGAGCGCACCGGCTTGGCCGGCTATCTTTCCGGCGGCGAACAGCAGATGCTTGCGATCGGCCGCGCGCTGATGGCGCGCCCGAAGATGATCCTGATGGACGAGCCGTCGATGGGATTGTCGCCGCTACTGGTCAAGGAAGTGTTTTCGATCATCAACGAGATCAACCGCGACCTCGGCGTCACCATTCTTCTGGTGGAACAGAACGCGCGCGCGGCACTTTCGGTCGCGAGCCACGGCTATATCATGGAACAGGGCAAGGTCGTGCTCGACGGCACGGCCGCCGAGTTGCGCGACAACGAGGACGTCAAGGAGTTCTACCTCGGTGGCGCCGGCGACCAGCGCAAGAGCTTCAAGAACCTGAAGAGCTTCAAGCGGCGGAAGCGATGGCTGTAGACCTGCTGACCCTTCTTCGTCATGCCCGGCCTTGTGCTGCCTTGTGCCGGGCATCCACGTTTTTTCGATCCGACGCAAGAAAGACGTGGATGGCCTGGCATAGGCGAGCGGGAGCGACGCCGTCCTTCGGACGGCTATGCCCGGCCACGACGAAGTAAGACCGAGGATCGACGATGACCGATCATTACGACGCCTTGGAAACGCGCGATCCAGCGGCACGCGAGGCCGATCTTTTCGCCCGGATGCCGGACGGGCTGCGCAAGGCCATGGCGGCCCCGGCCTATGCCCAGCGCTTGAAGGGCACCGATCCCGCCGAAGTTACCAGCCGGGCCGCACTGGCCCGCCTACCGGTGCTGCGGAAGTCAGAGCTGCCCGCCTTGCACAAGGCTGCCCCGCCCTTCGGAGGCTTCGTTGCGGGGCCGCTGGGCTCGTTTGGGCGGCTGTATAGCTCGCCCGGCCCGATCTTCGAGCCTGAGCCCGCCCACGCCGATCCCTGGCGCGGCGCGCGGGCGCTATTTGCCGCGGGTTTTCGGGGCGGCGACGTCGTACTCAATACCTTCAGCTACCACCTGACCCCCGGCGGCTTCATCTTCGATACTTCCGCCCGCGCGCTCGGCTGCGCCGTCATTCCGTCCGGCCCCGGCAACACCGAGGCGCAATTCGAATTGATCGAGGCCTATCGCCCACGCGGCTATAGCGGCACGCCAGACTTCCTGAAAATCCTGCTCGACGCGGCAGCGGACGCGGGGCGCGACGTCTCCTCGATCCGGCGCGCGCTGGTGTCGGGCGCGGCATTCCCGAAATCACTGCAGGACGAGATCAAGGCGCGCGGCATCGAGGCCTACCAGGCGTTCGGAACCGCCGATCTCGGCATGGTGGCGTTCGAGACACCGGCGCGCGAGGGCATGGTGGTCAACGAGGACCTGATCCTGGAAATCGTCCGCCCCGGCACCGGCGATCCGGTTGCCCCGGGCGACGTCGGCGAGATCGTCGTCACCTCGCTCGATCCCGATCATCCCTGGATCCGGCTCGCGCTCGGCGATCTGACCTCGGCACTGCCGGGCTTAAGCCCGTGCGGGCGCACCAATATGCGCATCAAGGGCTGGATGGGCCGCGCCGACCAGACCACCAAGGTCAAGGGCATGTTCGTGCGGCCCGAACAAATCGGCGAGATCGGCAAACGACATCCTGCGCTCGACCGCTTGCGTCTCGTCGTCACGCGCGAAGGCGAGGCCGATGTGATGACGCTGAAAGCGGCATGCGCGTCACCGAGCGAGGCGCTCAGGGGCGAGCTTTCGGCGACGCTGCGCGCGGTGACTAAGCTCGGTGGTAACGTTGAACTCGTTGCCCTCGGCTCACTGCCGAATGACGGCAAGGTCATCTCGGACGAACGCTAAATCGCGCCGTCTCGACTGTGATCATCATCACTGACGGGTACCGGGAACCTTTGTATGCTATTCTCGCGAATTTCCGGGTTTAAAGCGTGATGAAGTTAGGTTCCTCCATATCCTGAGTTTGCCAAGTAGCTTGCGCATTCTTCGGGCGTGAAGAGCTGGAGAACCTCGCCGATGGCGAGGCAAACAGTTTCGACCGTTCGGGCGGCAGCTTTTCGCAGGAAGTGCTTGAGCTAGACCT
>VAZG01000473.1 GCA_005885285.1 Alphaproteobacteria bacterium | reverse complement strand
CACTTCGTGCATCGACCTCTCCCCGCGAGCGGGGCGAGGTGAGAGAAGAGGGCGCCTGCGCCAGCAATCGCAGCCACAAATACTGCGCGACGTTGGTATCTTGATATTCGTCGACCAGGACGAACTTGAAGCGCTGCTGATACTGCCGGAGCACGTCGGGGTGCTCGCGGAACAACCGGATGTTCTCCAGCAGGAGATCGCCGAAATCGGCCGCGTTGAGAATCTTCAGCCGCTCCTGATAGCTCGCATAGAGCTTGCCGCCCTTGCCGTTGGCGAAGATCGCGGCTTCGCCCGGCGGCACCTGCGACGGCATCAGGCCGCGGTTCTTCCAGCCGTCGATCAGGCCGGCCAGCATGCGCGCCGGCCACCGCTTGTCGTCGATATTCTCCGCCTGGAGGAGCTGCTTCAACAGCCGCACCTGATCGTCGACATCGAGCACGGTGAAATTGGATTTCAACTGCACCATCTCGGCATGGGTGCGCAGGATGCGTCCGCCGATCGAATGGAAGGTGCCGAGCCACGGCATGCCTTCGACCGCCTGGCCCAGCATCTGTCCGAGGCGCAGCTTCATCTCTCGCGCCGCCTTGTTGGTGAAGGTCACCGACAGGATATCGCTGGGACGGGCGCGGCCCTGGCTCAGGATGTGGGCGATGCGCGTGGTCAGGACACGCGTCTTGCCGGTGCCGGCCCCGGCCAGCACCAGCACCGGGCCCTCGAGCGTCTCGACCGCCTCGCGCTGTTCCGGATT
Source organism: Alphaproteobacteria bacterium (assembly GCA_005885285.1). Taxonomy (GTDB): domain Bacteria; phylum Pseudomonadota; class Alphaproteobacteria; order Rhizobiales; family Xanthobacteraceae; genus Bradyrhizobium. Next base: position 2,317 of record VAZG01000473.1, on the reverse strand, counting down.
GAGGCCGGCGAGATATTTCGGCCCGCCGGCCGCGGCACGCGCACGCGCGGCGATGCCGCCAGCCGCAGGCTGGTGGTCGGGAACGCCGGAATGAACAAGTTTGCTCGGCTCAGTCATGCGAATCGTCTTCATCCCCACGATGGCACCGCGGGGCCGCGAAGGGGAGCTTTCTTAGCAGGGATTAAAGGCGATATGGGGTTTTGATGGCCGGTTTTACAGACTTATCCGGCAGCTCCGCCGGAGCGCCATTTCGGGATCGAGCGGCGGATTTTGTTCCCTTAATTCCCGGCGATTTTCAGCATTTCCCAGCCCGGAACCTTCATTTCCGGACCGGATTGGTTCTTGGGCTGCGCTTGCAAATATCGCACGCGCCGGCGGCATCCAGAATTGGAGACAGAAGGTCCTGACCATGGACATTTGGGTTGTTGCGTTCCTGATCATTGCCTTGGTCGCAGCCATTGTGCGCTACGGCGGTATCACCGGCGCCTCCATCCAAATCGCCAAGGCCCTCTTCTTTATCGCGGTTGTGCTGTTCGTTGTCTCGGCCGTGGTCAGTGTAGCGCGCGGGCGCCGGCCCGAGGTCCTCGCTTGATGCGCTATTTCGGCGGCATCGCAACCTTGCGTCCGATGCCCTCGGGCCGCGGCAGGGCGGCGTGGGCATCGACGACGGCTTGAATGCGCGCGCGAATGTCGGGCGGAAACGGCGCGGTCTTGCGCGCATTCATGTCGATGTGAATGGTCATGTTTTCGGAAGTGGCCGACAGCCAGCCTTCGCTCGCGTGGCGCAGCTCTTCGAACGTATGCAGACGTTTCTCGTCCGCACCGAGCAGCAGGATCGAAATCTGCACGGGATCGCCGAGGTTGATCTCCCGCAAGTAGCGAACATGGCATTCGGCGGTAAAGGTCGAACCGTGGCGCTCCTTCATGTAGGCCGGTCCGATCCCGAGCTTGAGCCACAATTCGTCGATGGCGCGGTCGAACATCACGTTGTAATAGGCCATGTTGAGGTGGCCGTTATAGTCGATCCATTGCGGCTCGATTCTCATCACCGAAGATACAAAAGGCGCAGGCGGCAGCGGCAGCTCTTTGGCGGCGGCAACGGTCGTCATTATCGATCCCTGTCTGTTGGACCTGATCTCTTGACCCCTTATATATCCTTTGTCACGGTCCTCTGAAGTTGGGAGGGATTTTGTGGCGACAACGACAACAAGCAATTTGAAGCGTCCGGAACCGCAGGCGCTGGCGAGCACGCTGCAGGCGCTTGCCGCGCGGTTCGGCAACCGGCTGATCACCTCACAGGCGGTGCGCGACCAGCATGCCCATACCACCACCTGGCTGCCGCCGCAGCCGCCCGACGCGGTGGTGATGGCGCAGGAGACCGCCGATATCCAGGATACGGTGCGGATTTGCGCCAAATATCGCGTGCCCGTGATCGCCTTTGGCACCGGCACGTCGCTGGAGGGCCATGTCAACGCGCCGGTCGGCGGCATCTCGATCGACCTGCGCGACATGAACAGGGTGCTCGAGGTCCACGCCGACGACCTGGATTGTGTGATCGAGCCCGGCGTCACCCGCAAGGCTTTGAACGAGTATCTGCGCGATCAGGGCGTGTTCTTCCCGATCGACCCCGGCGCTGACGCTTCGCTCGGCGGGATGGCCTCGACCCGAGCATCGGGCACCAATGCAGTGCGCTACGGCACCATGCGCGACAACGTGCTGGCGCTCAAAGTGGTGCGCGCGGACGGCGAGATCATCAGCACTGGAACGCGGGCGAAGAAATCCTCGGCCGGCTACGACCTGACGCACCTGTTCGTCGGTGCCGAGGGCACGCTCGGCATCATCTGCGAACTCACTATCAAGCTTCGCGGCATTCCCGAAACCATCGCGGCCGCCGCTTGTTCGTTCGACAGCGTGGGCGGCGCCTGCCAGGCCACGATACTTGCGATCCAAACCGGCATTCCCGTCGCCCGGATCGAGCTGCTCAACGCCGAACAGGTCAAGGCCTGCAATGCTTATTCGAAATTGTCGCTGCCGGAGACGCCGTTGTTGCTGCTGGAATTTCACGGCACTGCGAACGAGGTCGCGGAGCAATCGAAAAATTTCGGCGAGATCGCGAAAGAATGCGGGGGCGGCGAGTTCTCCTGGACCACGCGGCCCGAGGACCGCAACAAGTTGTGGCAGGCGCGGCATGACGCCTATTGGGCGGTGAAGGCGCTGCGGCCGGGCGCAGGCGTCGTGGCGACCGACGTCTGCGTACCAATTTCCCGGCTTGCCGATTGCGTCACCGAAACCGAAGAGGATCTAAAGCGCCTCAAGC
>VAZG01000030.1 GCA_005885285.1 Alphaproteobacteria bacterium | reverse complement strand
GCGCTGCTCCGGGTCGAAGCGATCGATCTTGTTCCAGACTTCCAGGATGCGCGCGCCTGCATCCGGATCGATGCCGAGCTGACGCAGCACCGCCTCGACGTCGCGCTCCTGCGCCTCCGCGTCTTCATGCGAGATGTCACGGACGTGCAGGATGACGTCGGCTTCCAGCACTTCTTCCAGCGTCGCACGAAACGCCGCCACAAGTTGGGTCGGCAGATTGGAGATGAAACCGACAGTGTCCGATAGCATCGCCTTGCCGCCATGCGGCAGCTCCAGCGCGCGCAGGGTCGGATCGAGGGTTGCAAACAGCATGTCGGCGGCCTGCACTTCGGCGCGCGTCAGGCGGTTGAACAGCGTCGACTTGCCGGCGTTGGTGTAGCCGACCAGCGCCACGACGCGGTACGGCACCCGCTGCCGCCCGGCACGATGCAGCCGCCGGGTCGCCTGGACCTTCCGCAGATCGTTCTCAAGCCGCCCGATACGATCGCCGATCATGCGGCGGTCGGCCTCGATCTGGGTTTCTCCGGGACCGCCCATGAACCCAAATCCGCCGCGCTGGCGCTCAAGGTGGGTCCAGGATCGCACCAGGCGCGAGCGCTGATAGTTGAGATGCGCCAATTCGACCTGCAGCGCGCCCTCCCTGGTTTTGGCGCGGCGACCGAAGATTTCCAGGATCAGCCCGGTACGGTCGAGCACCTTCGTGTTCCAGGCCTTCTCGAGATTGCGCTGCTGGATCGGTGACAGCGCGCAATCCATCACCACAAGTTCGATCGCATGAGAGGTGACAAGACCGACGATCTCCTCGACCTTGCCCTTGCCGAGGTAGGTCGCTGGCCTGATCTGGCCGATCGGCGCGATCAGCGCGTCAGCAACGGTGAGATCGATGGCGCGCGCGAGGCCCACGGCCTCCTCAAGCCGTGCCTCGGAATCGCGCTGGGCACGAGAATCCGTTTGCGCATCGGGGTCGCCCCGGCGCATCCGCAAATAAGGGCCGATGACAATCACCCGCCCTGTCTCTGTGCCCCTTGCCGACCGCGGACGGTCGGCGCCCCCTTCAAGATTGCGGGGTTCCAATCAGGTCACTCTCAAGCCGGAGCATCCTCGCCGCCTTCGAACAACTGGATTGGAGCGCCGGGCATGATGGTCGAGATCGCATGCTTGTATACAAGCTGCGAATGACCGTCGCGCCGTAGCAGCAGGCAAAAATTGTCGAACCAGGTGACAATCCCCTGCAGTTTCACTCCATTGACCAGAAAGATCGTCAGTGGCGTTTTGGTTTTACGAACGTGGTTGAGGAAGGTGTCTTGTAGGTTTTGTGCGCGGTCTGCCGCCATTGTTGTTGTCCCGCCGTCTTGTGCTTATTTTTATTGAACCGGGTTTTGCTCTCTCGCGGAGCCTCCCCGGTTGCCCGCTTCCCATGAGATCCCCCTCCGAGAAGCGCGACGGTGCGATTAGAAGGCAGGCGCGGTTTTTAGGCAAGCCGGTTCAGACGGCAGTTGGGCCAAACAGCGGCGCAATTCTCCGTAAAAGCCCGGAAAAGGGACCAAATTTCCCAAGCAAACGCATGAACGCCGCCGCTGGGAAGAGCGATTAGCCCACACCCAGCGCTTTCAGCTTCCGATGCAGCGCCGAGCGCTCCATGCCGACGAATTCCGCCGTTCGGGAGATGTTCCCGGAGAAACGGCTGATCTGCGCGATCAAATAGTCGCGCTCGAACACCTCCCGTGCCTCGCGCAGAGGCAGGCCCATGATGTGTTCGCCGTTGCTGCTGGTCGGCATCGCCGGCACCATCGAGCCCACGTCCTGGGGCAGCATATCGGCCGTAATGATGACTTCCGGACCGCCGCCGGCGAGGATCATGACGCGCTCAACATTGTTGCGGAGCTGGCGGACATTTCCCGGCCAGACATGCGACTGCAGCACCGCCATCGCGTCCTGACCGATCTGTCGCTTCGGCAGGCCGGTGGCGCTCGAAATCTGGTCCATAAAATAATCGATCAGCTCCGGAATGTCCTCCCGCCGCTCTGACAAGGGCGGCACCCTGATCGGCACAACCGAGAGGCGGTGGTAGAGATCTTCCCGGAACCGCCCGGCAGCAATCTCCTCTTCGAGATTGCGCGCGGTCGAGGAAATGATGCGCACGTCGACATGCACTTTGGCAGTGCCGCCGGAACGCTGGAAGGTCTGATCGACCAGGACCCGCAGGATCTTGTTCTGGGTCTCGCGCGGCATGTCGCCGATTTCATCGATGAATAGTGTGCCGCCATGGGCTTCTTCCAGTGCGCCGGCCTTGCGCTGCTGTTCGCCGTTGGACTGCTCGATGCCGAAAAGTTCGACTTCCATTCGCTCCGGTGTGATCGCCGCGGCGTTGATCACGACGAACGGCCCTTCGGCGCGGCTTGAAGCGATATGCAGCGTGCGCGCCGCCAGTTCCTTGCCGGCCCCGGAGGGACCGACGATCAGGATGCGGCTGTTGGCCTTGGCGGCCCGTTCGATGGTCTGGCGCAACTGATTCATGCATGGCGATCGTCCGGTAAGAACGCTTGCGGCCGGCGCGAGCTGCTTGAGTTCCTTCACCTCGCGTTTCAGCCGCGAGGTCTCCAACGCCCGCGTCGCCACCAGGATCAGCCGGTCGGCCTTGAAGGGCTTTTCGATGAAATCATAGGCGCCGCGCTTGATCGCCGCGACCGCGGTTTCGATATTGCCGTGTCCGGAAATCATGACGACCGGCAGATCGGCGTTATCGCGCTTGATGTGTTCCAACAGCTGCAACCCGTCAAGCTTGCTGCCCTGCAGCCAGATGTCGAGAAACACCAGATTGGGGCGGCGATTGGCGATCTCCGTCAGCGCGGAATCGCTGTCGCGCGCGGTCCGGGTTCCGAAGCCCTCGTCGTCGAGAATGCCCGCAACCAGATCGCGAATGTCGGCTTCATCATCGACAATCAAAATATCACTTGCCATGGATCACGCCTGTTTTGTCAGCCGCCTGTTGCGGCTTCGATCTTTGCTTCATTGTTGGTCGTCTCTACGGGCCGTGCGGTTTCGTCCGCCGGCTGATTTGTTTCCTGCGCCTTCGCCTCGACGGTCTGCTCCCTCACCTCGACCTTGGCTGCGTGTCCTGACACCGCGAACCGCAGCCGCATCCACGCGCCGCGCTGCCCCGGCCGGAAGTCTGAGGCGTCCTTGAGTTCGATGCGGCCGCCATGGTCTTCCAGCACGCGGCCAACGATCGCGAGCCCCAACCCCGTACCCTTTGCCCGCGTCGTCACATACGGTTCGAGCAACCGTGCCCGCGCCACCTTCGGCAGGCCGATACCGTTATCGATGACATCGATCACGATATCGTCGTTCTCGCGCGCGGCAATGACGTCAATGCGACCCTTGCCGAGCTCTTCGGGCGGAACCTGCTCGATCGCTTCGGCCGCGTTCTTGACGATATTGGTCACCGCCTGCGAAATCAGCCGGCGATCGAACTGCGCCTGGAGCGGGTCCTGCTTGATATCGGTCTCGATATCGAGATCGGGATGCGCAACCTTCATCAGGAACACCGCCTGCCGCACCGTATCGGCGGCATCTTCTCCTTCCATCACCGGCTTTGGCATCCGCGCAAAGCGCGAGAACTCGTCGACCATGCGTCTGATGTCGTCGACCTGCCGCACGATGGTGTCCGTGCATTGATCGAAGACGGCCTTGTCCTCGGTGATGACCTTGCCGAATTTACGGCGAATGCGCTCGGCGGAGAGCTGAATCGGCGTCAACGGGTTCTTGATCTCGTGCGCGATGCGGCGCGCGACGTCCCCCCACGCCGAGGTCCGCTGTGCGGAAACCAGTTCCGTGATGTCGTCCAGCGTGATGATATAGCTATCGCGCGACTGGCTCGTCTGCTCGGCGCTGACGCGGACCGACAGATTGCGCTCCTGCCCGTCGCGGGTGATCGTGATCTGGCCCTGCACCAGTCGCTGTGTGCCCTCGCGCGCCGTTTTCATCATCTCGTCGAGCTCGGGCAGCACGTCCGACAAGGGATGATCGAGCGTTTCCGATTCCGCGTGGCCAATCAGCTTCTCGGCGGAGCGATTGAGAATGCCGACGCTGCCCGAGGCATCGACGCCGATGATCCCCGCACTCGCCGAGGACAACACCGCTTCGATGAAGCGGCGGCGGCTGTCGATCAGGTCGCTGGCACTGACCAGCTCGTCGCGCTGGGTGCGCAGTTCCTGCGTCATCTTGTTGAAGGTCTCCCCTAACTGGGCGAGATCGCCTTCCGACTTGTGAACCGGCACCTGCACGTGCAGGTCGCCGGTCGAAACCACGATGGCGGCGCCCATCAGCCGCCGGATCGGCGCCACCAGCCAATTGGCGAAATTCAATCCGATCAGGACCGAGGCCATCAGGATGGTGAGCGCGATCACCGCAAACATCAGCGCGAACGCCACCTGGATGCCGAGCCGGCGCGACTCGACCTGGGCGTATTCGGCGACGCTGGTTTCGGTTTGCTTGAGCTGCGCCACCACTCGCGGATCGAGCAGGCGCGCGACGTACAGGAAGGTATCGTTGAAGGCGTGCAGCCGGATCACCGCCGCGACATAGTTGGCTTCCGGGAATACCGCGATCTGCGGATCGGTTTCATTGACGTTAGAGAGAAAATCCCGTGGCGGTGCCGTGAAATTCTGCGTAATGCCGGTCTCCGCTGTCTCCTGAACGGCACCGTCCTTGTCGATCAGCATCGCGCCCGGCAGATCGCGCGCTTCCGCGCTTGCTGTGAGCAGTTGTTTGAACGATCCGCGATCCTGATCGAACAGCGGGCGGGCGTGGGCGATATCATTCGCCATCCCCAGGATGTCGCCGCGGATGAGTTGCGCATGTTCGTAGGTGTAGGCGCGCGCAATGATCAGCGAGTTCTGGATCACTTCGCGCGTCGGCCCCGAAAACAGCCGATCGAGGCCGCGATCGATGGTGACGTTGGCGACGACGGCCACCAGCACCGCCGGCAGCACCGCAATCACCGAGAACAGGCTGACGATCTGCACGTGCAGCCTTGCCGCGGCCCGGCCGCGGCGGCGGGCCTGCACCATCAGCCAGACTTCGCGGACGATGATCCCGACCAGGAGCAGGATGGTGGCGGCGTTGATGAGCAGGAACGAGCCGACCACCTCGCGCGTCGGCTCGATCCGCGTCAGGCCAGTCAGCACCACGAAGGTCAGGAAAGCCGACAGCAGCGCCAACCCGACCGCAAACGGCGCCAAGACCTTCCGCAGGGACCAGCCCTTGGATTCGGTCAGCGATGGGTCGAACGATGCGGCCGAGGTGTCTGCGCTGGTCATTCCGGCGAGGTGATGCTGTGAAGGCCTACGTCCGCCGTTGGCGGACTGATGCATTCATATCACAATGTTGCCGAATTGCGACAATTCCGCGGCGCATTATACCCGCGAAAAATATCCATCCTCAGCGGAATCGGCGATTCGCAAACAGATTTGGGGGCAAGCGACAACGAGAGGCTAGCCGCCGCTCCGATAGACCTGGATGTCGAGGTCGCGGATCTTCTTCCGCAGCGTGTTGCGGTTCAACCCCAACAGGTCGGCGGCGCGGATCTGGTTGCCCCGTGTCGCGGCCAAGGCTGCCGTGAGCAGCGGCACCTCGATCTCCTTGAGGATGCGGTGGTAGAGGCCCGGCGGCGGCACGCCGTTCGGGAAGCCGGAGAAATGCGAGGACAGATAGGCTTCGACGGCGCCGCCGAGATTGTCGACCCCGTGCTGCACGCTGCCGCCGGAGCTCACGGCCGGCGGCGCCAACTCGCCGTCGATCACTGAACCGGTGATCACGTCCTGCGGATAGAGCGCGGCGAGCCGGCGCGCCAGATTCTCGAGCTCGCGCACATTGCCGGGCCAGCGATGCTGCTTCATCCGCTCCAGCGCCAGCACATCGAGTTTCTTCGGCGGCAATCCGTCTTTTTCGGCAAGAGCAAAGAAATGCCGGATCAGGTCGGGCAAATCCTCGATCCGCTCGCGCAGCGGCGGCAGCCGCAGCGGCACGACGTTGAGGCGGAAGAACAGATCTTCGCGGAACAGGCCCTGCTGGATCAGGATTCGCAAATCCTTGTTGCTGGCGGCCACAATCCGCACGTCGGTCTTGATCGGCGTGCGGCCGCCGACCGTGGTGTATTCGCCCTGCTGCAGCACGCGCAACAGGCGGGTCTGCGCCTCCATCGGCATGTCGCCGATCTCGTCGAGGAACAGCGTGCCGCCCTCGGCCTGCTCGAAGCGGCCGGAGGCGCGCGTGTTGGCGCCGGTGAAGGCGCCGCGCTCGTGGCCGAAAAGCTCGGACTCGATGAGGTCGCGCGGGATCGCCGCCATGTTGACGGCGACGAACGGGCCGTTGCGCCGCTTGCCGTAATCATGCAGGGCGCGCGCGACCAGCTCCTTGCCGGTGCCGGACTCGCCGGAGATCATCACCGTCAGGTCGGTCTGCATCAGCCGCGCCAGCACCCGGTAGATTTCCTGCATCGCCGGCGATCGGCCAACCAGCGGTATCGAATCGAATTCGGAATCGTCGGCCGGGGCGGCGGTCCGCTCCTTCGGCTCCGCCAGCGCACGGCCAACGATCGCAATCAGTTCCTTTAGGTCGAAGGGTTTTGGAAGATATTCGTAGGCGCCGCGTTCGGAAGCGCGGATCGCGGTCATGAAGGTGTTTTGGGCGCTCATCACGATGACGGGCAGATTGGGGCGCATCTTCTTGATGCGCGGCAGCAGATCGAACGCATTCTCGTCCGGCATCACCACGTCGGTGATCACGAGATCGCCCTCGCCCTGGCTCACCCAGCGCCACAGCGTCGCCGCGTTGCCGGTCAGCCGCACCTCATATCCGGCGCGCGAAAGAGCCTGGTTCAGAACCGTGCGGATGGCGGTGTCGTCATCGGCGACAAGTATGCTACTGGCGGGCATTATCATTCCTCATCTTGCATCCTGTGAGGCATGCGACGGCGTACCCGAAACGTCCTCGCGATGGCTTTGATCGAATGGCTTGGTGGTGTTGAACATCGGCAGCAGCACACGGAAGATGGTTTTGCGCGGCTGCGACTCGCACTCGATGATGCCGCCGTGATCGCCGACGATCTTGGCAACCAGCGCCAGCCCCAGTCCGCTGCCGGTCTGCTTGGTGGTGACAAAGGGATCGAACAGGTTGGGAAGCAAATCCTCCGGCACGCCGGAGCCATTGTCCTTGACGCAGAATTCGAGCGGCAGCGAGACTCGCGATTTCTTGCCAGGCACCGACAGCCGAACGCCTGGGCGGAACGCGGTCGTGAGCTGGATTTCCGCATCGCTGCCGAGATCGACAACGGCCTCGGCGGCATTCTTGACCAGATTCAGGAACACCTGAATCAATTGGTCCTGGTTGGCGAGAACCGGCGGCAGCGACGGATCATAGTCTTCGACAAAGCGAATGTTGCGGGCAAAGCCCGATTGCGCCAGCCGCTTGACGTGGTCGAGCACCGAATGAATGTTGACCGGGCCGCGCGCCACCGGGCGGTCGTCGCCGAACACTTCCATGCGATCGACCAGCGTGACGATGCGATCGGCCTCATCGCAGATCAATCGCGTCAGCATGCGGTCCTCCGAGGAGGCCTGCTGCTCCAATAGTTGGGCCGCGCCACGGATACCGGACAACGGATTTTTGATCTCGTGGGCCAACATGGCGGCCAGCGCGATCACACTTCGCGCCGCGCTGCGATGGGTCAATTGCCGGTCCATCTTGTCGGCGATGGTGCGTTCCTGCAGCATCACCACAATGTGGCCTGGCCGTTCGGTGAGAGGAGCGACATGAAGATCGACCTGGCGATCGCCACCTATCCGCGGCGTGCCGAGATCGACCTTGTATTCGTTGACCGGCGAGCCGGTCGCGCGAACCTGATCGATCAGTGTCAATAGCGGACTGCCGAATGGCACCAGTTCCTTCAACGACTGGCGTTGCAGGAACTGCGTGGAAATCTCGAAGAACGATTCCGCGGCGATGTTGGCGTCGACGATCTTGCCGTCGGGAGCGATCAACAACACCGGGTTGGGCAAGGCATTGAGGATGGCCTCGCCGTCCGACGGCACGATCAGGCGATGTTCTGCTGACGACGTCATGCGGCAGCGCTCCATGCAAAGTCGTCGAACGCGTCCTTGAGGGATCGATCCACGCGATGAGGATCCTCCGATGTCAGTATCCTCTCGCGCCAGTCTTTCAGCTTTTGCGCCGGCGCCTCGCTACATCGGGCCGCGATTTCCAGAGCCCAGGAAAGATGCTTGCGCGCATGACGAAGCCCGATGCGCAGTCCATAATGACTGCACACCTCGGCATAGAGCGCGCGGATATGATCGAGCTGTTGGCCCAGCGGCGGGGCCGCCTCCGCCACACCGCTCTCAAGCCGGCGCCCGATCTGGCCTGGCAACCAGGGTTGGCCCTGCGCGCCGCGGCCGATCATCACCGCGTCGGCATCAGACATTTCGAGCGCGGCAATGGCGGTTTCGAACGAGGTGATGTCGCCATTCACGACCAGCGGAATTCGAACAGCTTGCTTGACCGCCCGCACGGCGCCCCAATCGGCCGCGCCCTTGTAGAACTGACAACGGGTGCGGCCGTGCACCGTAATCATCTGCACGCCGGCCGCCTCCGCGCGGCGCGCCAGTTCGCCCGCGTTGTGCGAGCGCTCATCCCAGCCGAGCCGCATCTTCAGTGTCACGGGCACTTTGACCGCCGATATCGTGGCCTCGATCAATCGCACCGCGTGATCGAGATCGCGCATCAAGGCCGAGCCGGATTGACCGCCCGTCACATGGCGCGCCGGACAGCCCATATTGATATCGATGATGTCGGCGCCGCCGGCCTCGGCGATTCGCGCGCCTTCGGCCATCCAACCGGCCTCGCAGCCTGCGAGCTGAACCACATGGGGGCCAATTCCGGTGGCCTCAGCACGCAGCCGCGACATTGGTCGACCTCTGGCGAGCTCGTCGCTGGCGGTCATCTCGGAGACCACCAGCCCCGCCCCAAGCGCCGCGGCCAGACGTCGGAAAGGTGCGTCGGTAACGCCGGACATTGGCGCGAGAAGGACCCGATTGGCGATCCGAATGCCACCTATTTTCAACGGCTTAGAGCTAGTATTGGCCGAGCCGGTCACGGGCTTCTCGTTTTCCTGGCAGGGGCCGCATCGCACCTGCGAATATTCATTTTGCGCACAATTCTTGTGCAGTCAAGTTGCATGCCTACACTTTAGACAATTCCTGTAATCTTGCAAGTGCACTGCAACAAAAACTGCTTTTCCCACATTTGCCGCGCTGTTCTCTCGGCGACAGCATGATAAGGGCAGTGCTCAACCCACCGTTTATCCACTGCTTTCACCGCAATTTGAGTCCCATGGCGAAACCTGAACGGACCGCAGCCATCCTTGTCGCAGCCGGGCGCGGGTTGCGCGCCGGCGCGGGAGAACCGAAACAATACCGTTCCGCCAGCGGCTTGCGTCACGAGCCGCCGGCCCAGGGCGGCGCGACCCGCCAGGCCTCGGTGCATGCCGGACTTGAAGCGCTCGCGGCGCAGAAGCCTGAAGTTGTTCTGATCCACGATGCGGCGCGGCCCTTTGTCTCAGCGGCACTGATTTCGCGGGCGATCGAAGCCGCCGGCCGCACTGGCGCAGCGATCCCGGCGATCGCGGTTACCGATACTATCAAACTGATCGGCGCGAACGGCGATGTCGAGGCAACACCGGAACGGGCGCGGCTGCGCATCGCACAAACGCCACAGGCATTCCGCTTCGGTGCTATCCTCGAGGCCCACCGCCGCGCGGCGCGCGAGGCGAGAGGCGATTTCACCGACGATGCGGCGCTTGCAGAATGGGCGGGATTGACGGTGGCGACATTTGAAGGCGATGTTGCCAACATGAAATTGACGACGCCAGAAGACTTTGTCCGCGAGGAAGCCCGCCTCGGCGCCATGCTTGGCGACATCAGGACCGGCACTGGCTACGACGTCCACGCCTTTGGCGAGGGCGATCATGTGATGATTTGCGGCGTTCGCGTCCCGCATACACGCGGCTTTCTCGCCCATTCCGACGGCGATGTCGGCTTGCATGCGCTGGTCGACGCCATCCTCGGCGCGCTGGCCGACGGCGATATCGGCTCGCATTTTCCGCCCACCGACCCGCGATGGGAGGGAGCATCCTCCGACCGCTTCCTCAAATACGCGGTGGATCGGGTGAGTGCCCGCGGCGGCCGCATCGCCAATCTCGAGGTGACGCTGATCTGCGAACGCCCGAAAATCGGACCGTTGCGCGACACCATGCGCGCACGGATAGCCGGGATTACCGGACTAGACGTCTCGCGCGTGGCCGTCAAAGCCACCACCAGCGAAGGGCTCGGCTTCACCGGCCGCGAGGAAGGCATCGCCGCGACCGCCGGCGCCACCATCCGCCTGCCTTGGCAGGACAAAGATTGGAGCGCATGAGCCATGAGCGGCAGCGACGCCCGCGCCCTCGCCCGCTCGCTGCTCGATCTTTGCCGGATGCGAAAGCTGACAATCGCGACCGCTGAATCCTGTACCGGCGGCCTGGTTGCCGGTGCGCTCACGGATATTCCAGGCTCCTCCGACGTCATCGACCGTGGATTCATCACCTATTCCAATGAGGCCAAGCGGGCGATGTTGGGCGTCAACGCGACGACGCTTGCGACCTTCGGCGCGGTCAGCAAGGAAACCGCGACCCAGATGGCAGTCGGCGCGCTGGAGCGGGCCGGCGTCGATCTCGCCGTCTCCATCACCGGCATTGCCGGCCCCGGCGGCGCCACGCCGGGCAAGCCCGTCGGCCTGGTACATCTTGCGGTCGCCGCCCGCGACGGCCGGATCCTGCATCGGGAGCATCGTTTCGGCGCGATCGGCCGCAGCGCGGTGCGCGAGCGCTCGGTGGTGGAGGCATTGCGGATGCTGATGGAGGTGGCGCGCGGCCCCCAGGCACTCGCAAAACCGCGCCTCGAAGCGACAAGCCGGCTTCGTGCGCGCGTGGCGCGCTCGCCGCGACGGCACGCGGTAAAGCGGCGCAGGCCGCCGCGGGCGTGAGCTCTGTGGCAGCCGGGGACGCAGCGTTATCCCGCGCCGGCCGATTTCCCGTAAATCGCATCCGCGCGCTTTTCGAATGCCGCGGCGAAACGCCTGAATGCGGTGTCGAACATCGAGCCCATCAGCATCGCGAGCATCCGGCTCTTGAATTCGTAAGCGAGAAAGAATGTGACGTCGCAGGCGTGCTCGCCCTGCGGCTCGAAACTCCAGCGGTTCTCCAGATTGGAGAATGGACCTCTGAGATATTCGACCAGAATTTTCAGATTGGCGCGGTCGAGCGTGACGCGGCTGGTGAAGGTTTCCTTGACCAGCTTGAACGACAC
>VAZG01000472.1 GCA_005885285.1 Alphaproteobacteria bacterium | reverse complement strand
GTTTTCTACCCACAATTATCAATTGCGGTTCTGGATGGCGGCGGGTGGGGTCGATCCGGACGAGGATGTCCGGCTCGTGGTGTTGCCGCCGCCTTACATGGTGGACAGCCTTGCCAAGGGACACGTGGACGCCTTCTGCGTCGGCGCGCCGTGGAATTCGATCGCGGTCGATCTCGGCATCGGCGAAATCCTGCATTTCGCCTCGGACATCCTGGTGCGCGCGGCGGAGAAGGTGCTTGCGATCCGGCAGAGTTGGTCGGAGAAAAATCCGGAACTCGTTGCCGGCCTGGTCCGCGCCGCCGCCCGCGCCGCCGAATTCATCGAGCATCCGGAGAACCGCGCCGAGGCGGCGCGCATTCTCGCGCAGCCGGAGCATGTCGGCGTCGCCGCCGATGTTATCCGGCGCACCCTTGACGGTCGTCTCAAGATTTCGCCCGACGGCACCATACGCGAGAGCGGACGCTATCTCCTGGTTGGACGGGAGGAGGCCGGACGGCCCGATCCTACCCAGGCGGCCTGGCTCTACGCGCAAATGGTCCGATGGGGACAAACCTCCATTAGCCGCGATGCGCTCGCGACGGCAAAGGCGGTATTTCGGCCCGAACTGTACGACGCCGCGCTCGGCAAGCGCGCGGGCTCCGATCCTAGCCCGACGGGCTCGTTTGGCGCCTTTGCCGGACCCGCCTTTGATCCGGACGACATCGCGGGGTATCTGGCCTCGTTAGCGGCCTCGAAGCGCGCCCGCTAGGTCGCTGACCTGTCCGACCGGATCCCGCCTGATTAGAGATTAAGCATATTGATTCGCAGCTTACTTTTTGAGCTTCTGCCCTCTTAAATGGCATGAACTCATATCCATTTGATGCACTGCAACTTGCACAACCTATTGTTTTCTCACGTGTTCCGTCCGAATGCTGCGCTGGCACATGATTTGAATAGAGAAAACTACGCCAGCCGCCGTGGATGCCCGCTGGCCGATCCATGATGGATTTCCTCAGCAACGAGGCTGATCGGACCGCCCGCACCCGTCGGGCGACCGCAATGTTCACTTTCACTCGTTGTGACCACGCCTGCGCGTGGCAGCTGGAGCCTCGAAATGGATTACGCAAAACCTGCCGACGTCGTGGCCTCGATGGTCGATGCGGGCCTCAAGAAGCTGGCGCTGGGACCGCGCGACCTTCTGATCCGCGGCGCCCTTTCGGGCGCACTGCTTGGCGCCGCCACCACGCTTGCCTTTACCGGCGCCGTGACGACCGGTCAGCCGCTGGTCGGCGCGATCATCTTTCCGGTCAGTCTCGTCATGATCGTGCTGCTCGGGCTCGAGCTGGTGACCGGCAGCTTTGCGCTGGTGCCCTTGGCGCGATTCGAGGGCAAGGCGACATGGGGCGCCATCCTCGCCAACTGGTCGTGGGTGTTCGTGGCGAATTTACTCGGCAGCATCGCCTTCGGTGTGCTGATTGCGATCTCCCTGACCAACATGGGCAAGGCTGACGTGGCCGGCGTCGCCGCACGTATCGTTGCCGTCGCCGAGGCGAAGACGGTTGCCAATGCCGCGCTCGGCACCGCCGGCATGGTCAGCGTCTTCGTCAAGGGCATTCTCTGCAACTGGCTCGTCTGCCTCGGTGTCGTGATGGCGATGACGTCGACCTCGACGATCGGGAAGATCGCAGCGACCTGGCTGCCGATCTTCACCTTCTTCGCGCTCGGCTTCGAGCACGCCGTCGTCAACATGTTCATCATTCCAACCGGCATGCTGCTGGGGGCCAAGGTCAGCGTCTATGACTGGTGGGTGTGGAACCAGATCCCCGTGACGCTCGGCAATCTCGTTGGCGGCTTCGTTTTCACCGGGCTGGCGCTCTACACCACGTTCAAGCCAACGCAACAGGCTGCCGCGGCGCCTACAGTCGTCATGCAAGTGGCTGCGGAATAACGGTTCGTCATCATCATGAAGCTTGAAACACCAACTCCGACCGACTTCAGCGACGAGCAGAAGCGCTATCTGGAAGGCTTCATGTCCGGCCTTCAGGTCGCGCGCGTTGGCCGCAATATCGGGGCCGCCGGCGCGGGCGTCGCGACC
>VAZG01000029.1 GCA_005885285.1 Alphaproteobacteria bacterium | reverse complement strand
TGTTGATGCCGAGATCATGGGCCCAGTGATGGGCGATGTTCGGATTGAACTGGGATTGCCGGCCGACCGCGATCAGATCGGCCTGCCCGTTCTTGAGGATTGCTTCCGCCTGCTGCGCTTCGAGAATGATGCCGACCGCCATCGAGGCGATGCCCACCTCGTTTCGGACTCTCTCGGCGTACGGCACCTGGAAGCCGAGGCCGCGCGGGACTTGCGCTGCCGTCGCCGAGCCTGAAATGCCGCCGGAGGAGCAGTCGATCACGTCGACGCCACGGGCCTTCAATTCCCGGGCGAAGGCGACCGTGTCATCCAGATTCCACCCGTCCTTCGCACCGTCGACGGCGGAGACGCGGACAAACAAGGGCATGGTTTCCGGCATTTCGCGCCGCACCGCCTCGACAATCTCAAGCGGCAGGCGCATGCGCCCGTTGCGATCGCCGCCGTATTCATCATTGCGCGTGTTGGAAACAGGGGAAAGAAACGAGGCGAGCAGATAGCCGTGGGCGGTGTGGATTTCGATCACGTCGAAGCCCGCTGCGACCGCGTTTCTGGCCGCTTTTGCCCAGGTGCGCACCATCGCCCTGCACTCTTCCGTAGTGAGTGCGTGCGGGGTCAGCCATCCCGGCGCGACAGGCTCGCTGGTGGGGCCCACGGGTTGCCACATCCTGGCGCCGGCTTTGATTTCCTGCGGCGTGAGCGGGCCCATGCCATCCATGGCGCGCTGCGAGGATGATTTGCGCCCGCCATGGGCGAGCTGAATGCCGATCGCGACCTTCTCACCCTTCATGAAGGCGATCAGGGGTTTGAAACTTTGCAGCTGTGCATCATTCCAGATGCCGAGGTCATGTTCATTGATCAGGCCAACCTCTTCGACAGCCGTGGCCTCGACAAAGACCAGCCCAAAGCCACCCAGCGCGTAGCGGCCGAGATGTACGTTGTGAAAGGCGCCGCAGGTGTTGCCGGGCACGGCGCGGTAGTGGACCATGGGCGGCACCACCAGCCGGTTCTTCAGCGTCAGCCCGCGGATCTTGAACGGCTGGAACAGCAATGGTCGTGCACCGTCGATGCTGTCGGTGACCGAAGCTGACATGGAATTTCCTGTCGAGTTAGCTACGTGGCCTTGCGCGCAAAATCGAATAATTCTCTATTTTGAGAGACTGGTCCAGCAGGCCTTCGCGGCAAGCCTTGTAGCTGCAAATGCATAGCTGAGAGATCTGTGATGGCCAGCGCAAATCGGCTGACCGTGCGGCTAGATGCCGTGGCGCGCCATTGCCGGATGTCCCTTGCCGACTGCCGGCACCGCGGTCGACGACCAGCTTGCGAGCGTTGCTTCGGGACGATAGCGCGGCAGTTGACCCTCGAGCGAGTAGAAAACACACAGCGCGAGGCTGGCCCAGACCGCCGCACTGAAATAAAGGGACATCCAGACAATCTCGTCCTTCCAATGCGCAAAGTCGTGCGTCACCACCCAGCGCGTGCTCACGTCACGGAAACCTTCGAGAGGTCCGAGACGCTTGCTGCCATCGGCAACCGAGGCCCGCCATCGGCTCAGATACATCGGCACGTCGATGGCCATGAGAAACGCCAGATAGCCTGCAATCCCAGAGATCGCGATGGCGAGGACCACGCGAACCGGACCATCGAACTCCGGTAGCAACCGGCAAAGGCCAATCGCAACTACGAAGAAGCCAACCGCCCATATCGAATTTTCGATAGCATTGCCCAAATAGTGGGTGGTCAGCACCGCATACCATGAGAAGCATTCCGCGATCAGGATCAACGGCACGATCACCCACGCCGCGTTCAAGGTGGTGTCCGCTCCCGTCATCGTGCCCAGCTGGTGCAGGATAATCGCCCACTGCGCCGCGAAGCAGATCTCGGCCACGGTTGCTACCGACCGGCCGACGACAACGCTCGAGAGCCAGGTGTCGAACAAGCAGATTCGCTGAACATCCGCGCGCGGAAGGAACGAGCGGAATGCGCAGCCAAAGACATAGGCTGCGCAGAGCAGAAGCATGAGCTCGATGCCCGGCGTGCTGCCGAGACTGCCCGCCGGCTGTTCATGGAGCTGGCGGTACAGCACGAACCAAACCGCGATATTGGTGCCGCTGACCAGGGTCAACACACCCCACCACCAGGTCAGGGGATTTGACCAGGCCAGGGAATTTGACCGCGCCCGCCACTCCAAGCTCATCACCGCGCTCCGTTTGTAACCGAGCTGACATTTGATTGTTGTACTTCTGTCACAAATCGTAGCGAATCACGACAAAAAATATGGGAGCGGCCGGATGCTTTCGGTGTGACGAGGCGGCGATCGCGAGGGCGTCTTTGGCCGGGTCAACAGCACAGATAGGAGGAGCCTCACGATGACCATCACCATTACCGCCTTTGAACGGTCACCCGACGGCGGCAAAGGACTGGCGCGTGATACGCGCGTCCGCTGGGCGCTTGAAGAAGTCGGCCAACCCTACGAGGTTCGTCTGGTTTCGTTCGGTACGATGAAGGAGCCCGCGCATCGGGCGCTTCATCCTTTCGGCCAGATTCCGACCTATGAGGAAGGCGATCTCGCCCTGTTCGAGACAGGGTCGATCGTGTTTCATATCGCCGAGCGCCATGCGGGCCTGCTGCCGGGCGATGCCAATGCCCGGTCGCGCGCGATCACATGGATGTTTGCCGCCCTCAACACGGTGGAGCCGCCGATCCTTGAACTCGGAACCGCCAGGCTCCTGGAGGGCGACAAGTCCTGGTATGAGGAGCGCCTGCCTCTGGTCGAGGATCGCGTCCGCGACCGGCTGGACCAACTTTCCGGCCGCCTGGGCGAAGCCGACTGGCTGGATGGTGCGTTCAGCGCGGGCGACCTGATGATGGTGTCGGTGCTGCTCAGGTTGAAATCATCGGGCATTCTGGATGAATATCCCAACCTGGCGGCCTATGTCGGCCGCGGCGAAGTGCGGCCCGCCTACAAACGGGCTTTCGACGCTCAATTGGCGGTTTACACCGGTAAACCACCGGCCGGCTGATTGAGGTCCGCGCCAATCAAAGCTCGACCTATGACTGCGCGCAGAGCGCGATGACTTTTCTTCGAATCGTCATCCCGCTCTATCGTTTTTGTTTGAGCATGATCTCCGCGCAAACGCGTTCTGCGTTTGTCGCGAGGGAAAACCGGCGTCCACTTTTCCGGATCATGCTTTAGTAGTACCGGTGAAAATGATGGATTGGCCCGCGGCCGTGGCCGACGCTGAAACGATCGGCGGCTGCGATCGCCGCGCTGATCCAACTTTTGGCGTTGCGGACTGCGGTCTCCATCTCCTCGCCTTTCGCAAGGTGCGCGGCAATCGCCGATGACAGCGAGCATCCAGTGCCGTGGGTGTTCTTGGTCGCGACGCGCGGTGCGGCCAGGGCAACAATGCGCTTGCCGTCGATCAGGTAGTCGATGCTCTCACTGCCCTGCCCGTGTCCGCCCTTGATCAGCACCGCCGGACACCCCATGGCGAGCAGCTTCCTGCCCTGGCTTTCGATCGCAGTCTCGCTTGCAGCGACCGGCTCGCCGAGCAGCACTGCTGCCTCCGGCAGGTTCGGCGTGATCAACGACGCCGCCGGAATGAGTTTTGTGCGCAGCGCCTCGATGGCATCTTCCGCAAGCAGCCGATCGCCTGATGTCGCGACCATCACGGGATCGAGCACCACATGCTTTGGCGACCAGCGCCGCAGGCTCGCGGCGACGGCCTCGATCGTCGAAAGCTGCGCCACCATGCCGATCTTGACCGCGCCGACGTCGAGATCGCCGAACACAGCGTCAAGCTGCGCGGTGACGAAATCGCCCGGCAGGGGATGAATAGCGCTGACGGCTTTCGTGTTCTGCGCGGTCAGCGCCGTAATGACGGAGGCGCCGTAGACGCCGAGCGCGGCAAAGGTCTTGAGATCGGCCTGAATGCCGGCCCCACCGGAGGAATCCGAGCCGGCGATGGTGAGCGCGACGGGCGTCGTCATGGTTTGTCCTTCGTGCAACCTTCTATCGGCAGCAAGTTTGCTTGCCATGATGCAGCAAATTTGGCTCTCTGTCTTCTGACGCGTTTTCTTCGCGCGAACCGGTATCCACTTCGCCTGAAAACGCTACTCTCTGTTTTCCGACGCGTTTTCTTTACGCGAACCGGTATCCACTTCGCTTGAAAACGCTGTATTATGCCTGACATTTCGGAGACGACCGCGATGGTTCCTTTTTTCGTCCAGATCAAATGCAAGCTCGGCCAGTCCTATACGGTCGCCAACGCGCTTGCCGAAGCCGAGATCGCTTCGGAGATCTATTCCACCGCGGGCGACTACGACTTGCTGGTGAAGTTCTACGTCGACAAGGATACCGACATCGGCCACTTCATCAACGAGAAGGTGCAGACCCTTCCCGGCATCCAGGACACCCACACCATCATCACCTTCAAGGCGTTCGGCGCGAGTTAAGAGGCCTTAACTTCAGTCCAGGAATAAGCCTGCGCTTTCCGCGTTTTCCGGCCTCGTCGCAGACCAATTTACATTTGGTTCAAGTTTTCAATTCATCATTGCTACGTTTTGGCTGGGGAGCCAAGCCCTGTTGCCGCGCGCATTTTCGCGCTGCGATGAGCGCTGCCCGAGAGAGGCGACCAACTTGCCCCGCGCTGGATTATGCAACCCGAGTACCGCGCCTCGAGTGTCCTGTGCTGGCCGTTCGTTGCCCGCGCTCGCCCCGAAGCTTTTAACCCTCTCCGCCGCCATGCTGCTGGCGATGAGCCTCGTTGGTTGCGCCCGCCATCCCGACCGGCAGGCCCATGTTGCACCGGGATCACGGACCTGCCAGGCCGAGAGGGTGCAGCTCCCGCCGCTGCCGCGACCTGACTGCGAATTCAGGGCATCCGCGCTCAAGACCGTAGACCCCGTAGGATTTGCACGGTTGAAGGCCGCCTATGAGCGGCAGTGCTACCGGCGTGCCGAGCGAGCCGCACGCGAACGCGCGAGGCGGCTGCGGGCATCGAACGCCTGCTAGCCAATCCTCGGCATTCCCAGGCGCGTTAAGCTTAACAATCGGTCTGGCCCGGCGTGATGTCCCAACCACGCCGTTGGCGTTGTTTTGCCATACGGAGACCATCCTCAAGCCCAGATGTTTTCCACTACGTAGTGCATCGTCAATCGGAAGCTCCGCGGCGGAGGGCTTTCTGAGGGGTAATTAGTCGCGAGTACGAGTACGAGTACGGCCATGACGACCTTGTATGAGTTGCTTGGTGCCCTTCCGCATGACGATGCCGAGGGCCTGCGAACCGCCTTTCGCAAGGCGGCCAAAGCAGCACACCCCGACACCAATCCAGACGATCCGGATGCTTCCTTGCGATTCAGGCAGCTCGTACGTGCCCATGACATCCTCAGCGATGCCGAGCAGCGGGCGGCTTATGACGAACTCCTGGCGCTCGCGCTTCAAGAGCCGGGCCCGCAACCAAAGAATATCCATATCTACGAGACGATCCACAAGTTTGCCTCCAACACCATCGCGGCGACCGTCATTGCAGGCGTGTTGATTATAAGCTACGCGCTGTTGGGGCCCATCTCGGAAGCTCCCGCCATTCCGGGAAAAGCGGCGGAAGCCGCGGTGCGCGAACCGATCCAGGTCGCCGCCATAACGCCTGCGGTGCAATCCGACGCCGTCGCACGGGCAGAGCCGCGCGACGCGCGCGAGGATACCGCGAGCCCCGACGACATGATCACGACGGGAACCGTGTGGCCTGCGGACGGCGCCAAGCCGATTGCCAATATCGACCTTGCTCCGGCGCCGCCGATGAATGACGCCAAATCCTATCGAGCACGCGGCATCTTCGCCTACCGCGACGGCGACCTGCACCGCGCGCTCGCCGATTTCGATCTGGCGATCCAGCATGATCCCAACCTTGCAGAGGCCTATGTCGACCGAGGCATCATCCTTTATCGGATGCGTCAGTTCGCCCGCGCCTTTGCCGACATGACCCGGGCCAAGCTGATCGCTAGCGCGAGGGCGGCCAAGGCGGCAGCCCCGATGCCGCCGCGCAGGATTTCGCCGGTCAGGATTCGTGATGCCGCGATCAATCTCGCGGCGAGCGATCGCTTTCTGGATGTGCCGACGATGCAATCAATGCCTTCAGAAAGGCGACGATGATCCGGCGGCTCGCGGCGGGCCTCGCCGCCGTTTCGTTTCAGCAGCGCCATGTGCGCGGATGGTGATTGCGGCCGGCGCCGCGCCGGCTCTAACAAGCTATTTCTGCGCTTTGGGGGGCCGCGGCGGCCCCTCCACCGGCGGCAGCGACTTTACATAGTCCGCGATCGCCGCGCGGTCGTCGGCTGGTAGCTGCGAAGTATTCTTGATCACGCGGGCCATCGAGCCGCCGGCGGTGTCGTTATCGGGCGTTGCCCCGGTTTCGAGGAAGTAGGCGATCTCCTTCTCGCTCCAGTCGCCTATTCCCTTTTCGGTGATATTCGGCACCCAGCCCTCGCCTTCCGGGTTGGGTCCCCCGGCGAAGCGCTGCGCGGCGATGATGCCGCCGAGGAAATTGCGGGGGCTGTGACACTCCGCGCAATGACCGAAGCTGTTCACGAGATAGGCACCGCGATTCCACTGTGCCGGGCGCGTGGCGTCTGCGGTGAACGGCTTGCCGTCCGTGAACAGCATTTTCCAGATACCGACATTGCGCCGGATGTTGAACGGAAACGCCACGTCATGATCGCGCACTTTGCCGCTGACCCGCGGAAGCGTTTTCAGATAAGCAAAGAGATCGCGGACATCGCTGCCTTTCGCATGCTGATACGAGGTGTAGGGAAACGCCGGAAAGTAGTGCGTTCCGCGCGGTGAAATTCCTTTGCTGACGGCGTTGACGAAATCACGCTCGGTCCATCGCCCGATACCGTCGGCGGGGTCGGGCGAAATATTCGGAGCGTAGAAGGTGCCGAATGGCGAGGGGATGGCAAGTCCGCCGCCCAGCCTTAATCGATCGGGCTGGTTGGGCACCGCGTGGCAGGAGGAACATCCCCCGGCATTGAAGACGACCTGTCCGTTCGCAAGGTTTGGCGTGTAGGCGGGCTCTGTGGCCGCCAACACGATCGGCGGCGCGGTCAGCCACCAGTAGACGCCAAAGGCCGCAGCGCCAGCCATAGCGGCGGCCAAGAGAATTCGTCGCAGCATTCACCGATCCGTCATGGCCAGGCGGCTTGTAGCTAGCATGCTTGTGCCCAGTTACGTTTAAGGCTAGCGCGGGCCCCGCTCTAGCCCTAGTCTGGCCGAAAATTTTGCGGTGTTGAGGCCGTTTTCGGGAATAAATCCGAAATCCTGCTGTTGTGAGACTAACAACATTGCTGAGGTCAACAGGGAGAGAACCATGACCAGGACCATGCTTGCTACGCTTGCGCTCGGAGCCGCCGTTGCCTTCGCAGGCCCGGCCTTTGCCGAAAAGATGAAGGCGACGCTCGATGGCAAATCCGAGGTGCCCGCCACCACCACTTCCGGTACAGGCACGGCCGACATCGACTATGATCCAGCCACCAAGAAGTTGACCTGGAAGCTGACCTATTCGGGGCTCTCGGGTCCCGCGACCGCGGCCCATTTCCACGGACCCGCCGAGGCCGGCAAGAATGCCGGCGTCAAGGTTCCGATCCCGAATGCCACTTCAAGCCCGGCCGAGGGCAGCGCTACGCTGACCGACGAACAGGCCGCCGACCTCACGGCCGGCAAGTACTACGTCAACGTCCACACCGCGGCCAATCCGGGCGGCGAAATCCGCGGTCAGGTGACGAAGTAAGTTAAGTTTTCCGTCGACCAAAATGAAAGGGGCGGACGCGTCGAGCGCCCGCCCTTTTCATTTGTGGAATCGATCGCCGGTCATAGCGAAGTCGGGCACGAAGATCGAAGCTTCACTTCAGCTTGACGCGATAGGTCTCGTGACAATCCGTGCATTTGTCCTGAATCGAATCGTACGCGATCTTTAGACTGGCGGCATCCTTGATCTTGCCCTTGACGTCGGCAATCGCCTTGACGACGGGCGGCACCTTTGAATCGAAATCGGCCTTGTTCTTCCAGACCTTTTGCGAAGCTCCATAGGTTGAGTTCACTACATCTTGCTTGGGATTGGTCGCAAAAGTGGTGGGGATCTTGGGCACGCTCCCCTCGAGGTCGGCGATGGCGGCATCGATCGCCTTCTGATCGTAGGAAATTTTTCCCTGCACCATTTTCAGCATCACATCATAGAGGCTCTTGGCTTGCCCTCGCATCAGATTGTCCTGCTGAACGGCGATCTCCTGTTGCGCCATGACAGCCCCCACTCCGAACATCAGGGCTCCCACAGCGATAACGGTCCGTCTCATCGGGCTCTTCTCCGTCTTTGCAAGCATTTCCACACAACGCCGCGATCCTCGCTTTCACGAGGCCGCGGCTTGGCAATATCTAGAACCCCATTGTGGCGATTTATTCCCGCAGGGCCCCCAGGTATCAGAGGCTGTGTCGGCGCTGGTGCTCGCGGATCGCGATCCAGACCCGCTCGGCGGTCGCCGGCATGTCGATATGATCGATCTTGTATTCGCGCCAGAGCCCCTCGATGATCGCATTGACGACCGCGGGGCACGAGCCGATGGCACCGGCTTCGCCGGCGCCCTTGACGCCGAGCGGATTGGTCTTGCAGGGGACGTTATGAGTTTCGAACACAAAGGACGGACCGTCATCCGCGCGCGGCACTGCGTAATCCATGAACGTTCCGGTGACGAGCTGGCCATCGGTCGGGCTGTAGACCACTTGCTCCATCAAGGCTTGCCCGATGCCCTGCATCGCACCGCCATGAACCTGTCCCTCAAGCAGGAGCGGGTTTAACGTGACGCCGAAATCGTCGACGATGACGTAGTTGAGGATCTTGATGATGCCAGTCGCCGGATCGATTTCAACTTCCGCCAAATGGGTGCCGTTCGGATAGGTGCCATCGGCGCTGGTGAATGTCGCGCTGGCGTTGAGTTTCGAGGGATCGACGCCCGGACGCTTTGCCAGCTCGGCGAAGCTGATCGAGCGGTCGGTACCGGCGACGCGAATAGTGCCGTCGCTGATCTCGAGATCGCCGGCGCTGGTCTCGAGCGCCTCGGCGGCGATCTCGCGCAAATTCGCGCCGAGCTGACGCGTCGCCCGTTCGACGCTGACGCCCCCGGTCGGGATCGAGGAAGAGCCGCCGGTGCCCAGGCCAGTCGCGATCTCATCGGTGTCGCCCTGGTGAATATGCACGCGCTCGGGCGCAAGTCCGAACTGTTCGGCGACAAGCTGCGCATAAGCGGTCTGGTGGCCCTGCCCGCTCGACTGGGTGCCGATCAGGATGGTGACGTCGCCATTGGGATCGAGCCGCACGTTGGCAGTCTCCTCGCCCATGGTGCCGCAGACTTCGACATAGGTTGCGAGCCCGATGCCGCGCACCAGACCCTGCTTCTTCGCTAGCCTCGCGCGTTTTGGGAAGTCCTTCCATTCCGCGATTTCCATCGCCCGCTTCATATGCGCCGCGAAGTCGCCGGAATCGTAGATCTTGCCGGTGGCGGTCTTGTAAGGCATCGCCCGCGGGGCGATGAAATTCTTGCGCCGGATCGCATCCGGCGTCATGCCGAGCTTGCGGGCTGCCGCATCGACCAGCCGCTCGACCACGTAGGCCGCCTCAGGCCGCCCGGCGCCGCGATAGGCGTCGACCGGCACGGTGTTGGTGAAGACGGTGCGGACGCGGCAGTGGAAGGCCTGGATGTCGTAGAGGCCCGGCAGCATGCCGGCGCCGCCGTGCGGAATATACGGCCCGAAGGTCGACAGATACGCGCCCATGTCGCCCATCAGGTCGACGTCCATGCCTAAGAACTTGCCGTCCTCGGCGAGCGCCATCCGGGCGGTGGTGACGTTGTCGCGGCCTTGCGCATCGCCCGTGAAGTGCTCGGAGCGGTCCGCCGCCCATCGGATCGTTTTTTTCAGCTTGCGCGAGGCGACCGCGAGCAGCGCGTATTCGCGATAGGGAAACAGCTTGGTGCCGAAGCCGCCGCCAACATCGGGGCAGATTACCCGCATCTTCTCAAGCGGGATCTTGAGCACGTTCTGGCACAGGATGTCGCGCAGCCGATGGCTGCCCTGGCTGCCGATGGTCAGCGTCAGGTGATCCCTCTTGGCGTCGTATTCGCAGACGGCCGCACGGGTTTCCATGAAGCTTGCGACCACACGAGGATTGACGATCGAGATTTCCGCCACCGCATGGGCCTTGGCGAACGCCTCGTCGGTTGCCTTCTTGTCGCCGATCGGCACATCGAACAGGATGTTGCCGGGGTGCTGGGGCCACACCTGCGGCGCGCCCTTCTTCACCGCATTGGCGACGCCGGTCACCGCGGGCAGCGGCGCCCACTGCACCTCGATCGCCTCGATGGCGTCGCGGGCATGATCGATCGTATCGGCAACCACAAAAGCGACGGCATCGCCCACATGACGCACCTCGCCATCGGCCAGGATCGGGTAAGGCGGCCCGGTGAAGGGATTTACTTCCAGGTTGAACAGACAAGGGAGATCGCCGAGATCCTTGACGTCGGCGGCCGTCAGGATCGCAGCGACGCCGGGAAGGCCGCGTGCGCGGCTCGCATCGATGGTGAATTTCGCGTGCGCGTGCGGCGAGCGCAGCACCAGCGCATGCATCGACGCCTGCGGCGCGTGGTCATCGGTGTAGCGGCCATGGCCGCGGATCAGCGCGTCGTCCTCTTTGCGAAGCACGCTTTGACCGACGCCGAATTTGATGGGAGCAGGCATACTATCTCCGATTGCGGTTCAGATTTTGTGCCATATTGCAGTGGTTTACCGGCAAGCGCAAACGGCTTTAGCGCGCTTTCGACACTAGCCGCGGACCAATGCGAACAGCCATCCCCTGCCGAACAGGAGCAGAACGGAAAAACCATAGACAAAGGCACCGACCGCCATCAACAGCACCAGCAGTGTTTCATCGCGGAATCTGGCTTGTTGCGCGAAATATGGCGGTGCAAAATGCCCGGTTAGCCAGAGTACGGCTCCGAGCCCGATCCCGATTGCGACGAATTTGGCGAGCGATTTCAGCCAGGCGCGATCGACATCGAGGTAGCCGGCCCGCACCGAAAATCCGAGCACCAGCAAAAGATTGATCCAGGCGCCGACGGCAGTTGCGAGCGCAAGCCCGACCTGCGCCAAGCTTCCCATCAGCACTATCTTGAGCAGCAGGTTCACGGCAAGGCCGGCAAGCGACGCCTTGACCGGGGTTGCGGTATCTTTCCGCGCATAGAACGCCGAGACTGCGCTGCGGATCGTCACGAACGGAATGAGGCCGATCGCATAAGCGGCAAGCGTGACGGCCGCGGCCGCGGCATCCGCCCTGGTATAGGCGCCGCGCGCGAACACTGCGCGCACAATCACA
Organism: Alphaproteobacteria bacterium; assembly: GCA_005885285.1. Taxonomy (GTDB): domain Bacteria; phylum Pseudomonadota; class Alphaproteobacteria; order Rhizobiales; family Xanthobacteraceae; genus Bradyrhizobium. The sequence continues at coordinate 18,487 of VAZG01000029.1, read as the reverse complement.
TCCGGCACCGCGAGGAAGGCTGCGACAAACGGCACGGTCGCGAGCAGCGTGAATTCAAAGGCGCGGCGCTGCGAGGCCGCTGCCCCTCTGTCATCGCCCGCGGTGATGCGCTGCGACATTTCTGGCAACAGCACCGTGCCGATGGCAATGCCGATCACGCCGATCGGCAATTGGTAGAGCCGTTCGGCATAATACAGCGCCGACAGCGCGCCGGCCGGCAGGAAGGTTGCAATGATGGTGTCGGCGAACACCGCGACCTGGGTGCCCATCGAGCCGAGCGTAGCCGGACCGATCGCGCGGAAGAACGCGCGGACGTCCTCGTCCAGACGCAACGGCGCGAAGCGCGGCAAGCTGCCGTGGCGCGCGAGATCGCCGGCTAAAAGGAAATATTGCAGGAAACCGGAAATCAGGACGCCCCAGGCCGCAGCGTGGCCGGCGGTCGGAAAGAACGCCACCAGCGCCAGCGTCGCCATCATCGAGATATTGAGAAAGATCGAGGCCGCAGCCGCGCTAGCAAACCGGTGCATCACGTTGAGCATGCCGCCATAGAGCGTCACCAGCGCCTGCGGCATGAACAGCCAGGCGACCACCAGCAGCGCCAGCTGCGAGAAAAACAACAGGGTGAAGATACGGTCGGCGAACAGCCGCGCCGAGGTCTCTCCGCCCTTGCCCTGAACATGGGCGTAGGCCGGGATGAAAGCGGTGTTGAAGGCGCCCTCGGCAAAGATTGCACGGAAATTGTTGGGTAGCCGCCAGGCCACCAGAAACGCGTCCGCCAGCGGGCCCGCGCCAAGGATCGCGGCGAGCATGATGTCGCGCGCGAGCCCCGTGACGCGCGAAAGCAGGGTATAGCCGCCGACGGTGAAGATACGTCCGAGCATGCGCCGCTTCTAGCGTATTTTCCGGTCGGATCGAATCATAATCACCAGTGGACGGGCCTTCATGGTTCGAGACACGCGGCATTGCCGCGCTCCTCACCATGAGGGTCTAGAACCTCATCCTGAGGAGCATCGCAAGGCGATGCGTCTCGAAGGACGAGGCCCCTGTAGCAGTCTAGCGCGATGACGCCTGCAAAACGGCGAAATCAGGAAGAAAGTGCGCCGCGCACAGCCTGGATGACCCGCTCCTGCGTCGCCGCATCGAGATAGGCGTGCATCGGCAGGCTGATGACGTCCTCCGAAAGCCGTTCGCTGACAGGCAAGCCGCCGTCGGCGACCGGAAAATCCCGATACGCGGTCTGCTGGTGCATCGATTTCGGATAATAGATTGCGGTCGGAATGCCCTGCGCCTTCAGTGCCGCGGCAAAGCCGTCGCGATCGGTGCCTTCGGGCAAGCGGATAGTGTATTGCGCCCAGACCGAAGTGCAGCCGGCGGCCAAGCGCGGCACGGTGACGACATTGCCGAGGCCGCGCGCGTAGCGCTCGGCGACCTCGTTGCGTGCGGCGATCTCGTCTTCGAAAATTTTCAGCTTCTCGATCAGGATGGCAGCCTGCACGGTATCGAGCCGGGCGGTGAGCCCAAGGCGGACATTGTCGTATTTGTCCGATCCCTGACCGTGAACGCGGATGCTGCGCAGCATTGCTGCGAGTTCGGCATCGTCGGTGAAGATCGCGCCGCCGTCGCCAAAACAGCCGAGCGGTTTTGCCGGAAAGAAGCTGGTTGCGGTTGCAAGGCCAAAGGTGCCGATGCGCCGTCCCTTGTAGCTGGCGCCAAAACCCTGCGCGGCGTCATCAAGAACAAACAGACCCTCGCTCGCCGCAATCGCGCCGATCGCGTCATGGTCGGCGCTTTGGCCGAACAGATCGACCGGCATCACCGCCTTTGCCGTGAGGCCCTGTTGCCTTGCGGTCGCAATTCCGCGGCTCACCGAGGCGGCGTCCATGTTGAAAGTCTCTTGATCGACATCGACGAACACCGGCGTCGCGCCGGTGAGCGCTACCGCCTCCCCGGTCGCGCAGAAGGTAAAGGACGGACAGAGCACCGCATCGCCGCGGCCGACGCCCTTGGCCATCAGCACCATCAACAGCGCGTCAGTGCCGCTGGCACAGGTCACGACGTGCTTGGCGCCGCTGAACGCCATCAGCGCCGCCTCGAGCTCTGCCACTTCCGGGCCATTGATGAACTGGCAATGGCCCAGCACGCGGGAGATCGCCTCATCGATGGATTTTCCAAGCCGGCGCCGCTGTGCGGCGACGTCGATGAAGGGTACGGGTTCGATACGCAGATGCTGGTTCATGGAGCCTTGCAGAGGTCGAGGAGTAGACATCGGTTTAAGGGCGCTAGACAACGACGCGGCGCGGCCCCTTGCGAGCAGCGGCGGCCGCGGCGGGCCTGGCGGGCACCTCCAGGCAGCGGGTCGCGATCTCGAGGCTGGCCACGCCTTCATCGCCGGTCACCGCCGGCACCCCGCCGGTGCGCACGGCGCCAACGAACGCGATCAGTTCGGCGCGCAGCGGCTCGTCATGGCCGACCGGCAGATGGCGCATCGAATAGCTGCCATCGGGCTTGAAGCCGAAACATTCGGTGACCTGACGCGTCAACAGGTCGCCCATCACGTATTTGCCGCGGGTAGCAACCGTGACGCTGCGCGCCTTGAACGGCGTCAGCCAATTGGTGTTGATATGCGCCAGCACGCCGGAGGCGGTGCGGAACTGCAGAAGCGCGATGTCCTCGCGCTCGGCAACGGCGCAGGAGAGCTGCGGCTGCACCTCGACGATGTCGGACCCGGTGAACCAGCGGATCAGGTCGATATCGTGAACGGCGAGATCGATCACCACGCCGACATTCGACATCCGCGGCGGAAACGGTCCGACCCGGGTGATGGCGATCGACAAAATGTCCTCACCCGATATCGCCTGCTTGATAGCGGCGACCGCCGGGTTGAACCGCTCGACATGACCGACCATCAAGGTCACGCCGGCGCGTCGGGCGGCGGCAACGATCTCCTCGCCCTCTTCGACGGTGGAGGCGATCGGCTTTTCGACGAGGACATGAATATCGCGCGCGATGCAGGCAAGCGCGATCTCGTGATGAAGATGCGTCGGCGCCGCCACCGTGATGGCATCGACGCCCTCGGCGATCAACTCGTCGAGGCCAGCGAAGGTGCGGCAATTGACAAGTTCCATCGCACGCGTGCGGTGAGCCGGCAAGGGATCGACAACGCCGACCAGGCTGATATCGGGCAGACCAGCGAACACCCGTGCGTGATTGCTGCCCATCACGCCCGCACCGACGACGCCGACGCGAAGCGCGCGTTTTGGCCCTGCCCCCATGGAACTCATTTCATCGACCCCAATAACCTGCCCATCGCGGGGCGTCCCGGTCGATCTCCTAGCACGTCGTCACACATGTGGCGAATGCCGAGCGACGTTCCCGGACACAATTTGATTCAAAAAATTACACCCACGAATTGCTGAAGCCTCGAAAGGCTGCTTTCCCTGCTAACAGGGAAAGAAACAGGGATATCGCGAAATTTGACCTGCTTTTACGCGCTGAAAACCGCCCATAATGCCGATGCCACAGCGATTTCTTGCAAAGACGCAGCGCGAACCTAGCAGGGATCTTTGTTGCAGCTAACAGGGATCCTATGGTGCAGAACAGGGACAAGAGGGCGCATTCGTAGCCGACCCATTTCTTTTCTCTGGAGTTCGATGGCGATCTGTTCTCAACGATGCATTCTTGAGGTGGAGAACGAAATGTCGTCAGTTCGCGAACGTACATCCGCGATCGCCTCGGAGACGTCGGATACCGCGCGAACATGGATTGAAATTTTTCAAGGCTGCAATCGACCAAATTGGCTTACTTGGTCGCCTGATCACTTATCTCGTCCAGGAGTTTTGCGAAGGGCGCGGTCGCCGGGGGAACCGCCGCGCCGTGGCGCAGGTAGATTGTGTTGTAGAGATAGTCGGAAGAATTATACGATAGCCAAACCTTGCCTTGATCGTCCTCCCACACCAGCGCCTTGGGCGGTACGTCGATCGCCAACAGTGGTGTCTTGACCATGGAGGGCGTTCCGAGCTTCGGATTGCCAAACACGATGACAGTACGTGGCCGCATGTGGAGGCCGAATTTCTTGGCAGCGGCAGCATGATCGATTTCGGTGAAGACCATGAAGCCAGCCGCTTCCTTTTGCTCAACCGCTTCTTCAAATCGCGTGACGGTTTCGTTCACGGAATACTTGCTCGGCTTGGTTATCAGGCCATCATCGGCTGCATGTGCGGCACCCCCGCATATCGTGAGGGAAAGTACGACGCTCCTCAGGTTGTTTTTTAAGCTCATAAAGTTTCCTAACTTGTTGTAAGTTCATTGGGCCGTCCGCGCGACTGTCCCACTTTGTATCCCAACAGCGGCACTGTAGCGGACATAGCGGCACTTCGCATTTGTGGCCAGACACGGACATCAGCCACAGCTATTTGCGGTCCGAAGGTTGACCGCCAGCAGCAGACCAGTAGGGAATTCGACAGGGGGGCAGACTTGCACCTGCGCGGCAGAGTGCATTGCTTAGGTCCATCAAGTGGAGGTGAAGCCGCGAGGACGAGGGGCACAAGTGTGTTCCGAATAATAGTAGAGCTGATTTCCGCGTTGAAATCACACCATCGGGGTCGGAGTGGACTGTCCCGGCCATCGGTCGGCGGGGCCCATGCGGCGATACGGCCTAGCCCGACGCTCGGCAACCTGCCTAACACCTTCTCGCTAAGGGCTCGTTCTACGATTTCGAGGAGGCACGGTTCGCCGGCTCATTACGAGGGATTCACAAGGGCGTTTTGGCCGTGGAGCCTCCAAGCCGCCCGGCTTCGTCCCTAGACCGGAAGGGTCGCCACACTACCGACGGTGGCGGCCCTTCTTTCTAATTTCACGCGCGATCGTCGATCGAGGTCAGCTTCTCGCATTGACACCTGAAGATGCGGAGGATGCGGCCGCCCTTCGGCTTTGCCACGCTGATGAAAAGCTCAGACTGATCCGCACAATTATTATCAACATATGCGGAGACCGCCGCCAAGAAGCCGCCCACATTCCTCTACGGTCTGACGGGGTTTCTGTTTCGCGATCAAATCACGACCAGGCGTTGATTAGTGCCCGACGACCCGTTGCACAGCGCGGTGCTCACTTGCCCAGATATTTCGGATCCGCTTGTCGTGTACTTGTGCATTGCTCCTGGTTCCGACTTGGATCTGTCGCACCCGCCCGTCAATCTGGTCCCGGCTGGCGGCAGGAGGACACCATGCGGTTTGTTCTGTTAGTCAGATGCCTGACCTTAAGTGCCTAGGCGGTTGTAGCGACCGTGAGACTTCGGAACTGGAAACGAAAATCTGTTGGTTTCCACCGATCTATGGAAATGCGATACTGCGCGGCTCGAGCCGTGGCGCCGAGCAACAGAGTTAAGTAAAACAGCGCTGCGCAAATCACCAAAGTAAAGGTGGCGCACCCTAGGATTTGCAGTTTGCCCTCCGCTAAGCAAAGCCGGCGAAGATCGCCCATCGGGCTCTCAGATCTGAACGGGCATTTTTTTGGCAGAAGACCTTCATCCCGGTAGCACAGCCGGTTATCAATGTTGCAGCTTGCGATCCAACCCTTGCTGAGCAGCCTATCAGCACCCGGCGGGCTGGACCGCAGGGTGATTGCCTTCACCAAGCCCGCACCTTGCAAGCGCTCCATGAACTGCCGTTCTAGGTGACTGGGGGGTTCATTTCTTCCCCCCTCAGCACCAGATCGACTAGGCGGCGGATTGGTTCAGGCTTTTGACGACCGATCCCTGAGGCGAATTCATGCCCTGCTTGACGCGGTCGCCCTGGCAACCGATCAACGCGAGTGTAAGGGCCATGACCGCCACGATACGCAACTGTTGATCTCCCGACCGGCTACTTATCCAAGCGCGACCGGCGGTCGAAAGCAAGGGAGAACGGCGCGAACGCGCCCCGAAGCGGAATGGTTTCAGCAATTCAGTGGCTGCCGGCGGCGGACCAAGAGGCCTCCGCTTGCTCGATCGGACCAGCTTAGCATATCGAGGATTGCTGCGAGAGCGCGATCCCGATCGCAACCATTGTACGAACGATAAATTCTATGGTGATCAGCTGTGGGTCATCGCAGGAACTCACTTTGACCCCGCCCACGCGCTAGATGTTATAGTTGATTCGGGGAATTGGAGGATGGTTGCCAGGGAAGGCCTGGCTACTGACCACGGCAATAACTATGTCGTCAGGTTGCCAAGCATGACGTCGCAAGCTTCTTCGCCTGGCCAGTGTTTTGAAGGGCGAGCCGCCAACCTTGATGGCGCACCTGCTCTGATCGACTGGAGGCCACGACGCTACAAAGCCGGTTCGTCCGTGAAAGCCGGGACGCGCAAGCTTCTTCGGCCTGGCCAGTGTTTTGAAGGGCGAGCCGCCAACCTTGATGGCACACCTGCTCTGATCGATTGGAGGCCACGACGTTACAAAGCCGGTTCGTCCGGTGTCCTGGTGACCAAGACGGCCGATGTCACAGTTGCGCGTCACTGAGCCGCAAAGGCCCGAAGCCCCGCAGAGTCTGACTAATCCTCGGGTTAACCCTTGGTAACTAGTGGGGCTGGGGCCTTCCCGATGGGGTACTTACCAACTGGAGTTTTGCCCACGGGGTACTTGCCAACCGGTCCCGTTTGCACAACAGGCTGCGGATGAGGGAGGTCCGCAGCAATGGCTGTTCCCAGCAATGCCAAAGACGCAGCGCCTACGATCACAAATTTCAACATCGAATCTCCTGCTTGCTAAAATGACAACTCCAGAACTAACCTGACGCTCCTTAGGGCGCAACAAACGAGCTCCCTAGGCAGCAATAGCGCCATCTTTTTTTTGACGCATGTTGCAGAAATGGCACTCAACTGTGATCGCGTTCTCCACGAGAAGCTCGGGAGCCTGCTTCACAGTATCAATGGAAAAAACCCGGCCGGTCCGCGCCGTATAGGCGCCAATCGTCGCTGAAGGTTTCCAACATTATTCGCTGTTCTCTGGCGACGCGGTCAAAAAACAAAACCCCGCAGCCGACCAAGGGTGTCATTCTTTAGTTAGACGCAGCGGATCCCTGCCGACGGCGGCATGCTGATAAGGGCTCCGTCGTCGCCGAACATCGAAACGGCGCCATCTTGAGCAAGCGTCTGAGATTTGACTGAAACAGGCCCGCATACGAGCATGAAGTAATCGTACGCTGCGCGCTTGTCATTTCCGCTGATGAATTGGCAATGCAACCGGTAGAAATTAAGGCGGATGCGTCGATACATGGCGCGCTCAAGCATTCGACTGAATTCCACGAGCCTGACGACGGGCTCGTTTTCCGTCGGCAACGCCATCTCGGCCATCGGCTTGGTGTCATAAAAATTCAGAACGTCAATCCGCGCCTGATAATCAGCCCAGAAAATACCAGGTGCTCGGGCGACGCGCTCCACTGCCGCACGAAAACGGGATGCGCCGCGGTGGAACCCGAGCTTGAGTATCGACGATCCGATCGTGATGAACATGACCGGCATTTTGCGCGCACCGAAGGTGGGGTCCAGCTTCACCGCGCGATCAAGAAGATCAATCCCGATTACAGCGCCAAGGCTATGTCCTATGACCACAAGCTCGTCTTCGTCAGAGTCATTAGCTGCCGCAACGATCTCGGCCGCCAATCTGTCTAATCTTTGCTCGATGATCAAACTACCACTCTGAATATACTCGCGAGAGAAAATCCAGTCGTCGAAAAGGTCGCCCAGGTGCAGCCAGCGCCATGGACCAACCAGAAGAGTTGCGAATGCGAGGAGACCGATGCCGATGGCAACAGGGATTGATCCGCCAAGTTTGAAGGCAAAGTCGCCAACAAGAAACGCGGCTACGATGAGAACGCCGAACGCAACGAAAGGATACAGAAAGAAGCCTGCGTAGTGCCAATTCGTTCGCAAGTAACCCCAGAGCGCGCCAGCCGCCACGAAATCCACAAAGGCAAGAATGCCCTGCGGAATACGGAACCAAATAGGTCGTTGTTTGAAGCTTTCAATTACGTCGTCCCACCGCACAAGGTGGTAGCCGGTTTCGACCTGCCAATTGGGACCAGTGGTCGTCACCTTCCATTTTATTTGGTCGGTACTATCACGCAAACCATCGATGAAGGCTTTCACTAACCAGGTACGTTGGAACCGTCCCATTTCACGCACAAACCGCCGTTGCGCTCCGGCAGGCGGCATGGTTGGATCGTAGCCGCCGATATGAAAGACCAGCCGCTTTGCAACGGTGGTTCTCGCCATAATTCTACCTGCTAATTCCTAACTGTGAATTGATCATGTTTCCCGCCTAGGCGCGCCTTTCGATGGATTTATAGTTGGAGCAAATGTCAAGCGAACGGCTGCCCCGATGGTTGTCAATAGAGACCCGGCCAAGTCAAAAAAAGAACCCTGCTTCCAATCCATATCCCACAAGACTTAGAAACCTGATGTTCCCACAGCTCAAGTCGGAACTGATCGATGCGGTAGGCGCGAGAGAACTGACCCACCTAGTTGCCTTGGCGCATGGTAATGTATGACTTGCCGCATCAGTTGATGACCCCAAATTGTAGTGATTTGGCGGGTCGCTGGCCAGGCCTGGCCTCGTCGAGGCGATCAAGTGTCTCGGCGTCTTGGGCGTTTTGATTGGCGAGGAAAACATGACAGCACCACGCGACAAACTCGGAAGGCCGATCGCCGTCGTTACCGGCATGGGCATTGTGACCTCGCTCGGTGCCGGCAAGACCGATAACTGGGCGAAACTCACCGCCGGCGAATCCGGCATCCGCACCGTCACCCGTTTCCCGATCGATGGCTTGAGATCGACGATGGCCGGAACGGTCGATTTCGTCGCTGTCGAGCCGCTTTCGTCAACCGGTCTCACTGAGCGCCTTGCCGAAATGGCCACCGAAGAAGCGCTGGCGCAGTCGCGCATCGGAACTAAGGGCGATTTCCCGGGTCCGCTATTTCTCGCGGTGGCGCCGGTCGAATTCGAATGGTCGCAGCGATTCAAGTTGGGTCGCGCCACTGGCAAGGTGGACCCAAACTACGACGATCTCCTGCGCATCAGCGGCGGCGGAAAATTCGCGCCCTATCACCGCCGTTTCACGTTCGGCTCGGTGGCGGCCCATCTTGCCGAGACGTTTGGTAGCAAGGGATCGCCGATTTCGGTGTCGACTGCCTGCGCGTCCGGTGCCACTGCGATCCAGCTTGGCGTCGAAGCCATCCGCCGCGGCGAAACCGACGCCGCGCTGTGCGTCGGGGCCGATGCCACGGTCAATCCGGAGGCGATGGTCAGGTTTTCGCTGTTGTCGGCGCTCTCAACCCAGAACGACCCGCCGCAGGCCGCCTCAAAGCCGTTTTCGAAGAACCGTGACGGCTTTGTCATGGCGGAGGGCGCAGGTGCGCTGGTGCTCGAAAGCTACGATGCCGCCGTAGCGCGCGGCGCTCCGATCCTGGGTGTGCTGGCCGGCTGCGGCGAGCTCACCGATTCCTTTCATCGTACCCGCTCAAGCCCGGATGGCAAGCCGATCATCGGCTGCGTGCTGAAGACGCTGGCTGATGCCGGCATGACGCCGGAACAGATCGATCACATCAACGCCCACGGCACCTCGACGCCGGAGAACGACAAGATGGAATATCAAACGATGTCGGCCGTGTTCGGCGAACGCGCCAAACAGATTCCAGTGTCTTCGAACAAATCGATGATCGGCCACACCCTCTCGGCCGCGGGCGCAGTTGAAGCGGCGTTTTCGCTGCTGACCCTGGAGCACCAGCGCATTCCGCCGACCATCAATTACGACAACCCGGATCCGGCGATCCCGCTCGACGTGGTCGGCAACAACGCCCGCGACGCCAAAGTGACCGCCGTGATGTCAAACTCGTTTGGCTTCGGCGGCCAGAACGCCTCGCTGGTCCTGACGCGCGAACCGGCCTAGCCGGCGCCACCCCCTTTCTCCATGCACCCGTTGCTTACCCAAACCAAGGCTCGTATGCGCGACGCGGCCAAACCGCTGGGCGCAGCGGCGGTCGGCGCGCTGACGGTCGGTCTATTGCGCGCCGCGCGCTATTTCGATCCCACCAAGACCGCCGACCTGTTCGGCCGCCTCTCGCGCTTGATCGGCTCGAAGCTTCGCGAGGACAAGATCGGCCGCGACAATCTGAAGGCGGCCTTCCCGGAGAAAACGCCGGAGGAAATCGAGGCGATTCTTGCCGGTGTCTGGGACAACGCTGTTCGATGGGCTCCGCAATGACGGCAAGCCGGCATTGATCTTCGCGAGCCATCTGGGCAACTGGGAATTGCCGGCGCTCGCCGCCGTTGCGCATGGGCTTGACGCCGCGATCCTGTACCGCCGGCCGAACATTGCCTCCGCCGATCGCATCATCCAGGAGATGCGGCAGGTGAAGATGGGCACGCTGATTCCGGCCGGCCGCGACGCGCCGCTGCGGCTCGCCGCAGCGCTGCAAAGGGGTCAGCACGTCGGCATGCTGGTCGACCAGTATCTGACCGGCGGCGTCGAGGTCACGTTCTTCGGTCGCAACACCCGCGCCAATCCGATGCTGGCGCGGCTGTTGCGGCAGGTCGAATGCCCCGTTCATGGCGTGCGGATCATCCGCCTGCCCGGTCACCGCTTTCGCGGCGAACTGTCCGAGGAGGTAAAGCCGGTGCGCGACGCTGCTGGCCAGATCGACATCCAGGGCACCACGCAGGCCGTCACCTCGGTGATCGAGGGCTGGATCCGCGAATATCCGGATCAGTGGCTGTGGCTGCACCGAAGGTGGCGGTGAGGTGTTGATCTCGTGGTGAGGAGCCCGGCTTCACGCGTCTCGAACCATGAAGGCCATAAACCTTCGAACCAAAATATCCAAGCGGAATGTGCGGTCATATTCTCTATGAGCGAAAGTGGAATGTGCTCACGTCTTACGCACCAACTTTGGTGACATCGTTGTTGACGGTAACGACATCTATGAGACGGTTCGACGAACCTATCCGCTACCTGTGGCCGCCCAGCAACCAGCAGCGCCGGTGGCATGACGACGTCATGATGTGTTACTCGATCGAGAATGCTATCGACCGTAGGAGAACTCGTTGGCAAAGGCCAACTTGTATGCGAACCTATCGTCGGCAATAGGCGCAGCCCGAATACCCCGATTGCCAAGGAGCGATGATGGCTAGTACTCGCGTGACGGACCCGATCCCTCAGACGCCTACGGCGACCATTCCCAACCTTGGGGCATCGAAGGCTTCCATTCAGGCGCACTACGATCGCGAGCCGCGACTCTATGAACGGTTTCTCGGAGCCAGCCTCGCCTATTCGGCCGGGATATGGATTGAGCCTAGCAACCGTGACACGCTCGAAGCCGCGCAGCTCCGCAAACTCGACTGGCACATCGATATCTCAGGAGCAGAATCCGCCCAGCGTGTGCTTGAGGTCGGTTTCGGGTGGGGCAGTTTGATCAAGCGGCTGATCACGCGGAGGCCGGACCTTGACTATGTCGGCCTGTCGCTTGCCGATAATCAGGCCGAATACGTCCGAAGATATGCTCCTGAAAACTTCAAAACTGAGCTTGCAGCCTGGCAAGTTTACCAAACGAACCGGCCCTTCGACGCAATCCTAAGTCTCGAAGCAATGGAGCACTTCGCCGGCAAGACCGCGGACCGGAACGAGAGGATTGAGGCCTACCGGCTATTCTTCGAATTCTGCGGCCGCGCGCTGCGCGTCGGCGGGCGCGCGTCGATCCAGGTCAATGGCTGGGCCAATATCGCGCCCGGTAGCGAGGCGCGCCACATCGCCGAGAGTAGGATTGATGGATTCTGGACCGAGGGAAATTTGCCTCACGCCAGCGAGATGCTGCTTGCGAGCGAGCCTTGGTTCAACCTGGTGCATCTTGAGGGGAAGCCGCACGATTACGTGTATACGCTGCGCGCATGGTTGCGGAATTTGCGCAGCCACGAGGCCGATCTTAATGCCCTCGTAGGACCCGAGATGGTAAGTGACTACATCCGTAATCTCACATTGTGCCTGAAGGCCTACGTCGGGGGCGCCGTCACACTCTACCGGCTGGTGCTCGAGCGGAAGGGGCCGGTCGTCGCGTGAGCAGCGCGCGCCGCAATGAGGTTCGAGGATGGCACGCGCACCTTCGTCGCCCAACCCATCGCCACAGCGTTGACCAGAACGCTGTTACGACTGTCCTCGCGTGTTTCAAAGCGCCGTCGCCCAAAGCAATGCGCGACCGAGTTGACCGCCCAGGTGCAATTGAGTTGCCAGAGGCAACGCAGCGGACCGCCGGCAAAGAAGCCAGCCCAATAGCCATCTCCAGTCCCGTACCAGGCGAGGCCGACGAAGCCCGGCAGAATCCAGCCGGCAGCGACCCACAGCCAATACCAGCGATCGACCCAGCGAACGACCGGATCGCGGCGCAGGTCGCGTACATAATCGACGTAGACACAATAGGCGTCGGATACGACCCAGCCGACGTGGCCCTGAATGAAGCCGCGGATTGCGCCTCCCATACCGGCTCCACGTGGTCGCGGCGAATGCGGATCGCCGGGCCGATCGCTGTATCGGTGATGCTTGCGATGGATCGATACCCAACCGGAGATCTGCCCTTGCATTGTCATCGCGCCAAGAATCCCGAGCGCCGCTGCGAACGACGGGCTCGGCACAAAGGACCGATGGCAGAATAAACGATGGTAACCGAGCGTGATGCCGAGGCCTGTCACGAAAGTCACGGACAGCAGCAGCACAGGCTCGAACCATGTAATGCCGTGGGCAGAGAACCACCACGCACCGGCGGCACTGCCTGCGACCACCAATACAACAGTGAAGATTGACAGGACTTGGAGAAAATCAATGCGCAGAACCCAGCGGCTCGGCGGACGGCCAATAACGATCGTCGGCGGCCAACGTCGCTCTCCACCCCTGTGAGTCTGTGATATTTTCATCATTTGAATGATTACACGAAGCACGCTCGGCGTCACCCGGCTTTTCAACCGATTACGCCGCACTGTGTCTATCTTGACGACATCTCGCAAGTTCCGTATTTGAGCGACGGCCCTGTATAAGGACTTGAGTCGGTTCCTCAGCGTTCAATCAGTGGGGCTGTGGTACGCGCCGCATCAGGTTCTCTTGTAGAACTCGACCGCTAAATCAGGTGCCGTGCGAGGCGGTCTTCCAAGCGCGCCCAAGCGCCCTGCCCGCTATAGTAACGACCAAACAAAGTTGAGCTGCATCTCGACCTGCGTCGCGGATCTCATTAAGCCACAGCTCAAGTCCAGCGCGTTGGCCATGCTTCAATCGTGGCGGCCGTCAATAGGATCTCGAAACAGTTTGCGTCTGGCCGTAGCCACGTCGAGGTTCGTCGCTGCTTCGAGATGGTTGTCATCAATCACGCCAGGCAAATCTGCCACAGACCGCGCAGCTGGCTTGGAAAATCGGTGAGGTTGCCGCGGATCCCGTGCAGGTCGCGCCCGCTGTCATCGAGATGATCGGCAACCGAATCATAGACAACGCAGCGCTCGCCGCGGCTTCGATCGCGCGTCGAGCCGTTGTAAGCGCTCGCAACCAGGCTGGCGCACATCCGTACGTGGGGGCCCTGCTAAGTGGCCGTTTCAAAACGACTGTCAGGCGTGCAGCTCATCGAGCAGCGCCTTGACCTCTTTCAGATCGAGTGTGTCGAAGCCTTCGGTGAACCAGCCGAAGACCGGAGCGAGCAGATCGTGGGCCTGCTGTTTCTTTCCCCGGTCGCGCCAAAGCCGCGCCATGCTCATAGCCGCACGCAGTTCCCAGGATTTTGCCTGCTGCTTGCGGGCGACCGCGAGCGCACTCTCGAAATAGGCTTCTGCTTTCGCCGCCTCCGGCTCAGGGTCCATCAGCGCGATCTCTCCAGCGGTCCGGTGGATTTCTGCTTCGAACCAACGTTCCCCGCCTCTTTCCATTGTCGTTGTTGCTTCGCCGAGGCAGCGCCAAGCGTCGTCGTTTCGCCCAAGTTCGGCATAGGTCACCGACAACAATGATAAGTACCACGGCATATACAGTGTAGTTCCCCTTGCCCTCAGCGCATTGAACCCGGAAGTAAACATTTGGACCGCGTTCGTGGATTTGCCGGTCATGGCCAACACGCAACCTTGGTGCATCATTCCATATGCCTTCCAGAACAACGCACCCTTCTCATCTGCCAAGGCGACAAGCTCAGTGGTTAGCGCAGTTGCTGTTGCGTAGCTTCTGCAAAAAATATGCGTCATCGCTGTGTTGGATAGCGCGTACATCAAAGTCGCAGCGTGGCCGATCTCGCGCGCATCCCTGAGCGCCTGCTCGTGGTCGGCGAGCGCGGCTTTGGGATAACCAAGCAACCACAAAGCCAATGGCCGAAATGACAAGATTGCTACGCGGACGTCCTGGCCAAACCGCGTCGCCAGCGGACGATGTTCGGCAGGACTGTAAAATGCGAGCGCCTGATCGTAGTGCGCCCGGCCTTCCGCGATGTCGCCGGTCATCAGCAAGGAACTGCCCATGATGCGATGTGCAATCATGAGCGGAGCGGTCGCACCTTGTTTTTCGGCAAGCGCCAAGATCTCAGTTGCCAGCTTGCACGCCGCGTCGCCGTTGAACGCCACAAAGTTCGCGGCCAACAAGCCATACAGGACGGAGAATAATAGCAATGGATCTTCGGGAAATTCTCCGAGCGCTTCAGCCTGTTCGATCAAGAGACGCGCGCGCTCCACCGCATCCTTGGCTTCGGGTGCCGCATAGCCTTTGGTGTGCATAAGAGGGGCTATGAGCGCGGTCTGAAGCCTGATCTCTTCGCGACGAAGCGCCGGCGTGCTGGGCAAGGTCGCGATCTGAGCGAGCGAACGTGTGAGCTGCTCTGCGGCTTCGACCAGCGCCGAGCGCTCCAGCGACCGCAATCCTGCTTTGCCCCAAAAGCTGGCGGCCTTGTCGATCAGCCCGGCCTCGCTGTAATGCCGCGCCAGCAGATCGGGCTGGCTATTGGCGATGTCTGGAAACTGGCTTTCGATCGCTTCGGCGATCCGGGCATGAAGCGCGCGTCTCGGCTCGCGCAGCAGCGTGCCATAGGCCGCGTCCTGCACCAGCGCATGCTTGAACAGGTAGCTCGCCTGCGGCGGCATGCCCTGCCGGGATAGTAAGCCAGCCTTAACGAGACGGTCGAGCGCCGATCCCAGCTCCGCCTCGGACTTCCGCCCCACCGATGCCAGCAGCACATGCGAGAACTCCCGCCCGATCGCCGATCCGATCTGCGCCACCTCCTTGGTGGGGCCGAGCCGGTCGAGCCGCGCCATCAGCGAGGCATGCAAGCTTGCCGGCACCGCCAGGGCAGGAGACGGAACCGCACCGACCGTGCGCCGCGCCGCTCCCTCGCTCTCCGCCTCCAGAACTGCCTTCGTCATCTCCTCCACGAACAGGGGAATGCCGTCGGTGCGCTCGATGATCTCCACCATCACGTCCGCCGGCAGCGCCTTGTTCCTGGCCAGGCGCGCGATAATGACCGCCGCTTCACGCTCCCCAAGCCGGTTGAGCATCAGGCTCGTCACATGCGACTGTCCCACCCACGGCGCGTCGAACTCGGGACGGAACGTGACGATCAGCAGCACCGGAAAGGTTTTAATCCGGTCCACGGTCCGGCCGATCGCTTCCAGGCTCGTCGGATCGACCCAATGGGCATCCTCAAAAATCATCAGCACCGGCTGCCGTCCGGCCAATTCAGCAAGTTGTAAGGTCAGCGCTTCCAGCGTTCTTTGCCTGAGCTGGTCCGGGGCCAGCTCAAGCGCGCGATAGCGTCCATCATTCGGGAGCGACAGCATCTCGGCCAAGAGAGCGGCATCCGCCGGCGAGGTCGAGGTCTGGGCGAGAACCGCATCAAGCTTGTCGAGCTTCGCTTGCGGTTTGTCGTCGTGCGCCAGTCCGGCGGCGCGTTCCATCTGGCCAATGATCGGATAGAATGCACTGTCCGTGTGGTGCGGCGAACAGAAATAGCGCAAGCGCGTGTGCGGTTCGGTAGCGAGGCGTTCCAGAAGTGCCGCCGTGAGCCGCGACTTCCCGATCCCTGCCTCGCCGGAGACCAGCACCACCTGGCCTTCACCCCTCTTTGCCCTCGACCAGCGCCGCAGCAGCAGTTCGAGTTCTTCTTCGCGTCCGACCAGCGCGGTCAGGTCCGCCGTGTGCAGTGCCTCAAAGCGGCCTTCCGCCGAACTTGCCCGCAGCGCCGACCAGGCTCGCACCGGCCCGGCGATACCCTTGAGGTCTTTCGCCCCGAGATCTGCGAACTCAAACAGATTGCCAAGAAGTCTGCGGGTTCCTTCGGCGATAACGACCGTGTTCGGCTCGGCGATCCCTTGCAGGCGCGCCGCCAGGTTCGGCGTGTCGCCGACGACGCCACGTTCCTGCGTCTCTCCCGATCCAATCAGGTCGCCGACCACGACGAGTCCAGTGGCAATGCCGACGCGCACTTGCAAGGGAGCGCCGGCAGCGGTCTTCAGCATCGGCACCGCCTCGACCAGCGCAAGCCCGGCCAGGACGGCGCCCTCGGCGTCATGCTCGTGGGCCTGGGGATAGCCGAAATAGGCCAGCAGCCCGTCGCCCATATACCTGGCAACGAACCCCCCGGCCTTGGTGATCTGCTCGGCGCAGCTATGGTGATAGGCACCGACGATCTCGCGCATGTCCTCGGGGTCAAGGCGAGCCGAGAGCGCGGTCGAGCCAACGAGATCGACAAACATGACCGTGAGCTGGCGGCGTTCGGCGTCGGTCCGTGGGGCGGTAGCCGTGATCTCCGGAGAAGCAAGCGGTTGTTCACTGGTACCGAGCGCAGCAACGGCCCTCAATAGCTTGAGCCGCGGCCCCAGCGGTAGGCCAAGCTCGCGCAGATGATCAGCGGTGAGATCACGGAGTACGTCGGCGTCGATCGCATTGTCGCGAAACGTCTGCGCGTACCGCTCCAGACCGATCCCGCGGAGCCAACCGTCGATGTCCAAGTTCAGTCCTTTCGGCCTTGTCAGTGGCAGTTTCGCCCGCGAAGTCCGCTAAGTGCCCCACAAAGGCAGACGTCACTTGTCGCGACGCGCTTGAAACGTATTGGTCGCTGTGCTGGTCGCGCAAGTTATTTGTGCGTCCACTACGTCGATTACTTAACAAGAGAACTGCGCTATATTGCGAACATGACTGCTGATGCTCTCAAGTATTCAAAGGCAAAAAAGGCACGACGACTACGGGCCATGATGAAAGAATTCAAGGCTTACATCGACGGTAGTGGAACCGGGCAACCTGGTTTGCTTGTTCTTGCGGGCTATGACCGAATTTGACATTCGTAGGAAGCGGCAAGTCGGGCGACATAGGGATGGTGAGGAGATCACCGAGACTCTGGAGGTGATCCCGAAATCCTGGAAGGTGATCCGGCACGTCCGCGAGAAGTTCACCTGCCGGGACTGCGAGAAGATCAGCCAGGCGCCAGCGCCGTTCCACGTGATCGCCAGGGGCTGGGCCGGGCCCAATCTCGAGAAGTTTGGCCAGCATCAGCCGCTCAACCGGCAGGCCGAGCGTTATGCCAAGGAGGGCGTGCCGATCAGCCTTGTCGAGCCTGGCTGACCAGGTCGGTGGCTGCACGGCGGCGCTGATGCCGTTGTTCAAGCGCCTCGAGGCCTACGTCCTGAGTGCCGAGCGATTGCATGGCGACGACACCACGGTGCCGGTTCTGGCTAAGGGCAAGACCGACACGGCCGAATCTGAGTCCATGTGCGCGACGACAAGCCTTTTGGAGGGCCGGCGCCGCCAGGGGCGGTGTTCTATTACTTGCGCGATCGCGCGCAAGCATCCCCAGGCTCACCTGGCCAACTACACCGGGATCTTCCAGGCTGACGCTTATGAAGGCTATGGCAAGCTTTGCCAGCCAAGCCGCGTGCCCGGTCCGATCCCGGAAGCCGCCTGTTGGGTCCATGCCCGGCGTCCGTTCTTCGTGATGGCGGATCTGGTCAAGAAACCCGTCGCAAGGCGCAAGGCAAGAAACCGGCGGTGATCTCGCCGCTGGCGCTGGAAGCGGTCCGCCGGATCGATAAGCTGTTTAAGATCGAGCGGGCGATCAACGGACAAAGCCCTGAAAGGCGCAGGGCCGTTCGACAGGAGCTCAGCGCGCCGCTGGTCGCCAACCTGGAGGCCTAGATGCGCGAGCAGCGCGCTAAATTCTCGCGCAGCAAACGATGTCGCCAAGGCCATGGACTACATGCTCAAGCTCTGGAGCGCATTTACCCGCTTCCTTGACGATGGCCGCATCTGCCTGTCGAACAATGCCGCCGAGCGCGTGGTGGTTCTGCGGCTCGGATCGTGGCGGCGAACGGGCCGCGGTGATGTACAGCCTGATCGTCACGGCCCTATGCCGCTCTCGGCATAGGGCGGTTTATGCCGCCCGCCGAACTATGCCGAACGGGTTCGTTTTCCCCAGGATTCGTCGTGACCGGCATGTAATCGGCTCGGCATAGTTTGTCCTGTGCCT
>VAZG01000187.1 GCA_005885285.1 Alphaproteobacteria bacterium | reverse complement strand
CGTCAAGCCGTTCTCGGTGCCGGAATTGCTGGCGCGGGTGAAGGGTCTGTTGCGTCGCGCGAGCCCCGAGCGGCTCGCGACCGTGCTTGCCTATGGCGACATCGAGCTCGATCGCGAGAAGCGTCGCGTCGCCCGCTCCGGCCGGCCGATCGATCTCGGCCCGACCGAATATCGGCTGCTGGAGTTCTTCCTCGAACATCCCGGCCGGGTGTTTTCCCGGGAGCAATTGCTCGACTCGGTTTGGGGCCGCGACATCTATATCGACGAGCGGACCGTAGATGTGCATATCGGGCGGTTGCGCAAACTGCTCAACCCGGGCCGCGAGCAGGACCCGATCCGCACCGTGCGCGGCGCCGGCTATGCGCTCGATGACCGGTTTGCGAAGGCGGATTTATAAAGCCCGACGGCGTTATGGATGAGCTAACGGATACAACTGAGCTTCCGCTGCCAAATCTGGTAGTAGTCGGCGAGTTTCTCCTCGATCGAGAGACAATCCGCGTCTGGCGGGGCAATAAGCCCCTTCAAATCTCGATCAGGCAATTTCGATTACTCGATATCTTCATGTGTCAACCCGGTGAACCCGTTTCACTCAGAACCTTGAAGGAGCTGGTGTGGGGTTCCGAATCGACGATCGAAAACGCGACAGTGGCGGCCGAAATCGCGCGGCTTCGCCGAGCGATCGGAGGGCGAAAACGTGACGCGCCCATCAGGACGGTCCGCAATAGGGGCTATGTCTTTGAAGCTCACCGACCCCGAACCGGAAATAAACCAAAGGCTGCGACCGCTGATGTGGAGAAACGTCCGTGAATCGGGTCGTTAAATTCGACATCGTGATCGCCTGTGGCAATCGACACCTGATCGGACAGCTAATCCTGTCAGACCGGTTGTCCGCGCGCTGACGGCAGCGCTTCGTGCGTTGGAAGCAAGAACGTGATCAGCCAGCACAGCAGCAGCATCACGGCGGAACCCACGAGGCATCCGGCGATACCAGCTATCTGATACAGAACACCCGAAAGGGTAATGCCAAGCAATCTGCCGGCTGCGTTGGCCGCGTAGTAGAAGCCAACGTCCTCCGCGGCTTTCTCAGATCCCGCGTACGCCAGAATGAGGTAGGAGTGGAGCGACGAATTCACCGCAAACGGCAGTCCGAAGAGTGCGAGGCCGATGACGAGAACGAGATCGGGGCGCGCAACGTCAGTTGTATTCATGATCACCGCCAGCGTAATCGGCACCGCCGCAAGCACCGCCGCCCAAAGCCGGGATGCCGGAACCTCGCGGCTCAGGCCATCAGGGCTGCGTGAGACGAGCGTCGGTGCGACGGCCTGAATTCCTCCATAAGCAATTGTCCAAGCCGCCAGGAAGCCACCCACCTGCAGAAATTTCCAACCGTAGCCGTACAGAAAAACCGGCAAACCGACCACGAACCAAACGTCCCTGGCCCCGAACATGAATATCCGGGCCGCCGCCAACAGGTTCACGCCCCTCGACTTGCCGAATAGCTCGCGCATCGTTTTCGACGACTTGGCCTTGCCTAGCTGCCGTGGCAAAAGCAACAGACCGGCAACGAAGATGACGCCGAGCAACGCGGCCATCATCCATAGTGCGGGCCGGAAGCCAACGAGATCGAGCAACAAACCGCCGATGAAGAAGCCGATCCCTTTCATGGCGTTCTTCGAGCCCGTAAACCACGCAACCCACCGAAACAACTGCCCGCTGCCTTCGGCTGAGGTCGCCTTGATTGCGGATTTGGAGGCGGTCTTGGTGACGTCTTTGGCGACGCCTGCGATTCCTTGCGCGACCACGACCCACGCGACCGACATTACCGCGCCCCATCCGGGATTGAGCGCGGAGAGCATGATCAATCCCGCGATCTGCAATGTCTGCCCGACCGCAAGCATGCGGGGAATGCCGAAGCGGGATGCAAAATACCCGCCGGCCAGATTAGCCCCGATACCTGCCGTTTCGTAGAGGAGGAAAAGAAACGCGAGCGTGAAGGGCGTGTAGCCCAAACGGAAAAAATGAAAGAGGACCAGCATCCGAAGCGCACCGTCGACCAGCGTAAATCCCCAATAGGACGCTGTAACGATCAGATAGTTGCGCGCTGTTGCCATCATGGCCCAAGCTCCCGAACCAGGTTCGCAAGATCGATCATCCGGCAGGCATAACCTACTTCATTGTCGTACCAGGCGTAGACCTTCAGCAAGGTTTCGTCGGTGACCATCGTACTTAGGGCATCAACGATGCTGCTCCGTGAGTCGTTTGTGTAATCGGCCGACACCAGAGGTCGCGTCTCCAATCCGAGGATTCCGGCCAACACGCTTTCTGATGCGGATTTAAATAGCGTGTTGACTTCCTCAACCGTGGTCGGTCGTGAAACTTCAAATACGCAGTCGGTCAAGCTCGCATTGAGCACCGGCGCCCGTACAGCGTGGCCGTTTAATTTGCCCTTTAGCTCCGGATAAATCAGAGCAATCGCAGTGGCGCTGCCCGTGCTTGTCGGCTGCAGGGACAACATCGCTGAGCGCGCGCGCCGCAAATCCTTGTGTGGAGCATCGACGACCACATTGGTGTTCGTGGGATCGTGGATCGTCGTGATCTGCCCGTGTCGGATTCCAATCGCCTCATGGATCACCTTGACGACCGGCGCCAGGCAGTTGGTCGTACATGATGCCGCCGTCAGCAGCCGATGCCTTGACGGATCGTAGAGCTGCTCGTTGACGCCCACCACGATGTTGAGCGCCGCGTCGTCCTTGACAGGAGCCGCAACGATCACCCTTTTCACGCCGCGATCGAAGTAGGCTTGCAATTGGTCCGGCTTGAGAAATTTGCCGGTACATTCCAACACGACGTCGCAGCCGAGATCGCCCCAGGCGACATCGGCAGGTGAAGCGTGTTCACTGAAGCTGACGCTCTTCTTTCCTATAACGATGGAGCGATCGGCCACCCCGATGGTTTCGTGCCAGCGCCCATGGATGCTATCGAATTCGATGAGATGCACCGTCGCCGCGATCCCGCCTTTGACCTCGTTGACATGAAAGATATCCAGTCGATTTCGCGCGCGGGGATCGGTCTCCGGCCGATAGATGCCACCCATGGCGGAACGCAGCGCGAGCCTGCCGATGCGCCCCATGCCATTGATGCCGACCTTCATCTTTATTTTCCTGTCAGGGCGCTACGCGCGCCGTATCGCCAATTTCGTCCAGGCGCGCCTTGAGAGCCATGCGATCGAGCGTCTTGAACGGAAGACTCGTGAATATCTCAAGCCGCCGACGAACCATGGCGTAAAGCTCGTTCAACAGGGTGGTACGCTCTGTTGCCGAACCCTTGAACTGCGCCGGATCGGGGAGGGGCCAGGCAGCGGTGATGAATGGGCCGGCAAGGTCAGGACAAAACTGGCCATGCGGCGCATCGCACAGTGCGATGACGAAATCCATGCGAGGTGCTTCCGGACGTTTGAACTCATCCCAAGACTTACACCGCAAGCGGGACACGTCGTGGCCAAGAACCCTCAGCCGATCGATCACTTCCGGAAGGGGGGCTGCGGCGGGCTCCGCCCCAGCGGAATAGCCGCGGAAGCCTCCGCGGCCGATCTTTTCAAGTAAAGCCTCCGCTATGATCGAACGCGCAGAGTTATGAGTGCAGAGAAAGAGAACGTTGAACGCAGGAGTCATGACACTCTCCGTTGCCTTCGGCTCATCGGTTACGACAGGGTATCGCTGCAAAATGTCGGCGCAGAGTTCGGGTCGTCCGCCACAGCAATCGCGCGCCAGGAATTCGACCAGGCCCCGGAATCCGCCGAGGTCGGCGCGGTAATTCATCACCCGGCCTTGCCGCTCAACCAGGACGAGGCCGGCGCGGCTGAGAACGCCAAGGTGCGCCGACATGGTGTTGTGCGGCACCTCGCACATGCGCGCGATGT
Source organism: Alphaproteobacteria bacterium (assembly GCA_005885285.1). Taxonomy (GTDB): domain Bacteria; phylum Pseudomonadota; class Alphaproteobacteria; order Rhizobiales; family Xanthobacteraceae; genus Bradyrhizobium. Next base: position 63,549 of record VAZG01000187.1, on the reverse strand, counting down.
CGCCGGCGTTGAGGCCGTCGGGGTGAACTTTCAAGAGATTGCGAAGAACGGCGAGCCGCGTGGATTGGCCGAGCGACCCCAGCCCGGCTACAGCATCGTATTCGTCCATAAGTCTCGACATATGGAGATACTAGACTAGGACGCTATTCCAGGAAAGCTTTTTTCGACGACGGCCAGCGTCATCATTGAGATGACGTTGGCATGACAAACCAGAGGGCCGCTCAGAGCGGCGTTTTTGGCTTAGCGGGTGCGCTTTGCTCTACGAGCAGCCGACGCAGACTTCCGAGCGCCGTTTTTCGCTGGAGCGGCGGTGCAACATCCAGCGGCGGGAGCCGCAAGATTGCAGAGTTCTGGATGCCCGTCGCAGCAGTCGTTGACCAAAAACGACAACAACGACTGCATGCCGTCCACGTCAGAACGATAGATGATCGTTCGTCCTTCGCGGGAACTCCGCAGCAGCCCCGCCCGGACCAGGATGGCAAGGTGAGACGATAAAGTGTTGTGCGGTGCACCGACGGTATCGGCGATCACTCCAGCGGTCATTCCTACGGGCTCATGCTTGATCAGCAGACGGAAGATCGCGAGGCGTGTCGGTTGCGCCAAGGCAGAAAGAGCGGAAATCGCGTGTGCTTCACTGCGCCGGTTTCCAGTCGAGATCGGGCCGGCGTGACTCGCGACTGCCAGCATCGTTTTGCGCATTGCTTCGATTCCGTCTTGCGATTCCAGATTTCTCTTTGTCTTTTAACCGACACACAGGTGACAAGCCAGAATGTTTCTACTATTAGACATGTCGAGACATCTCGACATGTCGTCCGAGCTTTAGGAGCCGTGTGGCGATTTTTGAACGAGACGCTCGGCCGGTAGGCGTACCGGTCGCATCCTTGAGGAAACCTCGTCGGTAGGCGTACCGGCGCGTCCGAGGAGAACGTCCATGAGCCATTGCGATAAGATGGTTGATGCCGGCCGTCGCCGATTCCTAGGCGGTGCCGGTTTCGCTGCCGCGGGAGCCGCGGTGGCAACGATGGTACCGGTTCAGGCCAAGGCTGCACCGGGAGCTGCGCGGGTTGATTACCCTTCCAACCGTCTTGCGAATATCTCCGATCTCAAGCCGAACGAACCTGTCACCGTCGCGTATCCGGATACGGATGCGCCCGGCGTGTTGCTCAAGCTGGGCAAGCGCGTTCCGGGCGGCGTCGGCGCCGATGGCGACATCGTCGGCTTCTCGACCACGTGTCCGCACAAGGGCTTTCCGCTGAACTACAACGCGGGCGACAAGACATTGAATTGTCCTGGTCACTACTCCCGCTTCGACTGTGAGTCGGGCGGCCAGCAGGTCTGGGGTCACGCCACCCAAAATCTTCCGCAATACGCACTACGTGTCGACGACAAGGGCGACATCTACGCCGAGGGCGTGGATGAGCTTTTGTACGGCCGCCTGTCCAACGTGCTGTGAGGAGAGAAGATCATGGCTTACAAGCGTCAGATCGACCGTCTTCCGATCGTCCCCAAGGACGCCAAGGAATTCAACGTCACCTGCCACTACTGCATCGTTGGTTGCGGCTACAAGGCGTACACTTGGCCGACCAACAAGCAAGGCGGCACCGCAGCAGATCAAAACAAATTCGGAACCGACCTTAGCAAGCAACAGGGTGCCGAGACGGAGGCCTGGTATTCGCCATCTATGTACAACATCGTGCGGCAGAACGGGAACGACGTGCATATCGTCATCAAGCCCGACAAGGACTGCGTGGTAAATTCCGGTCTCGGCTCGGTGCGCGGCGCGCGCATGGCCGAGATGAGCTATTCACAGCAGCGCAATACCCAGCTCCAGCGCCTTACGGACCCGATGGTGTGGCGCTACGGGCAGATGCAGCCGACCGGCTGGGACGATGCGCTCGATCTCGTGGCGCGCGTTACCGTCGCGGTAATTAACGACATGGGCGAGGACGGATTATTCGTTTCCGCTTTCGACCACGGTGGTGCAGGCGGCGGTTACGAGAATACCTGGGGCACCGGCAAACTCTATTTCGGGGCCATGAAGGTCAAGAACATCCGCATCCACAACCGTCCTGCCTACAATTCCGAAGTTCACGCCACCCGCGACATGGGCGTCGGCGAACTCAACAACTGCTACGAGGATGCCGAGCTTGCCGATACTATCGTCGCGGTCGGCACAAACGCGCTGGAAACCCAGACCAACTATTTCCTGAACCATTGGGTGCCGAATCTGCGCGGCACTTCGGTGGACAAGAAAAAAGCCGAGTTCGGCTCCGAGCCGGTTGAGCGCGGAAAGATCGTGATCGTCGATCCGCGGCGAACCGTCACCGTCAATGCCTGCGAAGTCGAGGCTGGCAAAGACAACGTGATGCATCTTGCCATCAATTCCGGCACCGACCTCGCGCTGTTCAACGCCTGGCTGACCTACATCGCGGGCAAAGGCTGGACCGACAAAGCCTTTATTGATGCGTCGACCAAGAATTTCGACAAGGCGGTCGCAGCCAACAAGGTCAGCCTCGAAGACGCCGCCAAGCTCACCGGCCTTACGGTGGACCAGATCCAGAAGTCAGCCGAGTGGATCGCACAGCCCAAGGCGGGCAATGCAAGACGGCGCACCATGTTCGCCTACGAAAAGGGCCTCATTTGGGGCAACGACAACTATCGCACCAATGGGGCGCTCGTGAATGTCGCCTTGGCCACTGGCAATATCGGTCGACCTGGTGGTGGTTGTGTCCGCATGGGCGGCCATCAGGAAGGTTATTCGCGGCCATCCGACGCCCATGTCGGACGGCCAGCAGCCTACGTCGACAAGCTGTTGATCTCGGGCAAAGGCGGCGTGCATCACATCTGGGGATGCGACCACTACAAGACGACGCTCAACGCCTTCAAGTTCAAGCAAGCCTACAAGAAGCGTACCGACATGGTGAAGGATGCCATGATGTCGGTGCCCTATGGCGATCGCACCGCGATGGTGAACGCCATCGTCGGGGCGATCAAGAAGGGGGGACTATTTGCCGTCGACGTGGATATCGTTCCCACCAAGATCGGCGAGGCCTGCCACGTCTGGCTTCCTGCAGCGACCTCGGGCGAGGCTAATCTTACCTCCATGAACGGCGAACGCCGCATGCGTTTGACCGAGAAGTACATGGACCCGCCGGGGCAGGCGATGCCTGACAGCCTTATCGCGGCGCGCATTGCCAACAACATGGAGCGCGTGCTCCGCGAGCAGGGCAAAGGTCAGTACGCCGACAAGTTCAAGGGCTTCGATTGGAAGACCGAGGAAGACGCTTTCATGGACGGCTACCATGGTCATGAAGCGGGTGGCGAGTTCGTTACGTATGAGCGGCTGAGAGCCATGGGGACCAATGGTTTTCAGGAGCCCGCGACTGATTTCAAGGACGGCAAGATCGTTGGTACCAAGCGCTTATTTGCAGACGGCAAATTCAAATCCAAGGATGGCAAGGCGACATTTATGGAGACGCAATGGCGTGGCCTCCAGGCGCCCGGCAAGGAAGATGAACGTAAGAAGTGGCCATTCCTCGTCAACAATGGTCGCGCCAACATCACTTGGCAGAACGCGTATCTCGATCAGGACAACGAGTTCGTCATGGATCGCATGCCCTATCCCTACATCCAGATGAACCCGGACGACATGAGCGAGCTAAAGCTCAAGCAAGGCGATCTGGTCGAGGTTTACAACGAAAACGGTTCTACCCAGGCGATGGTCTATCCGACGCCGACGGCCAAGCGGAAGCAGACCTTCATGCTGTTCGCCAATCCGAATGGCGTTCAAGGCAATGTCGTGTCGCCCGGCGTGAACGAGTTCGTCATCCCGAACTACAAGCAGACCTGGGGCAACATCCGTAAGCTTGCGGACGCGCCGGAGGGCGTGAAGCACCTCAGCTTCAAGTCCCTCGACTACACGGCCTGACATGTTCGCCCTTCTTCCCTAAACTCGAAAGCCCGGGTGCCAAGGTGCCCGGGCATCTTTGTGGGAGGGGCTAGTGCTTTTCACCGAGAGCGTCTGTGACCGGCCCGGATTGCTCGGCGTCGACGCTGCACTGAAGATCGCGCGCGGGGTGGTCGCGCCCGTGGCGGGGAAAGAGACGGTCGCGTTGCGCGCGTGCGCGGGTCGCATCACGATAGTCCCCGTTGTTTCCGAGATACCACTGCCTCCATTCGACCAAAGCGCGGTGGACGGGTACGGAATCCATGCCGGCGATGTCGCCGCAGCATCCACCGGTCCTTTCCAGCTGGCCGGCAAGGTTGTTGCCGGATCGTTTGCTGCGCCTGGGCTCGCAGCGGGAGAGGTGGTGCGGCTCTTGACCGGCGCCGCCGTTCCGAAGCGTGTTGCTGCCGTCGTAATGGAAGAGAGGGCGACCGCGCGGGAGCGAAATGTCACAATCGAAAAACCCGCCGAGGCGGGGCTCAATATTCGCCGTTCGGGCGAAGATGTCGGCATCCGCTCGGAAATTATCGAAGCCGGTACGTTGATCGATGCGAGACATGTCGCGATCCTCTCCGCCTCCGGTGCGACCCACGTCAAGGTCCGGCGGCGCGTCCGGGTTGCCGTCCTCTCTACCGGCGACGAACTGACCCGGCCCGGCGGATCGCGACGCCCACACCAGATCTACGACAGCAACGGTCCAATGTTGCAAGCTCTCTTCTCTTCGCCGGCACTTGAGCTGCGCATGCTCGGGTGCTGTCCCGACGATCCAAAACGACTGACCAGGCAAATCGCGCGGGCAGCCCGCACTTTCGACCTGCTGATCTGTTCAGGTGGCGTTTCAGGCAGCGATGCGGACCATGTTGTTTCCTCAGTCCTGGCGGCCGGCGGCAGCTGCGAGAAGCTTTCGCTTGCCCTGAAGCCGGGGAAGCCGCTGGCGGTACACTTGAGCACGCGACGGTGATGGCCAAAGCTGGCTCGAGCTTTTCGCACCGTTTGGGCCGTACCGAATTCGTACCTGTCCGCGTGGTCGGTCACGATTCGCAAGGGACTCCGTTATTGGAGAAGCTCGGACGGGGAGGGTCAGCACGCTTGCGCCCCCTGGTCCTCGCCGATGGTCTCGGCTGTATTCCTGCTGAGCACGACGACCTGCCCGCAGGAGCGCCAGTGCGGTATTACCCATTCCGAACTGCGTTTAATCTTTAAGAGCACCGGCCTCGACAATCTCGCCGTCTTCCTTGACGAACCGCCCAATATCCGGGTTAGGAAGCAGGGGAAGAACGGTCTCGGACGGACGGCAAAGCATCACGCCTTTATCCGTCACCACGATGGGACGGTTGATCAGGATCGGGTGCGCGAGCATCTGGTCGATTAGCTGGTCGTCCGTCAAATTTGCCTCCCATAGACCAAGTTCGTGATATGGCGTGCCCCTCTCCCGCAGAAGCGCCCGGACGCTGACGTTCATCGCTTTGATCAATTCGATCAGTTTCTCGCGCGATGGTGGCGTTTTTAGATATTCAACGATCTCAGGCTCGATTCCGCCCTGTCTGATCATGGCGAGTACATTGCGCGACGTACCGCAATCCGGATTGTGATAGATGGTCACGCTCATAATTTGGCCTCCGGATCAAGCGGTTTGGCGTAAGGGTCGGGGCGCAAGAGCCAGGCCATCACGATCATACCAATCACGGCACCGCAGATCTCCGCGATGATGAAGCCGGGCAGGTCGAGCGGGCGAATGCCAGAAAACGTGTTGGTGAACGATCGCGCGATCGCAACGGCCGGATTTGCGAACGAGGTTGATGCGGTGAACCAATAGGCTGCTGTGATATAGAGTCCGACCAGCCACGGAACTGCGCTTTGCTGAAAGCGAGTTCCTGCTAGGATGGTTGCCACCAAGCCAAAGGCCGCTATGGCCTCCGCGAACCATTGCGCGCCACCTGTGCGGATCTTCATCGAAGCTTCCAGCAAGGGAAGTGCAAACATGCCGTGCGCAATCATCGTGCCCAGGATGCCGCCGACGATTTGCGCTATGATATAGAGCGCAGTTTCCCGAGTGCTAAGCTCGCGTTTCAACGCAAATACGATCGAGACGGCCGGGTTGAAATGAGCCCCAGAGATCGGACCAAGCACAGTGATGAGCACAACAAGGATCGCCCCCGTGGGAAGCGTGTTGCCCAGCAAGGCAAGCGCGACATCCTTTGTCAGGGTTTCGGCCATGATACCGGAGCCGACCACCGTTGTTACTAGGAGGGCTGTACCGAGTAACTCGGCGAAGAGTCGCCGACGCAGATCGAAAGTCGGCATCAGCGTTCCCTCCTTGTAGCGGAAAATTGCTTCGCTACGCTCTTCATTACCTGAGTGCTGACATCAGGGCGTCCATTGCAGCAGTCTTGCATCAAAAATAGCAAAAGCGCTTCCAGCCTATCCAGTCGAGCGCGATAGATGATCGACCGGCTTCGGCGCTCCGACGTCACCAGATTGGCATGAGTCAGCACGTTCAGATGGGCTGAAAGGGTATTCTGGGGCACCGACAGAAGACGAGCCAACTCGCCCGCAGCAACGCCTTGCGGCTCATGCTTGATCAGCAACCGGAACGCTTCAAGCCGCGTGCGAGAGTCATGGAATTGAACGGTGCTGTCAAGTTCTGATAGTTCCATTATCCTAGAAATATGGTTGTCATTCGAATACGACGATGCTACGATGAAACAATGAAGCTTGATGACGCAGCAGCACACCTCGAAGCCTTGGGCAATCCGACCCGGCTTAAAATCTACCGAGCGCTGGTTCGCGCGGGCGACGCGGGTCTGCCGGTCGGCCGCCTGCAGGACAAGCTGAAGATCGCTCCCTCGACCCTTTCGCATCACATCAAAACGTTGGTGATGGTTGGCCTGATTAGCCAAGTGCGAGAAGCCACCACGTTGGTGTGCCATGCGAACTACGAGGTCATGCGAGGGCTGGTGGATTTCCTCGTTGCCGAGTGTTGCGCGGACGCCGCCGAGTGCAAGGACACGAGCGCCGCGGCCTGACTTTCCGGGCCCTTAAATTCGATATTTCTAGTTTGATAGGAGAAGCCACAATGGATCAGCCGAAAACAGTCGCCATCATCGGCGGAGGTCCCGTTGGGCTCGCGGCCGCCGCCCATTTGCTTGAACGGGGTCTTAGGCCGATCGTCCTGGAAGCGGGGTCCGAGCCCGCGCATGCCGTGCGTCAATGGCAGCACGTTCAGCTCTTCTCGCCTTGGGAGTACAACGTCGATAAGGCCGCCGAGAGGCTGCTTTCGTCGACTGGCTGGAACTCGCCGGACCCACACGTCTATCCAACCGGCGCCGAACTCCTCGATCGCTACCTTGGTCCGCTCGCCACCAAGACGCCCTTGAAGGATGTCATCTGGACATCCAGCCGCGTCACGGCCGTAAGTCGGTTGGGGTTCGACAAGGCGAAGACGCGCGGCCGCGAAAACGCGCCATTCGAAATCCGCTACCAAAATGGAAAAGGACCGGAGATGTTACGCGCCGACGCCGTGATCGACGTGTCGGGAACCTGGTCGTCGCCGAACCCAGCTGGCGCCAACGGCCTGCCGGCAATCGGCGAGGGCGAGGCGCAGTTTATAATTTCCTACGGTATACCGGATGTCCTCGGAAGGGATCGTGCGCGCTTCGCTGGGCAGACCGTCGGCGTTCTCGGTGCCGGGCATTCGGCAATTGGCACGCTAACGGATTTGGTCACTCTCGCGCACCAGGTGCCGGGCACGGACGTAATCTGGTTGTTGCGCGGCAACGATCCGGCGAAAGCGTTTGGCGGCGGTTCTAACGATAAACTCCTCGCCCGTGGCGAGCTTGGCGCACACTTCGCATCGCTCGTCGCGTCCGGACAAGTGAAAGTCGAGGCTGGATTCCCCGTCACAAAGATCGCGTTGGTTGACGATCGGCTGCAGGTTACTGCTGGCTCCAGCTGCTGTGGGCGCCATATCCTCGTCGACGAATTGGTGGTGGCAACCGGCTTCCGCCCGGATTTCTCGTTCCTCAGCGAGGTGCGTCTCGGGTTGGATCCGGCGATAGAGGCACCCGTCGCCCTGGCGCCGCTGATCGATCCGAACGAACATAGCTGTGGCACGGTTCGACCGCATGGCGCTCGCGAACTGCAACAAGACGAACCCGGCTTCTACATCGCTGGTATGAAATCATATGGCCGCGCCCCGACGTTTTTGATGATCACCGGATACGAACAGGTACGCTCGATCACTGCAGACATCGCAGGCGATCGTGAAGCCGCCGAACGCGTTGAACTCAAGCTGCCGGAGACAGGTGTCTGCACACGCGGCGGTGTCGAAGGTGGCACCGCTGCGGCAGGATGCTGCGGGGGTCCAGCGCCGGTAGGTATCGACGCGTGCTGCATGGAAGATGCCAGCGCGAAAGTCGCGGGGAAGACCGGCTGCGGATGTTCCTGAAGTGGCCGTACACCGTCAGTTATCTGTCGTCGTCGCGCTGGGGACCACACAGACTCTCGCCTGGGCGTCGAGCTACTACCTGCCTGCGATCCTTGCGGATCCCATCGCGGACGATCTCGGCATTTCGAGCAACTGGTTCTTCGCCGCATTCTCCGCGTCGCTGGTGATTTCCGGACTGCTCGGTCCGCGCGTCGGCAGGCAGATTGATCTCGCGTTTATCGTGGTGCAGTCGTACGCCGTGGAGTGGCGGTAGGCGTCGGAGCTGCTGCAGTGGGAGCAGCTGCCGCTGGAGCTTACGGAGCTGCTCGTTGCGGATACTATCCGTATGGGCCGTGCTACTAAATTGATGCAGGACCGCGCCAACATGCCGAATTTGCGCCCGTTGCGGCTGGGGACGCATGGTCGAAAACTCTAGCGGCAAGCTGTTGGCACGAAGAAATAAGGCCGCCTCAGTTGGCGGCCTTGCTTCTTCTAAACCAGCGCTCAGTGCGCGACCAAGGAGAAATCACCAACATCCTTAGCAGTATCTCATCGTTCGCCCTTGGTCCCGGAGGTTGTCGTGACGCCACCTGCTACTGGCTTCGCAGATTTCGAACCATCGTAACTTCCGCCGGTGCGCCTCACCGATCTGGCGGCCGTGGCTGATCGGGCAGCTTGTGCCTGGTCTTGAATCTCCCAGCCGCGGTGAACGACTGAGCCAGGGATTTGAAGGGGGAACTCGCCGGTTTGTGCTGTGGCCGTCAGCATCGAACCTAATACGGATGCTGTGAGGATCGCCGGGTATGCAATTTGGGCCCGCATGTCAGTATCCCTTTGGCTTGTTTGACAGATGCCTCAATCCGACGAGCCAAATAGCATTCGCCCAGCTTGTCTATGCAAAAACGGCCCTTTGTTGGCCACAAAAGATTTGTCGGTCCGTTTTCGCATCGACGAAAGCCGCCGGCTCCGAAGAAAGTGGAGAGCCGACGAGCCAGACCGAGTAGGAGGCCTGAGATGCCGATCTCATTCTCGATGATAATTGTGAGCTCTCAATTGGTCATTGCAGTCGCGGACCAAGTGCTCCAAATGGATCTGATCGCCAAATAACGGCTGCCTCGCTTTGCCGTCACGCGGTAACTCAAAGCGGCATGAGGGCGTTGCGAAGCGGCGCGCTGGAGATTTGCATCAGACCCGCAAACGGCTGGCCCAGCTCCAGAACGAGGTAAATCGCGCCGGCCGCCGACAACGCAAAAACGAACAGCGAGCTAAAAACGATTGCATTTGGTTTCGTAAACAGCCCGAAGGTACCAAAGATGATGGTGAGCCAGAAAATCAGAACGACCAGGAACGGCATCGGGATTGAGTTGTTCGTCTGCGCGAACAGCAGCAAGCGGGTTTGCGCAATGTCGGTGGCGATCTGTATGGCCCTGGCTTGCAGGGAGCGCTGTGAATCGTTCTGCGGCGATAGCTGCTGAAGTTTCGCAAAGAATGTTTCGCTTTCGCTGCTCGCCGCGAATGGGCTGACCTTGGCGACGTCAGAACTGTTCTCACGCCACATTCGATCGGCTAAGACAACGACGCCGCGCCGTAACAGATTCCGTAGTGCATTCGTCTCCGGTCCATACTCCGTCAGCAGATTGTCGAGCAGGACAATATTGCTCGTCATATGCGTGACTTGGGTGCTCTGTGTGTCGTAAGAGCTCTTTGCCGAGGCGATCAGGAGGCCGAGGACAAGCGCGGCGATAGTCCCGATGAGGCCCGTGCCCAGCCTGACAAAATCCTTATCATCGGTGCTCAGGTGATGCCCGGGAAGGAACATGCCGAGCAGGGCACCGCCAGAGATGCATGCAAACGTGATGCACGATAGCGCGATTGCATTCATGATTCACCATTGTCTCGAAGCAGCAGCCATCGCTCTGCATCTACTTGGCAACAGAGCGACCGGATGAGCCTGGCGATGCCGATACGTGCTGAAATATCAGTACACTCTGCGGCGAACCACGGCACCCCGTGGCGCGACAACCGCACCGGCAGGACGGACGACTGGCGCTCTCACCACGGCGGCACTGCCGCCGGCGGCGACGCAGCCAGCACGAACCACCCCACGCGCGCAAACGACAGCGCTTGCTTCCATCGTGCTCAGGGCAATGAGGCCTGCTGCCAGCAATACCGGAATCATCAGATGTTTCATGACGGCTCTCCATGGTTTTATTCTCTGCTTCGGTCAGCTCCGCGTCGGGTGGGCGACGTGGTCGGTATCGACTAGGCCGCGGAGGCAACGGCGGGTCTCTTCGCGAGCAATGCGCGCCGGTCGTGAATCAAGCTCTCCAGCCGATGGGCTGCCACGTTCAATGTGACAGCATCGACCGCGCTCTCGTCTCCGGCAGTGGATTTGACGCGCTCCGCTTTTAGGATGTCGTCGATTTCTTCTTCGATGTCCGACAATTCGATGTCTGTGTTGACCTTCCGAATTCGGCGCGCCAGGGCATAAAGAGAATCCAGCGGGCCTTCAGGCGCGGACTTGCCGATGCCGAGAAAATTCCAGGCTGCGGCAAGCATGGTAGCAACGCCGCCAAGCACCATCGGCGTCAGATAGATCCAGTTGCCGTATTCATCCATAAAACTCTGCGTGGTGCTGTTGTACACGGCTGCCGCTCCAGGGTGCAATGGAAGGTAGGCGTCCTGGTCGGTGCTGGGCGCGGTGATCTGCGCGAAGATCGGCTGCTCGCGCAGAAGATCCCTGCGCACCCTCATGATCGCTTGCGTCAGGCTGGTGACGAGATCGGTGCCGAGCTTCTTCTGGGCCACCAGATATAACGAGGTCCGCAAGGTCGTCAGGTCATCGTCCGGGACCGGTGGCGCTCCCCGCAGCGTGCCCTTGGGGACGTCGAAACTTTCAAAGGCGCGTTCGGCCTCGGCGATTGCCGCCGCGGACTCGATTGGGATCAGCACCGGCACCTTCTTGTGGTCGAGCTGAAAAAATCCGCGAACGAGCGCGAGATATTTTTCGGCGAGCGGGATCGCGACAAGCAGGGCACTAACCTGTTTTGACTGAATGGCTTGCCGGACATCCGTCAAGGCAAGGTTCTTGAACACAACTTTTGCATTGGCCAGATCATATTCCTTGGTCAACACGTCGACAATTTTGGCGTTCGCTGCGCCGCCGACCACGCCGATCGTATGTCCCTTCAGGCCGTCGATGCCGTCGATGGGCGATCCGGGCGGTGCAATCATCAGTACGACCATATGGCTGACGACGACGACGGCTTGGGCTTGCGACAGGTCGCCGACATCGCCGCGAACCACGGCGAGATCGACTTTGCCCGCGGAGAAGGCATTAGCGGCCTCAAGTGCGGTGCCGCTGTCGATAACCTTAAGCCGCACCGGCGCGTTGGTCGAAACGAGCTCGCTTGCGATCGCGGACATTGCCTTGGCGGCCTCGCCGTCGATCGAGCCGACCGCCACCGTCAGCGTTGCCGGGCGGGTGTAATATCGATAGGCAAGGAGACCTGCGCCTGCCGCAAAGATGACAACACCGACAAGAAGGAAAAAGCGAAGCCAAATCGGCAATTTCGTCGACATCATGCTCGTTACTCCAAACGCTGGGCCGATCGCCACCGCTGCCGGCGTTAGTGGCCATCATTGCGACGCGACGCCGATCCCTTGGGTTCGGCAATCGCTCGGAATCCCCGATGCCGAGGCTGCTATCTCGTGCTCCTACGAAACCCGCATCACTCCTGGCGGTTTCCACGTGCCTTCGCCCGCCGGCAAGATCGACGGTGGTTCGGCCTTCGGCCAGTAGAGGCGGATCACCAGATAGATCGGACCGTTCGGAGCAGGCAGCCAGTTGGATTCCCTGTCCGCGCCCGGTGATTTGTTCTGGATGTAAAGTGTAAGGGAGCCATCGGAGTCCTTCTTCATGCCCGGCAGCATTGGCGAGTTGATGAGATAGCGGTTGATTGGATTTTCGATCAGAAGCTGCATCTTCCCGTCGTACATCGTGAGCGACCAGAAGGCATTCACCGGCGGCTGCTGACCGGGAGGGAATGTCAGCGTATAGTTACTCTTGCTACCGTCGAGCGTCTGACTGTCGCTGTCGACGCGGGTGAATGGATACATCGCCTCCTGTGGGCTATTGCCGTATATGCCGGCCTTTGCGGCGACAGCGCGCTTCAACCAGTCGCCACTGTAGTAGGCGCTATCGCCTGGCAGGCCGCTGACCCGCCAGCCATTGATCGCCTTGCCGGCATTGGCCACGCCCTCGTCAATCTTCTTCTCACCTTCTTTCATACCCAGGCCGATCTCCAGCTTTTGCTCCAGCGGGAGATCCTTGAAATTGAAGGTCTTGTCCGGCCCGACGCCGATGCGTGCAAGCTGTGCGCGTATCTCCTTCTCATTTTCCTGTGGGGGCGCCAATTGCAGCGCGAAGTCCAGATATTCGAAGAAATTCGTCTTCACGAGCTCCTTGTCGATTTTCGGGAAGTCGATGGCAGTGGCAGCCACCGTCGCCGGCTGGTTCAGATAGGCGGATAGCGTCTGTACCTTGTAGCCGGCCTGCACCTTCTTCACGTTTTCGATGTCGTCCGGATTGAAAAGCTGGGTGCGATAGATCGCCAGCGACAGCTGTGTGCCCGACTTGAAGACCTTCTTGATCCCGGGCGGGGTCGTGCCCTTCCACTCGGGGCCGACAACCATGTAATCGCCGGCCTCGCTTCCGCTGGCACGGCTGCCGATATAGCCGTAGTTATAGGTATTGCCGTCGCAGAGCTGGACCGAGTAGTAGCGCTTCGGATCCACCGCCGGAACGGAAAGAACGACAGGCTCCGCCCGCAAGTCCATCCAGACAAGCGAATACGGCGTGTCGCTGTTCGGTGTGGGAATGGCCGTGTCTTTGTAGGTGAATACGCTGGATTCGTTCTTGATCTGATTGAACGGGGCCTTGAACTGACCCGAATTGCGATCGACGGCGTACTCGTACATCACACCATAGTTCATCACGATCGGAAGGCCGAAGATGAAACCTGCCTCGGCAATGTCCTTGGCCTTGAGGAAGCCAGGGCGATCCGCGCTCGTCTGCGCTAGCGCCGGGATGGACTTCGCCGTTGTGGCGGTAATGGCAGCCAAGGCGGCGGACCGAAGCAGATCGCGTTTCGTCAACATGTGAATATTCCTTTTGTTGCGCTAGGGCGCTCAGGAGGCTCCGTCCCCGAAATTGCTCTGGGAGGGTAACGCGCACCCCCCGGGGCGACTATGCAAAATCGGACAAACTTCAAGAGCGTCCGGCTTTTGTTAGGCAAGACGCCATTCGCCAAGAACTCAGTTCGAAAGTTTTCGCTGGTCGAATCGGCCGACAACCAGACTTCCATTCGGATACGCAGCTCGTCATCTGCTTGTCCTCTTGTCTGGAATCACACTGTAGCAATGAGCAATCGGATGTCTCGCTCCAAGGTGGTGCCCGCGAAACTCGCGTCGGCCGTTTACTCCAAAGTCACGCAAAAAACTGCCGCTCTTAGGAGGGATCGTGGAAACCGATGCCCTCAAATTCCGAAAGGGAGAATGTTTTGGACAGCACGGCTGGCGGGAAAAGTATTGCCCTGTGAGGCGCGATGCAGCGTCTGCGAAGGACTTTCGCCAAACACTTTGCGGTACTCGACAGAGAAGCGTCCTAATTCGCCGAAGCCGAAGCAGGTTGCAATCTCCGTTACAGTTACGAGCTCGGCATCCGCGCACAAAAGCGCGCGCCTCGCCCGCGATAGGCGCAATATTCGAAGACGCCGGCACGGCGCAAGGCCGCAAGCTTTATGGAAGGCCTTGCGCAGCGTTCGCTCGCTTACCTCAAGGGTACGGCACAAGGTGGAAATGTGCAGCGGCTCGTCTATGTGCGCGAGAGCCAATCTCTCCGCCTGTTCGACAAGATCGCTGCACGGGTTACCTCGCTGATTGAACGGCGTTTCCTCGACGGCTGCGAGCCACTGATCAATATCCATTGGAAACCCCCCGAAACTGCACAATGGGACGGTTCCAGCCGGCCGCAGCACACCACGGCGCGCCTTGGCGCGATATTGCCCTTTGGGGCAAATTGGCGATTTTTCAACCCTGCCGCGAAATACGAAGATGACAACGGTTGAGCGCAAGGAACCCTATCAGGCGCCCTTTGCGTCGGAGGACGGTGGCGTCAATAGCCCACGCGCTCCGCGATGGAGACCGCCTCGGCAAAGGATTGAACCTGCAGCTTATGCATCACCATATGCCGATGAGCCTTGACGGTTCGTTCGGACGTACCAAGCTGATGCGCAATCTGCTTGTTCGGCCTGCCGCGGACCATTAATGCAAAAACCTCCGCTTCGCGCGACGTCAACGTCGAAATCAGGGATCTGAGCGAATTTAGCTCGTCCTGGCTCTGCCGTGTCGCTGCATAGTGGACGAGTGCGCGTTCGATCGCCTTCAGCAATGTCTCCTTTGAGACTGGCTTGGAGAGAAAGTCCTCGGCGCCGGCCTTAATTGCACGCACGCTGGTTGGAATATCCCCGTAGCCGGTCATGAAAATAATCGGCCAACTGTGGGAGAGCCTGGCAAGCTCGTCCTGAAGCTGCAGCCCGCCAAGGGCCGGCATTTGAACATCGAGTAGGATGCAGCCGGGTCTGGTATTCTCGATGGCGCGCAGGAAACAGCCTGCGGACTCGTAGCCCGCAACCTCATAGCCAGACAATTTCAGCAGGCGCGAAACAGCCGAGCGAAATGCCGGATCGTCGTCCACGACGTGAATCACAGGAGCGTCGGTCACAGGTTTTCGCCCTCGGCCAGGAGAGAGCCACATAAAGCAACTTCAAAAAGCCGGCGCCGCCGCGCCGCGTCAAAACCGTCGCTGGTCAATAGGTTGGCGCTACGAATAGCGCACCGATGTCAGGACAATAACTCAGGGTTGTGCCGACGGTCAACGGGAACGGCTCGTCCCGGCGCCGCAACGATTATGACAAATGTGACAAAGATTTCTCGCCATGCTCTGGCGATATCGGGAGCAGCCACGGCATTGTTGATGATGGCTAGAGGTAAGCGGTGTAGGCGCTGATCCAGATAAGAATAGAGGCCAGGAGACCGATAACGCCTGCATTTTCGGCAAGCCGTCGCATTTCCGGACATACCCAGCCCGCAGCGAGTCTCGGCTCACGCCATCCCGAATAGGCTCGAGTCGGTTTTGCAGGAGGCGCAGATCATCGCCAGCGCCAAGACTGATAAAATCCTGATCATTTTGCCAGCCAGGTCACCCCATACGGCCATCCTGCATTCCACCATTGCGCACACATCTAACGAGCCAAAAAACGGCGGCTCGGCACTAGATTGTTGACGATGCTAAGCACTCTGCCTGCAGAGCACTATGCAAAATCAGACAAAAGCAAGATCGCCGAACTGACGCACAAAGGGTTGGCAAATCCCTAACAGCGGCCGGGTTTCGAGGCGAACGAAGGGATATCCGAGCAGGCCCCGCTCCGCTGTCTTACGATTACTGACTCAATGCTGTTTTTGCATAGCGTCGAAGAACCGTTGTGCAAGACTATGGTTTGCAGAGCAGGCTAATCGCCGAGTTATCTTTTGCGACGGCATGCGACATGTAGAGTGATGCATCCGGTTTCGAGGTCGTATCCCCGGACCGCCAACGTTGCGATCGGCCGTACACGTATCCATTGCGTTATTCGGATTGGCAATCGCATGCGCACCATTGCAGTCATTGATGACAATCCAAGCATGCTGCAGGGTCTTGATCGCCTTTTGTCAGCGCACGGCTTTCGCGTTCAAGCGTTTCCGTCGGCGGAATCGTTTCTTGACGACATTGCCAATTGCGAAGCGGACTGCCTCCTCCTCGACATTCATCTCGGGGGAATGTCGGGAATCGACCTAAAACGGCGACTGAAGTCATCAGGCCGATGTATGCCCGTCATATTCATGACCGCGATCCACAATGAGGCCACTCGCCAGGAGGCATTTGAAGTGGGCTGCGTGGCCTATCTGAGAAAGCCGTTTCTGGCGAAATTGCTCATTGACGCGATCAATACTGTCCCGTGATCGGGAGCTATTTGAAATGGCCCAAAAATGACAGGGCTGTTTACATTGTTGGTCTACAACCTGTGAGAGAGTGCGTTATCGCATTCCCGCAACTAATCCCCCCGCGATGCCGGCAATTCGAGTAGAGTCGGCCACCTGACATTGCTCTAAAGTCTCTCAATAGTTTCAAAAAAGCATGAGAGTTCGGATACTCCTCAGTGCAGTCGTCTTACTCTTCGCGATGACCGGCGAGGCGTCCTCCGAGCCAAAGCGGGTCATGCTTCTGCATTCCTTCGGTCGCGATTTTGCGCCCTGGAGCGAATACGCAAGAATCATCCGCGAAGAGCTGGGGCAGCAATCGAAGGAGCCCCTCGACATTTCTGAGACGTCGCTCGCAACCGCGCGTTTCGCCGAGGACGAGGAGGGCCCGTTTGTCGATTATTTGCACGCTCTCTTTGTCAAGCGACGGCTTGACTTGGTCATCACCATCGGCGCGCCGGCGGTAGACTTCTTCCAGCGAAACCGACAGAGGCTTTTTCCCTCCGTGCCGGCAGTGCACACGGGCGTCGAACAGCGGCAAGCGCTCCTTAGCGCGTTTACTGCCAACGACAGTGTCGTTGCGGTCTCGAAAGATTTCGCAAGTGCAGTCGAGAGCATGCTGAAGCTACTTCCAGAGACGACCAATATTGTGATCGTGATTGGTAACTCGCCCATCGAGAGGTATTGGCAAGCGCGATTGCGCGAAGCTATGCAAACATTAACGAGCCGCGTATCCTTTACATGGTTCAACGAATTGTCGTTTGAAGACATGCTTCAGCGGGCTGCCGTGCTGCCACCGCGCTCCGCCATCTTCTTTGGGTTGCTGTCGGTTGACGCGGCGGGTGTTACGCATGAAGAAGGAAAAGTATTTGCCCGCCTCAACGCGGTTGCCAACGTGCCGATGTTTAGCCATACCGATACCTTTTTTGGTCGGGGGATTGTTGGTGGACCGCTCACCAATACCGCGGATGTGGGACGACAGGCCGCGAGCGTCGCAGTCCGCATCCTGAGCGGAGAGTCGCCGGGCGCGATCAAAATGCCTCCGATCGAATACGGGGCGCCAAAATACGACTGGCGGGAGCTGAAGCGCTGGAACATCAGTGAAAGCCGCCTGCAGGCGGGCAGCGAGATCTACTTTCGCCCCCCGAGCCCGTGGGATCAGTACCGCTGGCAAATTACTGTGGGCTTAGCGGCTCTGCTGCTCCAGACCGCCATCATTGCATGGCTGGTCATCGAGCACCGCGGGCGCCATTTCGCTGAAACTGAAGCAATAAGTCGCCGCCGGCAGGTCGTGCGCTTGAATCGAGTGACGACCGCAAACGTGCTGTCGTCATCCATCGCCCACGAGCTTAACCAGCCCTTGGGAGCTATTCTGAGCAATACCGAAGCCGCGCAAATATTGCTCAAGGCCAGTCCGCCCGATCTCACTCAGATTGGCGAAATCCTTTCCGACATTATTCGGGACGAGCAGCGCGCGAGCGAAATCATCGGTGGCTTGCGCAATCTACTGAACGATCGAACAAAGGCCGAGCTGCAAGCGTTGGATCTGAACGACACAGTTCCGGATCTGGTCAAAATCGTCATGCCCGAGGCCGTCAAACGGGAAATTACACTGCGGACCGTACTTGCGCCTGAAGCGTTGTCGGTGCGCGCTGACCCGATCCACATGCAACAAGTGATCATCAACCTCGTGATGAACGGGATGGACGCTATGGAAGGCGCGCCAGCACCGCACAATTTGACCATTCGGACCCGCCGTAATGCGGAATCGGATTTCGCCGAGGTAAGAATATCGGACTCGGGAACAGGGATTCGCCAGGAAAACCTGACGCAAATCTTCGATCCGTTTGTCACGACGAAGCCACAAGGCACCGGGCTGGGATTGCCGATTGCGCGAACCATCATCGAAAGCTACGGAGGAACCATCTGGGCCGAAAACCGCCTGCGCGGTGCGGTGTTCTGCTTTACGCTGCCGTTAATCAAAGCACGTGTGCGATGACGGATCATCGTTCGGGCAGGCGCAAAGCGGGCGCTACACTCTTGAGATTGTTGGCAGCCCTTCAACTCGTGATCGACGCCTGTCGGGTGCGTTTCGCTGAATTTAAATCTGACCGGTCGTCGGGTTTTCTTCTGTCGTAAAATTGCGCGATCTGCGGTCTATCCCTGCGCAAATACATGCCCTGTTTTTTGGCGATACTCTGTTTTGATGCCCTGAAACCTTGCGGCTGCCAGCGAATAGTCACGAACCGGCGCGGCCCGCAGCGACTGCAAGAAGTGCTTGTTTTACAGGGCTTTTTGACGGATTTGAGGAGGGGCGTGAACAGCCGCGAATGGGGGCGGAAGAGGCGTCTGGCTCCCCGGGCTGGATTCGCTCACGTTGATTTTATTGATGAAGATAGCCGAGAGCCGGTTTTTACCAGCGTCTTCACCAGCAAGATTATGAATTGCCCAGCGAACGAGGGTGGACACTGCGCCTGTCTTGTTCCGGTGCAGGCGGCAAAGCTGGGCCCTAATCCCCACCGCGGTGTTGGGGTGAGTGTCAGGTGCATGGGCGCCGCAGTGACCTGGAATTCAATAGCCTGAGGCGCTCACAGGGGTCTGTGGCATCTGGCCTCTCAAGACATTCGCGCAGCAATCCGTCCATTACCCGTTGGGTTTCGCGTTCGAACCGGGAATGTGCCACGGCCTCCATAGAATCAAACTGGAAGTTTCGTTTTGTTCTCCGTGCAACGCAAGAATCTCGGCTCGCGTGGTCGCGCTTGCTGCTTGCCGTGATGACGACTTGGGTCATAATAGACTTGGGTCATAATACATGTGTCCCCCATGCCGAAGTTCTAGTGACGAAATATTCGCAGTCACGAAGCTGCTGATCCATTTTTCGAAAGTGCGCCAGCCCGAACAGCAGCAGCCGTTTCCTGGATCGTTTATCCTGACTATGCCATCGGGTCTGCGTTCTCAATTGCATCAAAGGACATTGTCCTTGAGGACATGTCCGAATGAACGCTCGGATGGTTCGAGCGCTACCTGCCGCTGTCGCGTTAACCGCCCAATGCTGTCCCTTGACCTAGATCAAGGGTACTCGTCCCGGATGTCTACCGTTTGCTTGACAAACAGAGGAGATAGCAAGGCCGCGCTACCCGGCCCAGGTCCCTCGATCAACCCGCAGTGGTCATGCTTGATCTAGCTAGATCAAGCATGGGCTTGCGAGGGTGCGCATGGCGGCGCCGTGATCGCTTGGCCATGGCGCTACGAGGCCGGAGCCTAACTGGCAAGTACGATAGTTCAGCTGGTCCGACTGTGACGCAAGCGACTGGCCTAACTGCTGTTCGAGGCTAACTGTGCCCTTCCATTCGGCCAGCCTGACGGATAGAACCGTCTAACGCTCAGGACCGCGCAGCAATGAAATCGGCGCAAGTTCACCAAGCGGATTCTGGAAAGGCCGTTTTGCCGGAGGCCGCAGTCGACGCTGCTCGAAAAGAGGGGCAAGATTTCCCATTAGTTATCGCAACGATGCCGGCAACCGGACGACAACAGGCGATAGCGGTCGGCATCATTGTCCTTTTGACCGTCGCGGCGGCTGTTATCGCACCGTTCGCGAGCATACAGGTGGCTCGCGTTGATGCCTTCATTCCGGTTTTGCAGACTGTCTTGAGCGTTGTCGATTTTATCACGGCAACCCTTCTGTTTGCTCAATTCTCGATACAGCCTCTGCGCGCCCTTCTCGCGCTCGCAAGCGGTTACATGTTCAGCGGCTCGTTTGCGCTGTTGCAGACGCTGGCGTTTCCGGGGGCGTACGCGCCAGCTGGTCTGATCGGTGATGAATTGAACACTCCAGCTTGGTTCTTCGTGCTTTGGCACACGACGTTTCCGACCGCGATCCTCGTCTATGCGCTCGCCAAAGATCCGATTGGAGCGGCCACGCTGCCGGGCAGATCGACGATGACCACTATTGGAATCACTGTTGTCTGCGTACTTGGGGTGACCGCTGGACTGGCCTGGATCGTGATAACGAAAGCGGACTATCTCCCGAGCCTCTACAGCGCCAACCAGACGTTGCAAACGCGGTTCGCCAACCAGATCAACGTTGCGCTTTGGGTCTGGGGCGGTACGGCGCTCGCCGTGTTATTGTCTCGCAGGCGCACGATCCTCGATTTATGGTTGATGGTGACTTTGCTCGCCTGGATGCCAAACTTCCTGGTTGCTGCCATCGCCAGTTCGGTACGATTTTCCATCGGTTGGTACGCGGCTCGTTGCTTCGTTCTAATCGGCAGTTGCATGTTGCTGAGCGTGTTGCTCATCGAAACAATGTTTCTCTATTCGCGCCTCGCCAGCGCCATCATCTTGCAACGACGCGAACGCGCTAACCGGCTTTTGAGCGTAGACGCGGTCACGGCTGTTGTCGCCCATGAGCTAAGGACGCCATTGGGTGCTATCGCACTTAATGCCAGTACAGCCATCAGCAAGCTGCGCTCGAACCCTCCAGATCTGGAAGAAATGGACGACATCCTTGGTGACATAGAAGCCGAAAGCTATCGCGCGGGTGCAATCATTTCGAGCATGCGCGAACTGACGAAAAAGACGACCGACCGAAGGGCGCTAGCACACGTAGAGGATGTTGTTCGGGTAGTACTAAGATTGCTGCAATACGATCTTCAAATCAACGAGATATCTATCGCTACAGAGTTCCAAGGCAACCTTCCGAAGGTGCATCTGGATGGCACGCAACTCCAGCAAGTGCTTTTGAACCTCGTCAAAAACGCTATCGACGCAATGAGCTCGGTGATCCCTGAAGCACGACGTCTGCGGCTCACGACGAGCTTCGACGGCCGCTCGACCGTATTGCTGACGGTTCAAGACTCCGGACCCGGAATTCCTGTCCAGGATCGAGAGCGCATATTTGATCCGTTCTTTACGACGAAATCTGGCGGCACGGGATTGGGGCTCGCTATTTGTATTACTGTGGCCGAAAGCCACGGAGGCAAATTGCGGCTTGTTAAGTCGGACTCTGGTGGCTCCATTTTCGAGCTCGCTATTCCCGTGGGCGAGCATCACTCGGCTGAGCAGATGATGTGATCTCGATTTTTGGAAACCATGATCGTGAAGGGAGTTGCGCGCCGTGTAGTCATCCCACCCGCTGTAGCCACACCAGGGGCCGCCCTCGTAGTAGTAGGCCCGCACTGCATAGTGAAGTGAAAGTGGGCCTGACCTCTACGCCTTCGCTCTCGGAATGCGACTAAGGTAGGTCCTGCTCCCCGGCCATGGCTTGCCGCGACTCCACGTCAAGCCAACGAGGTTCCTTGACCTAGATCAATCATGCCAGTCCCCGATGACTATCGTTGTTTCGACAAGCAGAGGAGGTTGCTATGAGGCAAATCAGCGTTAAGAAGGTATGTTTGGTTGTCGCCGTTGTCGCATGTGGAGCTCTAGGGTCCGCAGACTGGTCAGCAAGGAACGGTCTTTCGCTGTCAATTGAAAGCGCGCAGGCCAGGGTGGGACGGCCGGGAACCCCGGTGAGCGTTGCAGGCGTTGCGCGACGAACGACACGGCGCGCGGTAGTAGGCGGAGCGACTGTTGGTGCAGCCGCCACGCGCTGTGTCCGCGTACTGGTAAATGGGTCGTATGTCTGCCGCTGAGGCTTAACCTGATCGCGCCACAAAATATGCCCTCCAGAATGTTTCGTTGGCCGGACAACGAGGCTGGAGGGCGGGGCATATGGTGCCCTCACAAGGGAACGCACCTAAGCGCTGCGACAAGTCTCTGACCAAAAAGCAGCGCGCCCTCCTGCTCAGTTAAGCCGCATGGTCAGATGTCTGACCTGGGGCTCCCGTTTTGAGCTTGGTCGAAAGCCGAATTTGCCGAACACTTTCAGCATCGCGGTGTTCTCGGGTAACACCTCCGCAATCAGCTCGTTGAGGCCGGCATCGCACGCCAGAACGGCAAGATGGCGCATGAGGATCGTGCCAATACCTTGACCTTGATAGGCATCGACCACGACGAAAGCTATCTCAGCCTGGCCGGGCTGGACAACGATATAGCGTCCACCAGCGACGATCGTCGGAGATCCGTCTTCATCGATCTGCGCGACGAGCGCGACATGGTTTTCGAAATCGATGTTGAGAAAAAACGCCAATTCCTGCTCCGAGAAAACCTTTTTTGGTACGAAAAAGCGTCGTCGCAGCGATTGCGTGCTGGTTCGTCCGACGGCCGCGAGCATCTCGGCTCTGTCATCGGGACGAAGTGCGCGAATTTCAATCGGACGCCCGTCGCGAAGATGCTCGACGGCCGAATAGTCGGCGGCTCCGGACATGAGAAATGCTTCCCGGTCTGCTCGAAACAGCAAGGCGTTGTGCCGGCATTATGCCCTCGCAAGGGAGAACAATCCCGCCCTGGCGATGCTTGATCTGGATCAAGCCCGGGTTTGCGCAGGCGACAATAGGCTTGGGACGCGAATGGAGGTTCTCACATGCTGCATCGTTCGCGCGTAGTCGTTGCGCGTGCAATGCGGGCGGGCGGGATGTTGAAGCGATGACCCTACGGCTGTTTCGGCAAATCAAATCCGGCGACGAGATCACACAACTGGCGATCCGCCTGGCTCTGCTGACCTTCCTACTTTACTGGTCGTTCGTCCTTGTTCGTCCATTCATTCCCATACTGGCCTGGAGTATGATTCTCACCGTGGCCCTGTACCCGCCGTACAGCTGGCTATCGCTACAGCTTGGCGATCGGCCGAAGCTGGCGGCTATGATCATCACGGCTGTCAGTCTCGCGATCATCATCGGACCGGTGACGTGGCTCGGAGTGGGCTTGATCGATGGATTGCAAGGCTTCGCGGGCCAGCTCGGCGCAGGCAACTTGGCTATTCCGTCGCCGCCAGACGGCGTCAAAGACTGGCCGATCATCGGTCCGCGGGTTTACGGCCTCTGGGACCAGGCTGCTACAAATCTTGGGGCTGTGTTGCGTCAGGTAGCTCCGCACCTGAAGCCACTGGCCGGTCCGGTACTCGCCTTTGCCGGCAGTGCGGGCATGGGTACGCTCAAGTTTGTTCTGTCAGTGGCGTTGTCCGGTTTCCTGTTTGTCCACGGCCCGCACCTCGTTGCGGCGACAAGAAGAATGCAGTCGCGTCTCATGGCGCAGCGAAGCGATGATTTTGTTGCGCTGGCAGGGCTGACAATACGCACGGTGTCCCAGGGAGTAATCGGCGTTGCCGTCCTCCAGTCGCTGCTAGCCGGAATCGGATTGAAACTTGCGGGCGTGCCTCACGCGGGCGCGTTGGCGTTCGCCGTGCTGATCCTTGCAATCCTGCAGATCGGGTCGGCGATCGTCCTCATTCCCGTCATCATATGGATTTGGGCGACCAAGGAGTTTGCGGTGGCTCTCCCGCTAACAATCTATCTGCTGATCGTGGGGCTGGCTGACAACATCTTGAAGCCCATGCTGATGGGACGCGGACTGAGCACGCCGATGCTTGTCATCTTCATCGGCGTCTTGGGCGGCATGCTGGCGCATGGCATCGTCGGCCTTTTTATCGGGCCCATCATCCTGGCGGTAGCCTGGGAACTGATGACGGCATGGATCCGCGAGGATCAGGCTGGCGCTGTCTCGCCTGTTGCGGCGCAGGACGGAGAAAAACTCGTCGCGGAGGGTTAGCATTCTGACCCCGACCGGTGGTGGCTATTTTCCCTCGCTTGCAAACCGCGGCAGCAATGTAACGACGTGTTAAGCGAGCGGCGGGCTCCCTTGACCTATATCAAAGGTCTCCTCCGCCCAAGCGCAATCCTGACGCATGGGCTGCTGCAGGGAGTGAGAGATTTGAGCATGACAACCAACGAGCCGGCAGTTTCGGGCGCCGCGCTGCCCGGGATTTTCGCACCTGCCTTCGAGTATCTGGTGGACACCGGGCAACGCAGCGTCCTGTTTCTGGATGTCATGCGCCAGCGCGGTCTTCAATATTGCGAGCATCTGGCCCAAACCGCGCCCCATGTCCTCGACTATGAGGTCGAGTTAATCGTCGACGGAAGGAACCTCAAGCGGCCGGTGAATTATGGACTCGTGCGTATCGTTCCTCCGGCTGGAGTGGAAATCGATTTGAAGCGCCGTCCATTCGTCGTGGTCGATCCCCGCGCGGGGCACGGACCCGGAATCGGCGGCTTTAAATCCGACAGCGAAATCGGCGTTGCAATGAAGGCCGGCCATCCCTGCTATTTCATTGGCTTCCTGCCCGACCCAATGCCCGGCCAAACGATCGGGGACGTTGCACGGGCCGAAGCGGTTTTCATCGACAAGGTCATCGCTCTGCATCCGGATGCCGACGGCAAGCCGTGCGTGATCGGCAATTGCCAGGCCGGTTGGGCCGTCATGATCCTGGCTTCGCTGAGGCCGGAATTGTTTGGCCCGATCATCATCGCCGGTGCGCCGTTATCCTACTGGGCCGGTGTCCACGGCAAGAACCCGATGCGCTATTCGGGCGGTTTGCTGGGCGGAAGCTGGTCGGCCGCCCTCACCAGCGACCTCGGTGGCGGCAAGTTCGACGGCGCCTGGCTGGTCCAGAACTTCGAGAACATGAATCCATCGAACACGCTGTGGACCAAGCAGTACAACGTCTATTCAAAGATCGATACCGAGGCGGATCGCTATCTCGATTTCGAGCGCTGGTGGGGTGGACATGTCAACCTCAATGCCGAGGAGATTCAGTTCATCGTCGATGAGTTGTTCGTTGGCAACAAGCTCGCCGCGGGGCGCATCAAGACATCTGACGGCAGGGTTGTTGACCTGCGGAATATCCGTTCACCGATCGTCGTATTCTGTTCAAAGGGCGACAACATCACACCGCCGCAGCAGGCGCTTCACTGGATTCTCGATCTCTACAGCGACGTCGAAGAGATCCGATCCTACGGGCAGACCATTGTCTACACCGTTCACGAAACGGTCGGGCATCTCGGAATATTCGTATCCGGCGGCGTTGCCAAAAAAGAGCATAGCGAATTTTCAAGCAATATCGACCTGATCGATGTGCTCCCGCCGGGGCTTTACGAGGCAACCTTCGAAGCCAAATCCGCTGATACCGCCAATGCAGAGCTTGCGGGCGGGAAGTGGATCATGCGTTGCGAGCAGCGTACCCTCGATGATGTTCGGGCCATGGGCGGCAATACGGCCGAGGATGAACGGCGGTTTGCGACAGCCGCACGGGTGTCCGAGATCAACCTCGCCAACTACCGAAATTTCGTGCAGCCATGGCTTCGCGCCGCAGTTACTCCCCAACTGGCGGAGTGGATGCGCAAATGGCATCCGCTCCGCTTTTCGTACGAAGCCTTCGGCAGCGATAATGCGGCCATGAGGGTAGTCGCCGAAGCGGCTGACAATGTTCGCGAACACCGCAAGCCGGCGACGGAGGATAATCCATTTCTTGCTTTCCAGGAGACCGTCTCGAAGAACATCATCAATGTTCTCGATTATTGGCGCGACACGCAGGAATCTGTCAGCGAGTCGCTTTTTCTGGGCATCTATGGATCGCCCGCGCTGCAGGCTGCGGTTGGAATCAAGCCGGATGCGGATGTGTCGCCCAAGCCCGAGATGTCGCCTGAACATCGCAAGCTTCTGGAGACGCGCATCGCGGAGCTGAAGTCGCAGATCGCCAGTGGCGGTCTCAAGGAATGCGTCATTCGCGGCCTGCTCTATGTCGGCATGGCCCGCGGAATGGTTGACGAGCGGAGCCTGGAGGCGCTGCGGCGGGCCCGCGCGAGCGTGGCCGGTTCACGCCTGACGCTTGCGCAATTCAAGACAATCGTGCGCGAGCAGTTCTTCATGCTGCTCCTCGAGCCTGAGGCGAGCCTCGCCGCCATCCCAAAACTGCTGCCGCCGAGCGAGGCCGAACGTCGCGCTGGCCTGGACGTCATCCGTGAGGTGCTGTCCGCAAGTCGAGATAAAATCTCAGGCGAGACCGCAAGGCGGTTCGATCGTGTGACTGAGCTGTTTGGGCTGACCGCGGAACCGCAGGCGAAAGCGTCATAGGTCTTTGTGAGGCGATTGGGAGTTGGACATGAGCATTTCATCTCTTGAAGCGGGCGAAGCCAGGCCCGGCGCAAAATACGATCGTCTCATAGCAGCGGCGAAAGCGATCCCGTCGGCAGCGACAATCGTCGTGCATCCATGCGACGAAAGCTCGCTGCGCGGTGCAGCTGACGCTGCCGAAGCTGGCATCATCAAGCCGATACTGGTGGGGCCTGCGGCGAAGATCAAGGGCGCCGCTTCCAAGCACAACATCGACATCAGCGGGTTTGAGCTGATCGACACCCCACATAGCGAAGCCGCCGCGGCGAAGGCCGTCGAGCTGATTCATGCGGCCAGGGGCGAAATGCTGATGAAAGGAAGCCTGCACACCGACGAGCTCATGCGAAGTGTCACGGCAAAAGTCGGTGGCCTGCGCACGGAGCGGCGCGTCAGTCATGTGTTTGTGATGGACGTCCCCGCTTACAGCGAGACGGTGTTTATCACCGACGCCGCGATCAATATATTTCCGGACCTCGATGCCAAGCGCGACATCGTGCAGAACGCTATCGATCTATACACGCAAGCGGGCTTCGGCACCTTGCCCAGGGTCGCCATCCTATCGGCGGTCGAGACCGTTACATCCAAGATACCTTCGACAATCGAGGCGGCGGCGCTCTGCAAGATGGCGGACCGTGGGCAGATCACCGGGGGCCTGCTTGACGGGCCACTTGCGTTCGACAATGCGATCGACAAGGAAGCGGCAAGGATCAAGGGGATCAAATCGGAGGTCGCGGGCCGCGCCCAGATTCTGCTGGTGCCGGATCTTGAATCCGGCAACATGCTTGCGAAAAATCTCACGTATTTCGCCAAGGCAGACGGAGCCGGCATCGTTCTCGGTGCGCGCGTTCCAGTCGTGCTGACTTCTCGAGCGGATACACCGAGATCTCGCATGGCGTCCTGCGCGGTTGCTACTCTTTATGCCAACGCGCGCCGCACTCGCGCGCAGACAGCCGCCGCGTGACCGCCATGGATGCAATCCTGGTCGTCAATGCCGGCTCCTCAAGCGTCAAGTTCCAGGTGTTCGCACTCGATGGGGAGGGCAGGCTGCGAAGAGAGATCAAGGGCCAGATGGACGGCATCGGAAGCCGTCCCCGGTTGCGCGCCACAGGAACGACCGGCGATACGCTGGCAGACCGCGCCTATCCGATTGAGAGTATTCCGGACGTTCCGGCTGCACTGCTGGTCGCGGCCGCTTGGCTGCGCGACGAACTCCAACTCAGTCCACTCGCTGTCGGGCATCGGGTCGTCCACGGCGGTCCCGATTACGATCGGCCCGTATTGATCGACCATGGCGTGGTTGCGCGTCTAGAGCGCTTGACGACGCTTGCGCCACTTCATCAACCCCATAACCTGGCGCCAATCCGTTCCCTTCTTGCCAAATTCCCCTCACTGCCTCAGGTCGCTTGCTTCGACACGGCGTTTCACCGCGACCATGACGAGCTGGCGGATCATTACGCCATACCCCGAAGGCTGCACGATGAAGGTGTACGGCGTTATGG
This sequence comes from Alphaproteobacteria bacterium, assembly GCA_005885285.1. Classification (GTDB taxonomy): domain Bacteria; phylum Pseudomonadota; class Alphaproteobacteria; order Rhizobiales; family Xanthobacteraceae; genus Bradyrhizobium. The sequence continues at coordinate 35,552 of VAZG01000187.1, read as the reverse complement.
GTTCCATGGACTTTCCTACGAGTACATCGCGAAAAGCTTGCCGAACATCGCACCTGAGATCGCGCAAGGGCGCGTTATCGTCGCGCATCTGGGCAGCGGCGCTTCGATGTGCGCCATTCACGGAGGCCGCAGCGTGGAAAGCACGATGGGCTTCACCGCTCTCGACGGACTTCCCATGGGAACGCGGACCGGCCAGATCGATCCTGGCGTCGTGCTGTATCTCATGTCGGCAAAGGGCATGTCGCCGGCCGAGGCGCAGGATTTTCTGTACCGCGATTGCGGGCTAAAGGGGCTTTCCGGCGTCAGCAACGATATGCGGGAGCTTCAGAACAGCAGCGATCCCTGGGCGGCATTTGCGATCGACCATTTTGTTTACAGGGTCGCGCTCCATGCCGGAATGCTGGCGGCCGCCTTGCAAGGACTGGATGCCTTTGTCTTTACCGCGGGCATTGGCGAAAACTCCGTCGGCATTCGCGCAAGGATTGCGGAGCGGCTCGAATGGCTCGGTGTGTCGCTTGATCCAGCGGAGAATGCCCGGCACGCGCCGCGGATATCTCGCGCAGGTAGCCGCATCCCCGTTTACATCGTGCCAACCAATGAAGAGTTGATGATTGCGCAGCACACATTGTCACTGCTGTGTGATCGGCATTCGTCTTCGATCCCAAAACAGGTGAGAGCCTCATGACAATTCCGGTATTTCCCGAAACCAAGGTTGCGCTGAGAGGACGAAAGGGACTCGTGGTCGGCATCGCCAACGATCAGTCGATCGCGTGGGGATGCGCCAAGGCGTTTCGGGCGCTGGGCGCGGAATTGGCGGTCACTTATCTGAACGACCGGGCAAAGAAACATGTCGAACCGCTGGCGAAGGAGCTTGAGGCGCCGATCCTCATGCCGCTCGACGTGACTGCTGAAGGACAAATGGAACAGGCGTTCGAGCGCATCAAGAAGGAGTGGGGCAGACTCGATTTTCTGCTTCACTCGATCGCGTTCTCCCCGAAGGAGGCGCTGCACGGGCGGGTGGTCGACGTTCAGCGCGACGGTTTCCTCAAGACGATGGACGTTTCCTGCTGGTCATTCATGCGGATGGCGCATCTGGCGGAGCCGCTGATGAAGAACGGCGGTACGCTCTTCACCATGACCTACTATGGCAGCCAGATGGTGGTGCAGAACTATAACGTCATGGGAGTTGCGAAGGCGGCGCTGGAGGCCGCCGTTCGCTACATGGCAGCTGAGCTCGGCCCCAAAGGTATCCGGGTGCACGCGATTTCACCGGGGCCGCTGGCGACGCGCGCGGCTTCAGGGATTCCCGATTTCGACGAGTTGATGGACAAGGCGCAGGCCAAGGCTCCCGCGCGAAGTCTCGTAAGCATCGATGATGTCGGTGCGGCGACCGCTTTTCTAGCGCTCGACGGCGCGAAACTTATCACCGGCGACGTCATGTACATAGACGGTGGATATCACATCATCGATTAGGGCATTGACTGGCCAGAGAATACAAATCGATCGCCGACATTCCTCGCCTGGAAGAAACAGCCCCATCGCCGGAGGCACAGCCATGTTGCGTCAATATCTCGTGGGCGCAGCTGCCAGTGTCTGCAACATTGCGATCCATGCTTTGGTGATGACGGCCGTCATAAAGGTAACGCGCATTGCGGACGAGTTGGCAACGTCACGTCAAACGCTTCGATTGATCGCAGTCATGATTGCCGCCGTGACGGTCTTGATGTTCGCGCACCTGGCGGAGGTGCTGGTCTGGTCATTGATTTACGCGATTACCAATACCGCGCCGGCAGATACTGATCTCATCTATTTCGCCTTTGTAAACTACACGACGCTCGGCTACGGCGACGTGACGCCGGTCGTCCGCTGGCATTTGCTTGGACCAATGACCGCAATGAACGGCGTGCTGCTGTTTGGCTGGTCGACGGCCGTGATTTTCGAGGTGTTGCGGATGACGCTGACGGCAGGCGGCAACGAGGGGGGAAAACTGCAGAAGCGCTGGTGGTCTGAATAGTGGCGGCGCGGCTCGATGAACAACGGAGCTTGATCTGTATCAATCCTGATCATCGGCCCGTCGCCATCCTCGCATTGTACTTTGAGAGGACTGCACTGAAGTTCGCCCTCTCGGGGGAATATTGGGAACTTCCGGCCCAGGGAGATCAAGATGAAATTCTTGATCGCATCATCCGCGCTGCTTGTCGCTGGCTTCGTAACAGCTGGTACGGAACAGGTTGGTGCCGTGGTCTACTGCCAATATGTCGACTACCCTGTTGGCTGCACCGTGAGGGCGGGTGTGGTGCTTCGTCCACGGCCCGTCGCGCGCGCGGTGGTGACCCCCGGGGTCGGCGCGCCTGGAACGCCCAGGAATCGCGGCGGTCCGGTGGATCGCGTCGGTCGCCGCTGATTGGATCTTTCGCGCGGATAGCACTCTTCCGACGTCGCGGATCGCTCGGGTCGGGCCAAAGCGGATATCTGCCGCAACAGGACCGTGCCCGAGTTCGACTCGAAGGGCCGCGGAGTGCAACCTTGGTTTGCGGCGATTTCCACCAAGATAGCCGTTTTCGTTGCCGCGCCGCGGAGCGGACGGACCGGCGTCGCAATCATACCAATGGACTGGCGTCGTTATTCATGGAGGGGCCGACTTCGACCAATGCTTGCCAATGCTTACCAGGTGCCGCAACGGATGCCTCTCGCGCGATATTTTTCGCTCGTTGGCGGAATATTGCTCGTACTGCCTTTTTATTTTGGATGCATATCTTCCGAAACCGCCGATTACGCACAGGGCCGGCACGGGTTCGTACATCATCCGTATTCATTCCGATCGGAAATGGCCGGAGCGCATTGCTTACGATACGAGCCTCCCGACAATCATTCCCGTGCAGATCGCGAGCGCGGAGGTCGGCGCCAACGCCTCGGCAATGATCGCCGACGTCTCAGCCAAAGTGAGGGTGCGTGAGGCGTTTGCGCAGCTGTCCGACACCGAGCAATTGCAGCCATTCGTCCAAAAATTGCGAAAGCCAAAGCTGCAACGCCAATACAAGGTTGCCAAGAGACATCTGCCGGCAGCCCGGCAACCGCAATTTGCTTGGTTCGGTAACGGAGTCTGGTGAGGAGGTTAGCCGACCGGCCCGCACAGCGCTGACAAATTCTCGTATTACTTTCCGCGGCCACTTGCTCGGTCATGGTCGATGTGAATCCATTGCTCGTCGCAGGTCGCCTCCGCCCGACGTTGAGGCGAAGTAGACACCCGGCCGAGACAACACGTGCCAGAATTCGACGCAAGGCGGGTGCGCGTTCGAACTTGCCGTATTACCGGCTGGCGAACGTCGCCCCGGCCTCTCCTAAGGCGCCAATAGTATCCAGATCGCCGCACCCGACAGAACGAAGAGCCAGAAAAGCGAAAGCCAGAATAAAAAGTCCGCTCGGTCCATTGTCAGGTTCTGCCAAATGAAACTGGATCAACCGCGAAGAGCCGTTGGGCCGGCGGCGCTGACGTGTTAACAAACACCCGCAACCCGGTCTTGTTATTGCGTGCCAATAATTTGCGTTTTGGCGCCGAAAACCTTCGAAGGACGATTTGGCAATTGGTATGGTTACTTCCTGGCTGGAGGCGTCCTCGACGATCGGAATTGGCTCGGGCTCGTTCCGGTCCATCGTTTGAATGCATGCGTGAAAGAGCCAATCTCCCGGTACCCTAGGAGCCACGCTATTTCCGAGATAGGCAGCTCGCGATCTCTGAGGTAGCGTCTGGCGAGAGCAGCCCTTAATTCCTCCAGTATTTTGGTAAAGGTTACGCCCTCGGCCAAAAGCGCGCGCGAGAGCGTACGACAACTGAAACCAAGTTGGCGCGCAACTTCCGAAATTGTGGCTTTGCCATGTGGAAGCAACTCCGGAATCGCTCGTTCCACATTCGCACGCACGCTGTTGCGCTCTTGCGGCCGGCGAGCAAGCGCTTCATCTGCATATCTCCGTAGCAATTTGTTCAGGTGAGTGTCGGCCCCGACGATCGGAAGAGAAGCGAAATGTTTCGGAAAAACGATTTCGTCGGCATCAGCACCAAATTCAATATCACCCGCCAAAAACGATTTGTATTCAGCGGGCGCGCCATCGCGAAAATGCCTGAGCGTCATTTGTCGAGGCGCTAGTCGGTTGTTTGTCAACTGTCGGCATAGACGCACTATTGTAGTGAGCCAAAACTCGACCTGGTGCCGATCGGAAAGTCGGTCAACGTTCAGGTATTCAAGCGTTATGACCGTTGCAGCGTCTGAACGGAAGCGCAGTCGGATCCCTTCATTGTTCATCACGCTATAGCGCTCTGCGTTACGAAGGGAGTCCGCAAGTTGCTCGGAAGAGGCCATTACGTAGTAGAGCAGACCGATTTCACGCAGGTCGAACCCTCGGGCCAGATGAAGTCCAAGAAACTCATCTTGAAGGTCTTGGGCAGCCAGTTCCAAAACCTTGATTTGGGTGCGCACCTCGAGGCGAACGGCCGGATCGTTTACCTCCGCGATAGTCAATCCTGCCCCGGAGAGAACAGATGTTATGTCTTTACCTGCTTCTCGCATTCGGACGCATGCCAGACGAGCGATTCCCCCGGTGGCGCTCGGTATCGAACGGAGGTCCCTGGGCTTGGTAAAGCGCATGAGAACGGCTCGGCCCAAAAGGGCAATCTCGCACGTTTTGCCACTTTGCAAACGAAATCAATTCTTGCCCGAAAATGGGTGCGCGGATGAATTCGCTGAAGATACGCACGTCGGATCCCCGAGCATGCACCCTTTCTGGTCAGAGCTTCATTTCCGGAACACTGGCTGGGATGAACAAATCCGCCTCCGTCACCGCCATGACCTCGGCGACAGTCACGCCAGGGGCGGTCTCCTGCAGCGTCATCTTTCCGCCCGAAAAACCGATCACGGCCATTTCCGTGACGACCAGATCGACCGGCCGGGAAGAGGTCAGGGGCAGGGCGCACTTCTGGACGATTTTCGATTTCCCTTTCGCGGCATGTTGCATGGCGACGATGACTCGCTTCGCACCGCTCACCAGGTCCATCGCGCCGCCCATCCCCGGCACCATCTTGCCGGGGATCATCCAGTTCGCAAGGTGTCCTTCGGCGTCGACCTGAAGACCGCCAAGAACGGTCACATTCACATGCCCGCCGCGGATCAACCCGAACGACATCGCGCTGTCGAAGGTGCATGCACCGGGCAGTGCGCTGATCGGCCGGCCGCCGGCGTCCGTGAGCAATGGATGGGCCATGCCCTGCTCGGGAATTGGTCCCGTGCCGATCAATCCATTCTCCGACTGGAAGAATACTTTGAGGCTCGGTGGAACGTAGTTGGCAACCAGGGTCGGAATGCCAATGCCGAGGTTGACCAAGTCACCTGATCGAAGCTCAAGCGCTACTCGTCGCGCGATAAGAGATTGAGCATCCATGCTTCACCCGTTGGCGATGAGATAATCGACGAGCGGCGCAGGCGTTACAACATGGTCGGGCGCGATGACGCCGACCGGAACAATGTGCTCCGCGGTGACGATGACGGTATCGGCCGCCATTGCCATGACGGGATTAAAGTTGCGCGCCGTCAGCGCGTAGGTGAGATTGCCGAGGTAGTCTGCCAGGAATGCATGGATCAGAGCGAAATCCGAGCGAAGCGCCGTCTCCAGCAAAAAGCTCTTGCCGTCGAGTTCGATCCTTCGCTTGCCTTCCTCGACCATGGTCCCGACGCCTGTCGGCGTCAGCACACCTCCCAGGCCGCAGCCGCCAGCCCGAATACGCTCGACCAATGTGCCCTGAGGTACCAAGTCGACCGCGACTTTATTGGCCATCATCTGCTTTTGTACGTTCGGATTGAGCCCGATGTGGCTCGCCGTGAGCGCCGCGACGAGCGCTGCGTCGAACAATTTCCCGACGCCTTGGCCGGGGACCGCTGCGTCATTGCTGATGATGGTGAGCTCGGATTTCCTTTGCCGGACCAGTTCGTCGAGAAGGCGTTCCGGCGTCCCGACTCCCATGAAGCCGCCGACCATGACGGTCGCGCCGTTCGGGATCAGGGCAACAGCTTCCTCCGCGGAAACGGCTTTCATCCTGTGAACTCCGGTACGCTGCGGACCGCAGGCTGGACGTTTATCGGGGAGAATGAAGCCCGCGAAAGCCGGAGCCTTGATCTGTATCAAGGTGCCGCATTGGCGTGATGGAGTTTCACAGCACGTTCGCGTGTTATCGCAGCGGTCAAAGATCGAGCTCGGCCAATCGGAGACGGTCCAACAAAACGATCTGACGTTGGGTTGGCCCCAGGAAACCAAGGATCCCTTTGGCGTGAAGATATGACAGCGCGCGCGATACAGTTTCGAGGGTAAGGCCGAGATAGTCAGCGATATCGCGACGAGACATCGGAAGGGCCATCACGCTCTTGGCGGTCAAGCGCCGATCCATCTCCAAAAGGAATGCGGCAACGCGCTCAAGGGATGTCTTGCGTCCCAGCAGCAGCATGTGATCCTCAGCGTGCTGAAGGTTGCCGGTCGTCATGATCAAGAGGTCAAGTGCTACGACCACGTCGGTTTCCGCCACGTGTTCGAGACTGCGCCGCTTCATCAGGCGCACGGTCGTGTCGACAATTGCCTCTGCGGTAAAACGGTGGGCGGCGCCATTTTCCAACCCAAAGATGTCGCCAACCAGGTGGAAGGCCCCGATTTGGCGGCGGCCGTCGAACAGAAGCTTATAACTCCGGACCGCACCCTCCAGCACCTGGTAGATGTAGTCCGCGGTCTCCGTTTCTCCGTAGATCTCAGCGCCCCTATTATATTTGAATTCGCTTAAAAAGATCCGTGAGCGGGAAAGCTCTCCAAGCTCACCGAGAGCATTTTGTCTCTTGGCTGAAACAGCGTTGATGTTGACAAGCATGGATATCTCCCCCTGTCTACGCAATCCGTTCGTTCCGTAAGGGATTGAAATGTAAGGGGTTCGGAACTCCGGCGCCGATATCTCACTCTGTCGGGAATGGTTTACGACGCAGCCCGTGCAGTCGACTATTGGCTTGAGGGCCATTGTCCTAAGGGTCATTGTCCGGAAGGGCATTGTCCTTGGGGGCATTTTTGCATGCGCGGCAATTTTTCGCGGGTTGTGCGCTCCGCGTTGGGTCCATACTCTCATCGACACAATCGGACGTTCGAGTGCGTTGAGTGCGCGTAGCATGATTGTCATCGTCGCTGACCTCCTTCTCCGCCCGACTTCGTTCCCGCTGGAGTCGTCTTGTTCTCGGGTTTTGTTCGGCCCGCGTGCAACGGCGAACGCCGACGGTGGGTCGGACACCACGCTTGACGCGGAACATCTCGATTTGAGTCGTTTCAACAGTGCGGCCCACGAGCAAAGCCTGCGGCGGCATCCGAAGAAGAGATATCATGACAGGTCGATTGGCATTGCGGTTGTCGTCGCCATGGGGAATCTCGAACTCGTGCTGTGGTTGTGGCCGGAAGTTCGCATTGTCCTTGCGATGGAAGATCAGATCGGTTTCACGCGATCAAAGCTGCCTTGGGAGATACGTTATGCTGGGCATCGTGCATATTGTCGATGATGATGCTTCGTTCCGGACGGCCATCGAACGCCGCTTGAAGAAGGCTGGCTACGAAGTCGCAACATATCCTTCGGCCCAGCATTTGCTGGATCGCTTGCCCAATGAGAGCGGTCCAGGCTGTCTGCTTCTTGATGTGCGGATACCTGGTTTGAGCGGTCCGGAGCTGCAAAGCCGCCTCGGCGAACTCGGCTCGACGCTGCCAATCGTGTTTCTGACAGGTTATACCGATGTTCCGACTACGGTCCAGGCGATCAAGGCGGGCGCGGATGATTTCCTGACAAAGCCGGTTAAGCCTGATCAACTGCTTCGCAGCATTCAGCGAGCAATCTCGCGTCATGAAGCGACACGTAGCATAAGGATGGAGCTCGACACCATTCGCGCTCATATCGCTGCATTGACGCCGCGCGAGCATGAGGTCTTCGAACTTGTCATTCGCGGCAAGACCAACAAGGAGGTCGCTAACGCACTGGGCGCGACCGAACGCACAATCAAGGCTCATCGCCACAGGGTTATGGAGAAGATGCAAGTCCAATCGCTCGCCGAACTTGTCTCCCTGGCCGAACGAGCGGGCGTCCTGGACAGTGTGTCAGGTAGCCGACAGACGAGCTGAGCAATCTATCAACAGCTCTTGCTTTCCTATTGTCCCATGGGACAATAGGAAAGCCGATGCGCGCAGCGTATCGAATTTAACCGATGTGATTCCAACAAACACGGATGTCTTTGGTTATCTGAGCTTCATCGGCCGAGCGAGTTATAATGGCAACGTGTTCTTGAGCCGTATCGCTAATTAGCCCCGGATAAACGGACTAAGGGTTACCGGTCGTGCCGAACCGAAAAGCCGTATTTGTCGTGGATGATGACCTGGGCACGCTGAGGGGCGTGAAAAGGTTATTGGGGGAACATGGCTACGACACCGTGCTGTTCCAGTCTGCGGAGGCATTTCAAACTCACGGCGATTTCGATCAGGCGCTTTGCGTCATTCTGGACATTGACTTGAACGATGCGTCCGGCATCGAGGTGAGGCACCGCCTTAAAGCCGCTGGAATTTCTGTTCCGGTTATTTACATCACCGCTAACGACAACCTTGCCGTTCGCATGGCCGCGATGAAATCAGGATGTATTGCCTTCCTCACCAAGCCATTCTCCGCGAAATCGCTGATCGACCCGATTGAGAAGGCATTAGCCGGCCTCGCTTAGCTGTTCCCAGTTTCGTTACGCTTCTCGGGTCAATCCTCGATTGTCTGTTCAAAGATCTGCGTATCCCGAGCCCGTCGGCGCAGCGACCATTTAGTCCGTCCGCGCGAACCACATCGCGGCATCTCTGAATTCAACGATCGGAAAGAAGCTGCGCTCTGGCTGGTTGAGCAAAACACCATGGTTCATGACCTCAAGCCGAAACGGACAGTTGCCAATCGGACGAACTACGTAAGCGATCGTGGGCATCGTGAGCGGAATCGCCCACACCTCCTCCTGGATGGCACGATCTGCGGGTTGGTCGTCAGCGAGGGCCGCAGCGATCAACACCAGCATAATAACCATGTAGAAGATGAGAACACGCAGCAGACGTCGTCGCATTTCGTCGGTCCGATATCTTGTCGCAGATGCTGTGGCAGCCGGGAAGGGAAAGGCTTTCCCGACGACAGCGCGGAGCATTGATCTGGATCAATGGAGAGCTTCGACCACAGCCTCATGGCATTATAGGGTTGACGCCAGCGCACACGAGACAAGAGAGCGGGTAAGGATATGAGACAGCACTCAACATCGATTATTCAACTGGCTCTGGCAGCACTGCTCGCGTCGAGTCTCGCTACGGCCTCGCGAGCGGAGACTGGTGCCGTTCGCGTCGACTTCAAGAAGGCAGGATTCGTCCTAGGTGTCGGCAGTGGTCGCGGTGTCCTGACGTTCCGCGGGCACAATTATCCTTTTCGCGTTTCCGGCCTGAGTTTCGGGGCCACGATTGGAACATCGACCAACCAATTGGCGGGCCGGGCGTTGAACATCCGCAGCCCGGACGACATCGCAGGCACTTACAGTGCGATCGGTGCCGGCGGCGCACTCGCGGGCGGCGCGGGTGGCGTCCAGCTGCGAAACAACAAGGGCGTGATCCTCCAGCTACACGGGGCTAAGGTCGGCGTGGAACTATCGGCCGCGGTGAGCAGGGTCGAAATCGCGCTGGAGTAAGTGCGCGATAGTGAAACTAAAGGCAACTTGCCGAATGAGCGCCATGCCGTCGATAATAGATGCGTCGGTTCGGCTTCTCAATAACGCCCGGCGATGAATTCCATTCCTCGCAGCGAGGCTTGGTCATCATAGCGTCCCTTATTGGAGCGTTTTGGCAACCGGACGGGATCACGCGATATGCGCTTGAACGGAATTGACTCCAACACATGCGCAATGCAGTTCAGCCGCGCACGACGCTTGTCGTCGGAGCGGATGAGGTGCCAGGGCGCGTGTCTTGAATGTGTTGCCTTGAACATCAGGTCCCTCGCGCGCGAATATTCATACCAGCGCCGATAGGATTCGGTATCCATCGGGCTCAATTTCCATTGCCGGAGCGGGTCGTCAATTCTGGCCCTGAACCGCTGCTCCTGCTCATCCATTCCGACCTCAAGCCAAAGCTTGATCAGGATGATGCCGGCGTCGACGATATATTTCTCAATTTGCGGGCACAGGGCTAGAAACCGTTCATGCTCCTCGGGTGCACAAAAGCCCATGACATATTCGACGCCGGCGCGATTATACCAGCTGCGGTCAAAGATGACGATCTCACCTCCGGCTGGAAAATGCTGCATGTAGCGTTGAAGAAACATCTGGCTCTTTTCCCGCTCTGAGGGAGCGGGAAGCGCGACGACCCGAAATACGCGGGGGCTTACCTTTTCGCTGATCGCCTTGATCGTGCCGCCCTTGCCGGCGGCATCCCTGCCTTCGAACAAGATGATAGCCCGCAGCTTCTTCTCCTTCACCCATTCCTGGAGGTGGCACAACTGAACCTGGAGCTTGCGCAGCTCCTTCTCGTAATCCTTCCGCTTCATTTTGGACGAGGCGTGTCCGTTTCTGGCCATGGCGTCGCTCCTCAGCCCTTAGCGCATCTGAATGGCAACTAGTCGCCCCAGGCTATGACAATGCTGATGTCTCCCGGAATGCCTCCTGGAAAATCCACGATCTGATATTGGATTCGGTAGCCACGCGGCTTCAGGTAATCGAACCAGAGCTGATAGATTTCCTGAGCCATTCCCGTAAGCGTCTTTTCCCACCCCCGTTCCTGCTGGTTGATAGCCCGGCCCTTGTCGGTGCACAGTGAGTTGGGAAATCGGTAGACCTGAACCTCGGTAAGGCCGTTCCGCACTGCCCGCTGGATGACGGTCGCTGCAAGCTTGACCTTTTCATCTTCGGTCAAACCCGAAGGCTCGCGAAGCTTGTCGATCAAGGCGCGCTTTTCTGCCTCGGCAGCCACGAGCCTGCGGGCATCCTGATCAGCCTTTTCGGCTTCCTTCAGGGCGGCTTGTACTTGGACTTCCTTTGCCGTGGGTATCAGATCGTCGATTTTTTCGGGCATGGCTGATCCTCCTGATGACCGTCCCACCTGGATTGCCGGTTAGGGCCCGCGTGAGGCCGCTCCTTTGATCTAGATCAAGCGTTCGGATCGCATTTCTTGTTTCGTTCTGCTTGCAACAGCGTGGGCCGTCAGGCTTCGGCTGAAAGCAACGCATGGAGAGAGGGTGTGGAGCGGCTACTCAAGTTCGCCATCGCTGCCACGACATTGACGGGCTTGATGGTTGTTGAAAAGGCGCATGCCGTGGACCTCTCCGGAGCATGGGCGACGAATGCGGATCAATGCAGCCAGGTCTTCACCAGGAAAGGCCGAGCAAACCAAATTGGGTTTACCGCAATGTCCGAGCAGTACGGCGGCGGCTTCATTGTGGAGGCCGATCGACTCAGAGGCAAATTTGCCAGTTGCAAGATCAAGAGCAGGAAAGAGGATGGTCAGACCGTGAATATCATCGCGGGATGCGCGACCGACATCATGCTCTCGAACGTCCAGTTCAGTCTCAAGGTGCTCGAGCCGAACAAGATATCGCGGGTGTTTCCAGGCATCATGGATATGGAGATCGGCTACTACCGCTGTCCGATTTGACCGAAGCTGCTTCGCAAGCAGCCCAGGCTGGGAGGCCGCGGCGCCGCCTCGCAAAATAAGGAGATTGTCCTTGTCAGCGTCACCTAATCCGATAGCGACAACGCATTTGCCGTTCTTCATTACGGCGCCCGGCGAAACCGACGTGCTCTTCAATGTTACGTTGGTGTTTGTCGTTGCCTGCATCATTCTTACGGGAGTGGTTTTCCTTACCATCCACTCGCTGCCGGAACGAATGGCGCACAAGTCGAAAAAGATTCTGCTCGACCTTATCGCTTTGCTCTGCCTGCTCGCGCTCCTTACGCATGAGCACCTTTTCTGGTTCGCAGCGATCGTGCTTGCCTTCATTGATATTCCGGACTTCCTGACCCCGGTAACCCGCATTGCAAAGTCGGTGGAAACCATGGCCGGGCAGGAAGTCGGTCACAAACCGGAAGACCGTCCAGCTCCCGCTTCGCCGGATGCCGCGACTGCTGATCAACCTCGTTCGCGGAAGGAGGCCGTTCGTGCTTGAGCTCATGCTGTGCTCCATGCTGACGCTGGTCCCCGACTTCCTGTTCCGTCGCTTTGTACAGGGCAAACGCCTCGGCCGCGAAATCACGTTGTTCTCGGTCTGGTACGAACTTCGGTGGGGCATCACGCTTTGCCTGATACTGACCGTCCTCCTTATCACGGTGGTGCTTTACAACCATCCGTCGTCGACAAATGTGACGTCTCTGTTCCGGACCATTTCGCTCTTTCCCGAGGTCGGTGGTCGGGTAACCAAGGTCTACGTCGATTACAATCAGAGAGTGAAGAAGGGCGATCCGCTGTTCAAGATGGACAGCACGAGACAGGAAGCTTCGCTTGAGCGGGCTCGCCTTCAGGTCGTCGAGGTGGATGCGTCGATGGCGACGGCAAGAGCCGACGTCCTGACCAGCGAGGGCAAGCTTCAGGAAGCTAAGGGATCCCTGGGACAGGCGCAGGATGAACTGCGAACCAAGTCAACGTTGCAGCAGCGCAATGCGGATATTGTTGCAGCGCGTGAGATTGAGAAGCTTCAAACGCTGGTGGCGACACGGCAAGGGGCCGTTGACGCGGCGGCGGCCGCCAAGGAGTCGGCGCAAACCAAGATTACGACCGTCTTGCCTGCGCAGAAAGCAAGTGCGGAAGCGGGGCTTGCCGAAGCTCAGGTCGAACTGGACAAGATGACCACTTATGCCGGTGTTGACGGACGGGTCGACCAGTTCGTGTTACGGGTCGGAGATATCGTCCAGCCGGCGCCGGTCACCAGGGCGGCGGGCATCCTCATCCCGGAGGGCGCGGGAGAGAATAGGCTTTTTGCTGGCTTCAATCAGATCGAGGCGCAGGTGCTTGAGGTCGGCATGGTAGCCGAGGCGACTTGCATCAGCAAACCGATGACCATCATCCCTCTCGTCGTCACCAAGGTACAGAGTGTGATCGCAGCCGGGCAGATTACTGGATCAAACCTGCTCACTGAGATGCAAAAGATCGGCCCGCCCGGCACAGTATTGGCGTTTTTGGAGCCGCTCTATGACGGCGGATTGAACGACGTCCCACCGGGAAGTAGCTGCATAGCAAACGTCTACTCCAATCACCACGATGAGCTTGAATCGAAAGACCTCGGTTTTCTGAAGAAACTTTATCTGCACATCGTCGATACAGTGGCTCTCGTTCACGCGCTCGTCCTTCGTCTGCAGGCAATCATTTTGCCACTGAAGGCGTTGGTATTTGGGGGGCACTAGGCGGTTTGGCGCGCTTCTCCGGCGTGGGCGGTGCAGCGGCGCCAAAGGTCGTCGCTTGAACCTTTCTATGGAAGAGGCCCTGTGGCCGAATTCCCGATCTCGATATTGTTGGATGGCGTTTCAACACAGCGAGGACCGGTCCTGCGATGATCACCATACCTGAGTTGGTGGCCCAGGCGTTGGGCTCATTCCTGAACGCAGAAACCAGACTCCGGTTTGGCGCTTCGCAGGCGTGGGTCGCAGAACTTCTCCCTTCTGCGGCAAAGCTCACCTTGGAATGTATTGGCAACAGCGATGCGCTCTATCACAACATCGAGCATTCGATGCTCGTCACCCTGGTCGGCCATGACATATTGATCGGCCGGGCGTTGCAGCGTCCCACGACGGCCAGCGACTACGCCAATTTCATTCTGGCGTGCCTCACACACGATATCGGTTACGTCCGGGGAATCGTTCAAGGCGACGAAGAAGCATCCTTCGTTGCGGATGTCTCTGGCCGTACCGTCCGTTTGCCGACCGGGTCCTCCGATGCTGCGCTCGCGCCATATCATGTAGACCGCTCCAAATTGTTCGTCATCGAACGCCTTGACGGGGTCGAAGGGCTGGATGCAGCTCGGATTGCCAGGGCTATTGAATATACGCGCTTTCCCTACCTGCCCTCACAAAACGAGGACGATCTACACGAGGAAGAGGGATTGCTGTTGCGCGCGGCGGACCTCATCGGCCAACTCGGGGATCCAAGCTACATGAGAAAGGCGAATGCTCTCTTCTGCGAGTTTGAAGAGGTCGGCTTGAACAAGACGCTCGGCTACGACACGCCTGCGGACGTTGTCTACAAATATCCACAGTTCTACTGGACCCATGTCGCGCCGCAGATACAGACGGCGATCCGCTATCTCAATGTGACCTCGAGCGGGCGACAATGGATAGCCAATCTCTATAGCAACGTGTTCCGGGCAGAGCGAGAGGTGAGACTATCGGGTCCGCAAATGCCGCCGCCTGAATGAGCAGCAGAAAATGGATCCAGGCAGAATGCCGACGTGGCTTCGGAGTTCGATGGCCGCATATGGCAGGGGATAGGGGACGTGATCGAGGCTGCGTTTTCTGACGGCCGAAGGAAATAGTCTGTTGTCGCGAGTACGTGGGAGATCAGTCTGAATTGGCTCGGCTTGGTTGCTGACAAGGAGGTGCTTCGATGCGCAGGTATCTGGTGCAACTTGCTCTGCTGACGTTGCTTGCAACCTTTCTTCCTGTCCACCCCTCTCACGCAAAAATCGGATTTCTCCGCGTCACATTTACAAAGGCTGGCTTGGTTGCGGGAGCTGGCCTAGGGCGCGGGGTATTGACGTATGATGGCCGCGAATATCCGTTCAGGGTTTCGGGTTTGAGCCTGGGCCTGACGATTGGCGCGTCAACCACTCGCCTGGTCGGGCGGGCTTCATATTTGAGTCAGTTGAACGACTTCGCCGGCACCTATACCGCTGTCGGCGGTGGCGCTGCTTTGGCCGGCGGTGTCGGAGGCGTGCAGTTAAAGAATGAAAAGGGCGTGATCATCACGCTGCAGGGTCCAAAGGCGGGCGTGGAGTTCTCGGCTAATCTGAGCGGAATCAGAATTACACTCGAGTGAACGCGTCAGTTAGATCGTCGCTCACGTTGTGCACACCTCTCTCTGTGTGTGCGGTAATAAATCGCTCTCAAAGGTAATGGCTGCCGAAAGCCAGCCTTTGCACAAGCCTTCTCACGAAGCGGGCATAATGCCCTGTCTTGACCGTTCGTAAGATCGCCGCAGTAGCGTCAAGAGGCTACCCCCCGTCGCCGCGCCCAAGACGTAAACGACAAGCGTCACGACCGCGAGCGGCGCGTGAACCTTGAAGCTGAGGAACGAGATGGTCACGATTTCGAAGTTCTGCAGTGCGAAGACAAGCGTCGCGACCGCGAACAAGACGATGACGGCGAGATAGAACCAGCGCATGGAGTCTTCTCCGAAAAACCGAAATCTCTGAGTCATCGGGCGCGCGACGATTAGCAGCATGGCAGCGCGATCAAGCCAGCGATGGCATATGTGACGAAGCCTGACCGCGGTGCAAGCCCAAACCGATTCCGATCCAGCCCGCACCTGCTATGATGAGATCGATTCCGAGGAACAAGCCGAGGATATAAACGCTGTTGATCGGCCAGCGCGCAAGGATCAACAAGCCGAGCAGCAGAGTGATGACGCCGGATACCGCTACCCAGATCGAGGGCGCTTCGCGCTTCATGTTGAATGCCAAGATGATCCGCATGATCCCGGAAGCGAGCAGCGAGCCGCCCAGCACGAGTGTGAGCAGAGCCGCGGCGAGTAGGGGATTTTCGAATGTCACGAAACCAGCAACGATATAGAGCACACCGAGCAAGGCCCAAATCAGGAATTTGCCCCAGCTCTTGATCTGAAAGGCATTGATGACTTCGGCAACGCCGGCGACAATCATTGCCACGCCGACGACGAGCACACTCGCCACTGTAGCCATCGCGATGCTGCCGAGCGCAAAGAAACCGGCAATTGTATAGACGGCGCCCAGGGCAACGATCCAGCCCCACTTGGCACGTAGCGGCGCCATCTCTGATGATGCGGTTTGAGAATTTTGCAGTGTATGCGTAGCGCTTGTCATGACGTCCTCCAATGCGGAAAGCTGTCCGACGCTGCTCTAAGCCTTCCATCCGGATCGTGCCGCTGATCTTTAGCTTCGCGCTCGCAGTCCACCTCAAGCACATCGCACAAGCCGCAATCTCAGAAGGCGATCCAGTGTGTCGACTATCACCAACCGTGGTGTTGCAGATGTCGCAAGCAGTCCACCCGAATGTGCGAACGCTTTTGATCTAGCTCAAGCCGACGCCGGTCTTCTCAAGGGCCCGGAGAAGCTATTGCGCCCAGGACCGGCATACTGGCGGGTTAGACCTGGAGATTGGCAGCAAGTAAGCCGTCGAGGGTCAAGGTGCGGTCGAGGCGTCCCACCTTGTCCTCGATGCCATCGGCCCGAAGCAGATCGCGCACCGATCCGCGAGCACCGATGATGCGGAGCAAAATACCGCGGTCGGCAAGTTCGGCCTGGAGCTCGCGTAGCATGCGTGAGCCTGCAAGATCCATATATGGCGCGGCGGAGAGATCGCAGACGGCCAGGCGAATGGCCGGAGAATCAGCTTCACGAAGACGCCTGAAGACCGCTTCCCGAACAGAGTCGGCATTGACGTAAATCAGGGATGCTTCGGGACGAAAGGCAAATGCGCTTGTTAGCGGCTCGTTTTCGGGATGACGGGCCAGATCGGAATAGTGGTTGGTGCCCGGAACACGGCCGAGAAACGCAATATTTGGCTGCGACACGCGAGCGAGCAGCAATAGTATCGAGGCCAGTGCGGCAAGCAGAATGCCTTGGAGTATGCCGAGAAGCAGCACAGCCAGAAGAGCGATAGTCGCGGCGCCGAAATCCAGCCTACTAACTCGCCACATGCGGAACAGCGCCGGAAAATCCAGCAAGCCGTACACCGCGGTCAAGACGACGGCAGCCAGCACCGCCTTTGGAAGGTTCTCGAGCAGGCCGGTGAGAAAGAGCAAGCAAAGCGCAAGCGTCATCGAGGCAAAGACGAGTGCCAAGGACGTGCGCGCGCCAGCCTTGTCATTCACGGCCGATTGCGACAGGCCACCGGCTACCGGGTAACCTTGCCCCATCGCTGCTGCGAAGTTGGCTGCCCCGATCCCCAGAAGCTCTTGCCGGGGATCGAGGGCATATCCGTGTTTGGCAGCGAAGGCGCGGGCGGCGGAGACGCTCTCAATATACGCCAGCAGCACGCAGCCGGCTGCCAGTGGAACTATTCCCTCGACGTCGCGCAACCTGAGAGCCGGCCCTGCCAAGACGGGTAAGCCCGCCGGGATTTTCCCTGTCGTCGGTACACCGAGCGAGGGAAGCCCCAGTATGATGGCAGCAATGATCGCTAGCGTGACAACCCCGAGCGCGACAGGCTTTCCCGGCAGTAGTCGCTCGCCGAGCACGAGCAATCCGATCGCAACAACACCGACCAGGAGAACGACGTACTGCGTCTGGCCGAGTTGCCCCAGCAACAGCCAGCTACGGTCAAAAAAGTTATGCCCGCCGCCGGCAACCCCGAGAAGACTCGGCAGCTGAGTCATCGCAATAGTCAAGCCTGCGCCGGCCTTGAAGCCCACAAGGATGCTGTCGCTGATCAGCTTCACGAGCGCACTCAATCGCAGCAGCCATGCGAACAGGCAAAGTCCGGCGACGGTGAAGGCGCTGAGGCTTGCGATCTGCGCATACCGTTGAGCGTCGCCATCAGCCATAGCTCCCACAGTTCCAGCAATCATAAGTGAAATGGCGGAGGTAGGACCGATCGCAAGCTGACGCGAGGAGCCGAGCAGGGCGTAGCCGAGACCGCCGAGCAGATATCCATAGACGCCAACTTGTGGAGGCAGGCCCGCAAGTCCCGCATAGGCAAGGGAAACGGGTATCGCATAGGCGGCCAACGTGATTCCGGCGACAATATCGCTGAAGAGCCAGGAGGACTGATACTGGGCCAACCAGCGAACTGGCGGAAACCATCCAAGCCAAGTCGCAAGCCGAGTCGCCTCCTTTTGATGCCTCACCGAACTCGCCATGCAGCACCAAAGCCACCGATTCACAATTTTGAATAAGGCTCTGCCGACAGGTTCGTTTGATTCAAGTCAACGCATGAACCTGGCAGGGCTGCGTTCCGGTCGCCTCGTTGAATGTCGCTTTCGGGGAGAAGAGGGGAGATCTGGCCGCTGCTTGGAATCTGGGTCGTGATCTTGAACCGACGAAATTGGGATGTCCGCTGCTAAGTCACCAGGCGTGAGGAGCGGAGCGTGCTAGGGCTCTCAAGCGAACGCGGCCTTGTACCCGCGTCGGACGACCGACGGCTCGGCGCGTCATGGCCGGTCTTCTGGGTTTCGAGAAGGTTCCGGCTCGGTCGTCTTATGGACCTTGATCTATCTCAAGCCTTCGAGCGACCAGTGCCGGAAATTAGTAGAGGGAAGTACTTGAACACGAGAGCCGGACCATCCCGGGCTGTGGGAGGCCAGAGCGATTGGACGGTTAAGGGAGGAGCAGAATGATCAGGTTGTTGGCTGTTGCTGGCTTCGCCTTATCGGTTGCAACATCGGCACAAGCAATGACGCCTGCGCCGATTCCTCAACCGGACGGCATGATTACGAAAGTCGCTCGAGCCTGCGGCGCGGGCATGACGCGGGTGAACGGGGTTTGTGTGGCAAGAACCGCCGTTCGCCAGACCCGCCGAGCCGTCCGTAGGTGCGCAGTCGGAATGACTTGTTAGCGCCGGCGCATTCAAACTGCCGGGGATGGAGGCGCCGGCGATTTGAGCGCGCTAAGGCTGCCAGAGCAGATGGCCGCAGGCGGCAGGCGGCGCGTGATGTGGATCAGTGGCTGTGCGCAAAGGGGCGTGGACGAGAAGGCCATATGGTTTTCGAAATGGGGCAAGCAGGTAACGGAGAAAGTCCATGAAGCAGATGGGTCTGATGACAGTTGCTGTTGCAGCCTCGACGTTTGCGTGTACGGCGCTGCTCTCCTTCGGTCGGTCTGAGCAAGGCGGCGTCACGCTATCAGTCGAGAGCGCTCAGGCACGGGTGGGTCGCCCGCTGACCCCCATGAGCGGTGCAGGTGTTGCGCGTCGACATGCGCGGCGGGCTGGTTATGGTTATGGCGCCGGTGCAATCGGCGCAGGCGCCGCAGCGGTCGGTACAGCTGCCGCGGTTGCGGCCACCTCACCCAACGTGGGATGGGGAGGCAGCCCCTACCACACAGGCACAGGTTACTACGGTGGTGGTCGATACTACGGGGGCGGAGCTTTCGGGGCTAGGGCGGCCTACTATGGCGGTTACCCATCCGCAGCGGGGGGCGGTGTGAGTAGCAGCGACTACGACCTTTATATCCGAAATCTACACGACGCCGGGTACGATCCGAAGAACAACTTCAACGCGAACGGGACAATCAAGACGCAATAGCGTCACTTCTCGTCGTTCAATTAGTAGCACCCCTCACTACGCAGTGAGGGGCCTACTACGCGGGCGGCCCCCGGGTACGGCTACAGCGGGTGGAATGACCACCAGGCGCGCAACGGCCTCACGTGCACGCCCGGTGAAATGGTCAAGCTTGACGACGGACTGATGCATCACTGCCAACAGAACGACATGGGCGAAATCGGCGGCTTTTTGAGCCGCCTCTCGGGTCCATTCACAACAAAACGGAGACGGGCGTCCTAGGCGGAGCCGCTGCAGACGCGGCGGCTACCGGCCCGCTTGCGTCCGTGCCCCGTAAACGGGACTTAGGTCCGACGGTCAGAACTACGCTGAGTGACCCTGGGTCGACGTTAATGTCGCTGGCTAAGACTTTTTCCTTCCTGACAGGCCGTTTAGCATTGCTCACTGCCATTTGGAAATTCGCGAAAATTGAACCTCAGTGACCAGGGAGGATTGTAATGGACGGCAAGAAACTTGCGGCCGAAGCAATCGGTACCTTCTGGTTGACGTTCGGCGGCTGCGGCAGTGCCGTGATCGCGGCCGGAATTCCTCAGGTGGGCATCGGAATGCTCGGCGTGGCCTTGGCTTTCGGCCTCACCCTGCTCACGATGGCCTATGCCATCGGCCACGTCTCGGGCTGCCATCTCAATCCGGCGGTGACCGTGGGATTGACATTCGGACGACGGTTCCCGCCCAGCCTCGTCTTCCCCTACGTGGTAGCGCAAGTGGTTGGTGCGATCGTCGGCGCCACAGTGCTGTATGCCATTGCCAGCGGATCGCCCGACTTCAACCTTGCTGGTGGATTTGCGGCGAACGGATATGGCGATCACTCGCCCGGCAAATACGGACTAGGCGCCTGCGTGCTGACCGAAGTCGTGCTGACGATGATGTTTCTTTTCGTCATCATGGGCGCAACTCACGGCAAGGCGCCGACGGGATTTGCGCCAATCGCCATAGGCCTTGCGCTGACCCTCGTTCATCTGTTCAGCATCCGCGTGACCAATACTTCTGTGAACCCGGCGCGCAGCACCGGGCCCGCGCTTTTCGTGGGCGGTTGGGCGCTGGCGCAGCTCTGGTTGTTTTGGGTGGCGCCATTGATCGGGGGCGCAGCTGGTGGCTTGATCTATCGCTGGCTAAGTCCGGAGCCGGCGGGTGAGGTGACGGGGTAGATGCGCGACCATGGCACCCTTTGGCGCCCAACTGACGTCGGCCCCCGCGCGCAGCCATCTCCGCTGCCAGGGAGCCGAAGCGGACATTCCGAGGCTTAGTCGCGACGTACCTTGATGGACCCGGAACGGAGATGGGGCTGGCGCCTATTCAACGTCGTTTCCAACTGACTTCAATTTCGCCAGGTGCTAGGTTGTGCCTGCTGACGCGTTTCCTTGGGGTGCGCCATGCGACGACGCGATTTCTTCTCGCGCAGCCGCAAAGAGGGGTCCGTTCGTACGAGAACAGGGTCTCGTTTAGTTACCTTTCAGACCTCCCTCTACAACAGCTTCTCGCGACGCTTTCGCGGTTGCGCGTGCGCTCCAGGGCCCCATGCCAAAATGGCAACACACAAGAGCAATCAATAGAATCACACCTAGGGTTCAATTCATGTACGTGTTACTGACCTTTTCCGTGAACAGCAGCGAGCGCTGCTGAACGCGAGCAGACTCGGATGGGCCCGGAACCAAGTCGCTTTGAAGCGGCGGCTCGCAGGCGGGATGGATCAGCTCGCCGGTTTCGCATCGTCGAACCGTTGTGCAAATCGCAATTCCGCCTGCTACTTTTTTTGCTTCCGAGCGCCATCTGGCGCCGCGTTTTCTTGTTCTTCCTGTCCGAGCCAGGAAGGGATGCTTCTCGAGGGTATCAACTGTCTCGGCAAATGAGGGTTGATAGTGCCGGCATAGACAGTCAGTCCCTCATCGAACTTCGCTCGTGCGAAGTCCCTGGCTTCCTTTTCAGTCTCAAATCTTCTAGTTGCCCGAGGGCTTCTCCTCCGAGGCAATACACCGCGTTTCTGCACCTCGAAAGTCACGTACCACGTATACGGCATCTGTCGCCAGGAGTGACGCACCGGCATTACTCGGACGTTCAGCAGAGCCGGTCGTTCCAGTCCTTCAGGAGTAGCGGCTGGGCAAGCCGAACGGCTTTCAGACCACACCGACAGGCCTGATCAGCGACCAAACGCGGCGCCTGTATTCTTTTGGTATCGGCGATACCCAGAAAAGCGTCGCGCCAAGTGCTGGCCCGAATTGAATCACGTAAAGCCTGCCGAACGCGCACTGGCCACAACCAATGTTCGCATCGTCCGGTCCCCTCAAGGAGACCGGCTTGCACGACAGCTCTAGTAGCAGGGCGGATTGGGATAGTATCCGCAGCTTGGCGCGTAACGTCCGTAAGCCCCGTAGGCAGCAGCGCCGACGGCAGCAGCGCCAACGCCTACCGCCACGCCACGACGTACGGCTGCGCCCCGGTAAACGCCGCCGCGATAGGCGCCTCCGTGATGAACACCAACGCGGCCTACGCCAACGCGTCCACCGCCGCGATATGCGAACGCATCAGTTGAAATCATGGCCATGCACGCGATGCCCATTATAACGGACGCAAACAACGAGAAGATCGTTCGACGTGACATGATTACTGTCCTTCCTTGCACAGTTGCCGAAAAGCCCTATTCCTCTGATCGCCTAGACGATCCCGGAACAAGTTGCGCCGGAGAGCCGCAACCTGCCACGAGCGTTGCGCCGTGTGTGATTGCTTCGTTGATTTGGATCAACACTGCACCTTGGAACCACGCGCATCAGAAATTGGCCAGATCCGTCCGAGGAATTCTGACCAAGAGCGAAATATTCAATTCGGAAGTGATCTCCCGTCGAAAGGCTCTTTCTCTTTTGGCATCGGTTGCTGCCTTCAGTCTAACGGCATCCTCCGCGGTCAGTACGGCATGTGAGGCGACGCCCAGACTGCTGGCATGGAGCGGCGTCAGGAGCGGCGCACAGAACGCTGACAATCGATCAATGCTTGCCAGGTGGAACAATGGCGGGGGAGATGGAGCGACCAATGCCCCTCGCGCGATATTTTTACTATGTTGGCGGAGTGTTGCTCGCGCTGCTGTTTATTTCTGATGCCTATTTTCCGAAATTGCCGGTTGAGCACAGCGCTAGTACGGCTTCCTACGTCATCCGCATTCATTCCGATCGGAAATGGCCGGAGCGCATTGTTTACGACACTAACCTCCCGACGATCATCCCTGCACAGGTCGCGAACATGGAGGAGAGCGCCGCGGCCCCGGCAACGATCGCGCCTGCCAAGGCGGGGGAATGGGAGGCATATGCGCAACTGCGATCGTCTGATGTCAGCCAGCTACCATCATCCGATGCAAAAAAGCGAGAACCGAGGCTGCACCGCCAACGCAAATTTACAAAGAAACGCTTGGCGCCCCCTGCGTTCCTGGTGGCGCGGCAACAGCAGTTTGGCTGGTTTGGCTATTGGTGAGGAGTTGATTCGGACCGAGCGTTGTCGCGCGAGGTCCGAACTCTAGGCCTTTTCTTAAGGTGACGGCTAGCGGAAGCGGGCTTTCTGGTCGCGGTGTCTGCTTCGCGCATTCGTTGAAGGGAATTCTCTCTCCACGGCTACGAACCCTCAGTCTGGAGCGCGAACGTCTCACTAAGAATGGTATTTCCCGCAGCGATGGCGAGCACGAGGACCATCGGCGACGCTCTTGAAGAAGGTTTGCGGAAATCTCAATCGGGCCCGGGCCCGGTCGTGCCGGCTCGCGGCCCCCGCTTAAAACGGCGGCTTGCCGCTCTCAAGCGCTGTATCTCTTCATCAGTCGTATTAATTTTCTTTTCGAGCTGAGTGGTCTTTGCGCCTTTTTGCGCATCGTTGCTGCGCAGCTTGTCGAGCACTTTGCCGACAGAGAGTTTATTTATTTCAGCCATCGTAACCTCCTCTGTGCTGCGCGTGGTGGGGTTCGTTGATTTGAAAAGAACGCATCTGGCTTCTAACGTCCGCGTAGGTTGTCAACCAAAATATATACGCTGATCAAAAGCACCCAAACGGGCAATACCGCGAAACTCCACCCGATGTAATAACTGCCGATCAGCAGCACCGACGCCGACAAATACCCGATAAAGGCAATCCAGCGCGGGGCGATGCCGGTGTAGATCACAACAGTTGACGTTGAAATCATGAAGACGGCCGCCGTCTTGGTGGCGTACACGTTGGTAACGATGTATGCGACGGCACGCGCGAAGCGAAAGGTGGCGGAATTCATCAATTGATTCGGCTCGGCAGTAGAGGCCAGCAGCATAACCGCGCCGATCAGCGCAGCAGCAGTAAACAGCATGGCCAGATACAACAGGGCACTGCCGAAAAACACCGTAGCAAAGAAGCGATCTTCCTGCCGACCAAGCCGATCACGCAGCACTCCAATGAACCACAAGAAGGCAACGCCGGCAAAAGGAATGAGGTTCAACGCGAGCGCGATCGTCTTCGTATCGGTGGTGAGCCATGCGCCGGACTCCAGCGGGTCGGCCGGAATGGAGCGCCGAAGCAGCCCAAAGATCGTGAACATCAGCAGGGAAAAAGCGATCCCGGCCAAGGCAGCGGCCTTCGGAGTCTTCAGACGTGCGTGAACGAGGGTGTCGTCCTCCAACATCGCCAACAAGTCCTCATTGCATCAGTGCAGGCGACTTAGGGCTCAAGCTAAGCGTGCAGCGTTCGTTCAACGTTTGATCGTTCCGGAATGCCCCCCAAGGCCCTGAGCATCCGCGATACGAGCAAGCATCAGATCCTCCGGGTAAGTAAAATGCCGTTCTATGTCGCGATCGAGCAGGCCTAGCTCCTCAGATAGCGCTGGGTGATGGCGCGCGGGGAGCGTCTGCACCAGGTTTTCGATCATCGCCCGCAGCCGCCTTACAATTTGGAGATGGTTCGAACCGCATGCGCGTATCTCCCTGAATGCGAGATGGACGAAATCCTCCCAGTCCGGAGTTCGGAAAATCACGCGCAATCGTCCGGATTTGTCGAATAGTTCGTCGGTGCGCAAATCGCGTTTGCCGACGTTTCGCAGCATGCGATGGAGTTGGTCGATCGCCAGCACGGCTGTGGTAGGATCGTTAATCGCCGGCGACAGCGCCTTCAGCGCAATGTCGACAATAATGCGAAATGCAAAGGTAGGATCCTGCTCCATAGTGCGCTCTGACCCGAGCGCTGTCGATGTCCGCAATCTCTCTTCGTCGATCATCTTTGTGCCGCCATAAAGGTTGAACAGGGGTTCATCAACCGAGACAAAATCGCCGATCTGGCAAACGAATTCGATGACGCCGTTCGAGCGCTCGGCATCAGCTATCAGCTGGTCAAGATTTACCGCAAGAATAATGCTTGACGCTCCCTGATGCTGAACGACACGATCCGGAGCACCGAGCCCTATACTGTCGCGTTCCCGGATGTCGGCAGCGAGACAAAGATCGGGATAGACGCTTTCGATCACCTCTAGTCCGCTGTTGCCGACGTGCGCCAAAATACTGATAGGGCGCAATAGTCGCGATGCGTAATCGATCAGATAGAAGAACGCGGCGAAGCAGGATATCCCAAGCAAGGCTGCGACGAGCATGACCAGCTGGTGGACTTCCTTGTCCATTCTGTTCTGCGCGCTCAGCATGAACATCAAGGTAAATATGAAGAGACCAACGGTATATTTGACGACGCCGTTTCGCAGCAACGTCGGGGCAATAATGCGGGGGGTCATTTGCGCACTGGCGACCTGAATCGCGATGAGCAGCGAACCGAACGTGAAGACCACGAAAGACAGCGTTACAGTGACAAAAGCCCCGAGCAACGCTTGCGCGCCTTGCACCGTCAAGCCCAAAAGAGCCCATCCGAGCCAACCGTCAAGTCCATGCAATAATCGTGTGACGACGAGTTCAATGGGAATGGCAATAAATGGAACGAGCCAAAGCGACGACTTGAGATAGCTTCTGAGGCCGTATTTTTGACTCCAGTTCATCAACATCTCTTTTCCCGGGTCTTCTTATCGCCTCGTGTTGTCTACCTGGCCCAGCCCGGCGGGTAGCAACGATCTGCTGCTGCCTGATCGACGGTTTGGTCACTGCCCGAAGAATTCTCCAAATCTCTGAAGAGTTAGGGGCGTTTGAAATGTCACCAGTTACTGCATTTTTCGAGCGGGGTGCTCAATTTGCCTCTTGTCGAGACGGAACCATTCAGCAGGGATCGTCGCCGGCTTTGATCCACCTCAACACTGCCAGAAAGCTCGTCTACGTGCGGTGGCATTAGCGGCGATGGGGGTTTATAGCCGCTGGCGGTGCCGCGCGACGTGGCGGCAACTGTGCAAGACTTTTGACGTGAGGTGATCCGCGGATTTTTGTTGGCTAACAAGTGGAGCGGACACTGGGCACTGCCGCAAAAAAGACGGTCATTTTGGCTCGCCAGCCGCACGCAAGCGAGACAGACGTTATTTTGACCGTCGGAGTGGGACTGGCCTATTTTGTCGCCGGGCGGCTGAGCCTTACATTGCTTGAGCCGGTCGATGGTGTCGCTGTCCTGATCAAGCCCTTCCTGGCTGAAGAACTTCTGGAAGCCCTGAGAGGCCGGACGCCGCGAGCAATCACTGAGAACGCCTCAGCCGATTGAGGCGATCGCGCCACTGCTTTTTTTCTGCGCGTTGACGGGATGGTTGAGTGGTGACCTTGGAGATGAGTCAACTGCTTCAATGACGTGCCGACTCACAACGGCCGCGTTTCTCAGACTATGACGTCGTTTGCGAAGCCCGTTGACGAAAAGCGACTGAGCGGCGGCCGGGAAGTTTATGATTTGGTTTCCGTCCGCGAACTCCCTACGGGCCCGCAGCTCCATCGCTGCATCAGAGGCCGGACAGATGGCAGCATCCGACTACGTGCCAACCTTCTTCAAATACCGCTTGCATCTGGCAGGGCGTCCACAGATGAGTACGCACCCTAATCCGTCGCCTTCACGATCTCCGACGGCTGCGAGGCGTAGTAGGCCGCTGCCTCATCGATCTCTTGCGGCGTCATCGCGCGCGCGATATTGCGCATCTGCTGGCTGATGTCGTTGGTGCGCTGGCCTGACGCGAACGCGTGAAGCTGGAACTTCAGGTAGGTCTCCGACTGCCCCTCAAGCCATGGGCTACCGGCCTTGTTGTCCAAGCTGCCATGGCAGGATCCACAGGGCGCTACGCCGCGTATCGGCGCGCCGTAGATCACGACGCGCGGCTTCCGAAGCTGCTGCTGTGGGTGGTAGGCGGGCAGGCGGGGCAGAAAGGCGTAGTAGGCCGCGAGGTCGACGATTTCCCGGTCGGTCAGGTTCACGGCGAATGGCGCCATCACCGCGTTGGTGCGCGCCCCTGAGCGAAAGTCGACCAGCTCCTTGTAGATCACGATCCCATACTGGCCGGCGAGGTTCGGCGAGTCCGCGCGACTGACGCCCGTCGGCCCGTGACAGATCGCGCATCGTTGCGCCAGCGTGGCGCCGCGTCCGATCGACTCCTGCGTCGGGTGCGCGAGTGTTGTCGGCGTCAGGACCACCTCGGAGAGGCGACGCACGGGCTGGACCGCGTCGGAGGAGGCTGACCGCTGCGGCAGACCCGCAGCGCTGCAGATCACGTCCCAAATGCCGGCGAACTTCAGCTCGGGCTGGGCGTAAGGCAGAATGATGAAGCCTCCGACCGCGGTCAGTACGAATATGCCGGCCACGACGCCGACGCTGATTGCGAAATAGGGATTGCGAGAGGAGAAGATTTCGCGCGCGCTCATCACTGCGCTCCAACATAGACCGCCGGGACGGACGTGTCCGGCCGTGAGGCGAGCACCGCGATGGGATACCCGTAATTGGTGACGGTGAGGCCGATCATGAGCGCTACCCAGAGCGCGAACGTGTTGAGCGCGATAGGCACCGTTGTTGGCGGATGGACGGCGACGCTGAAGCGGTAGGCCCCTGCCTCCGTTGCTGTCTGTCGATGCGCAGTCGCCAGGATGAAGAGAAACAGCAGACCCGAGATCAGCAGGATGATGGCGCCGATCGCAGACAACGTCACCGAGAATGCCTGAGGCGAAATCGCGGGGTCCGCATAATCATAGTAGGCCATTCGCCGGGGCATGCCGAGGATTCCGACCCAGTGCCATGGGAACGTGGTCACGATCATGCCGACGAACCACAGCCAGAGCTGCGCGCGTGCCAGCCGCAGGTCCGGCAACGCGCGGCCGGTGAGATGGGGCCACAGGTCGTAGGCGATTGCGAAATACATGATGACGATTGCACCGCCGAAGATCAGGTGGAAGTGACCGGTGATCCATTGCGTGTTGTGGACGGTGGTGTCGAGTTGATAGCTCATGTTAATCAGCCCGCCGGCGCCGCCAAAACCGAGAAGCACGAAAGAGAAAGCGACCGCGAGCATGATCGGGTTCTTCCACGGCAGCACCGCGATCCAGCCGAATAGACCTCTACCGCCGCGCAATCGCCCCGCGATCTCGACGGAGGCACAGATCGTGAACACGGTCAGCAGTGTCGGCAGCGCGACCAGTGCGGTGAAGGCCGAGTGGATGAATTTGAATCCGGCGCCAACCTGCGGATCGGCAAAGGTGTGATGAATGCCGATCGGCATGGCCACGATCAGGAATAGGATGAACGCGATCCGCCCCATCGAGTCGCTGTAAAGCCGGCCTCCGATCGCGCGAGGCACGATCGTGTAGTAGGCGATGTAGGTCGGCATCAGCCAGAAATAGACGATGGCGTGCAGCGTCCAGGAGAAGAACACGCGGGCGAGCCCGGCGTCAATTGTCGTCTTCCAGCCGAGCGCAACCGGAATGATCTGGAGTAGAAGTTCGAGAGCCGCGCCGACCGCCGTCCAGGCCCACAGATATGATCCAGCGACGTTGGCGAACATCGCGAGCGGCACGGGTTCCCCCGGGTGCTCGCGCCGCCAGACCCGGAGATTGATCGACATCAGCGCGACCCAGATCCAGGAGCCGACCACGACCAGAACCACGCCGACGTAGTAGAAGGCGTTGCCGATCAGCGGCGGGTAGAAGGTGTAGAGCACCGAGGCCCGGCCGAGCGCGACCGGGACCATCGCCATAACGGCGCCCAGAACGATGAGCCAGAAGCCCGCCCAGGCCCAGCGCACGCCGACGAGGCGTTGTTGCAGAGCAGACTCGGTGATCGCGTATCCGAAGCCCATCGCGACAAGCGTCGGGAAGACATAGCCCATCACCGTGCCGTGCGCCGTCAGCGACCGGTAGTACCATTCCGGATTGCTGATCCACGCATAGAGCGGGCTACGGACGAACATCTGCCAGGCACCCAGTAACAGCGCCAACCCGAAGCCACCAAAGGCGAGCCAGAAATGCGCGAGAATGAGTTTCCTATTCACCAACACAGCTCAGCCTCCCACGGTTCTTCGCCCGCGAAGCGAATTCCGTCTTGTCGATCACCTTGACCTTGCCCCACATGCCTTCGTGGCCGAAACTGCAGAACTCCTGACAAGGCATGAGGTGGTCGCCGGTCTTCTCGAACCGCATGAACTGCTCGGACACGTAGCCCGGGACCAGCATGGTGTTGACGTTGGTGCCCTGTATGAGGATTCCGTGGACCACGTCGGCGCTCGTTGCCCGAAGCGTGACCGGCGTCTGTGCGGGCACCAGGATGCAGGACGGCGTGAACGAATACTGTTGGCCGATGGCGCGCACCGTCACCGTCCCGTCCGCCTCCGCCGCCGTGCCGAGGTTTGACTCGACGAACTCGCCGGAGAGATGCAGGCGCGCGGGATCCGTGGTCTCGACGCGGGCCTGCGGCATGGTCGCCTGATGGATGCCAGCGAAGGCAGCGAGCAGCACCAGCATCACGATGATGATGATGGAGATCATCGCCCAGCGCTTCTCGGTCCGCTCAGCGACCTCGGCGCCGTGATGGCCGTCCTGCACCGTCATTGCAGGGCTCCGCGGGGCAGGAAGACGAAGAGGTAGAACGCGAACCACATCGCGATCACGATGGCGGTGCCGATTCCGGCCAGCGTGAGCGCGCCTCGAGGACCTGCGGCCACGATCCTGTCGACACGGTCATTTGCGGTATTCGCGATCTGCTCTGGTAGGTCCGAGTTGATCATGTGTTGCGTTGCCTCAGTTGAGGGGCGCCGACCGCAATTCATTAGCCTCGCGGGCGCTCACCGGCGTGCCGCGATTGCCCCAGGTGGTGCGGATGTAGGTGACGACAGCAGCGACTTCGTTGTCCGACAATAGGCCGGCGAATGGCGGCATGCCGTAGGGCCTCGGGTTGCCCTCGGTGCCGGGCGGATAGCCGCCGTTCAGCACCATCCGGATCGGATTGACCGCGGACTCCATCTCGATCGACTGGTTGTTGGCGAGCGGCGGCCAGTGCGGCGGCTTGCCTTCGCCTTGGGCGCCGTGACAGCTCGCGCAGCGGGCGTCGTAGACGGTCTTTCCGAGACTCGTCAGCAGACTGCTTTCGGTGGTGGGTAGCGCGGAACTCGATGGCACCCGAGTCCCCGACTCGGCGATGCTCTTCAGGTACACCGCCATCGCCTTCGTATCTTCATCGTTCAGGTATTGCAGGCTGTTGTGGACGACCTCGGCCATCGGCCCGTACACCACGCCGCGCGCCGAGACGCCGGTCTGCAGGAGATCGGTGATGTCCTTGATGCTCCAGTCGCCCAGTCCCGCTTCGCGATTGGAGGTGAGGGAAGGAGCGTACCAGTTCTGCATTGGGATCAGTCCGCCCTTGAATGCTTCGGATTGCGGCGTGCCCCCGAGCGCGTTAATTGGCGAGTGGCACATGCCGCAATGGCCTAGTCCTTCGACGAGGTACGAGCCCCGATTCCATTCGGCCGACTTGCTTGGGTCGGACTTGTACTCGCCCTCGCTGAAGAACAGCGTGCGCCAGCCGAGGATGAGAGATCGGTTGCCGTACGGGAAGCGGAGGTCGTGCGGACGGTTCTTCTGGTTCACCGGAGGTATCGACCTGAGGTACGCGAAGATCGCGTCACTGTCGGCGCGGGTGACCTTCGTGTAGGAGCCGAACGGCATCGCGGGATAGATCAACCCGCCGTCGGGAAAGCGGCCGCTGTGCATGGTCTTGTAAAAATCGTCGGGGCTCCATCTACCGATACCGGTCTCCGGATCCGGCGTGATGTTGGAGGTGTAGAGCGTGCCGAACGGGGTGGGCATGGCGCGCCCGCCGGTGAAGATCTGGCCATCCGGTGCGGTATGGCAGGCGATGCAGTCGCCGGCGCGGGCGAGGTACTCGCCGCGCGTGACGACGACGGTGCGGTTGTCCTGCGCCTGGGCCACCGTACCCGTAGAAGCAAGAAACAGAAGAAGAGTCAGCCACGCCGATCTCATCGATCCCTCCTCAGTTCGGCTGGCTGCCGCAGAAGAAGGGCAGGATGTAGGTGCCCTTCGGTACCGGCGCCGCGTTCTCCGGAGCGGGGCGTGTCGCAAGGAAAGCCGCAACCGCCGTGACGTCCGCTTCGGTCAGATGGCCCGCAACGATCTGCATGCAGTCCGGAGCCTTCGCCGTGCGAGTCCCGTAGCGCCACGCCCCAAGCTGCGCGCTGACGTAGTTCGGACGCAGGCCAAGCAGTCCCGGGATGGCCGGCTCCATGCCAGTGAGCGTCGGTCCATGGCAGCTCGCGCACGCGGGGATCTGGCGCGACGCGTCTCCCCGGGTCACCAAGGCCTCGCCGTGCCGCAGCACGTCCTGGCTGACATCACTGGGTACGGGCGCCGGCAACGGCGGATGCTGGCTGGCGAAGTAGTCCGCCATCTCCTGGAGGTACGGATCGCCCAGATATTCAAGCAGGTAGTTCATCGGCGGGTACTTCCGCCGCCCGTTCTCGAACGCGAGAAGCTGGTTGTAAAGATAGCCGGCGGGCTTGCCTGCGAGCCGCGGAAAATAGACGTCGCTGGTGCCTTCGCCCTGGTTGCCATGACAGGGGGTGCAGGCCTCCACGCGTGCCGCCATCGTGTCCGGCGGTTGGCCGGGTGTTTGAGCGCCAACGGGAAAAACCTGAACGGAGAGGCCTATCCCCAACCCGGCGATGGCAATTCGTAGCGACACGCAGCCTCCCCAAGCTCAGTTCGATCCCAACTTCTCGTAGGCAAAGTCTTCACAAATGGAGACGACGTAGTCGATTCCCTTGGCCGCGAAATCGAATACGTCAGCCAAGATGCACACTGGGATTGATGTAGATCAAGCTCCAGAGTCCCGACAAAACAATGATGCTCAACACCCAGCGCGCTGCGTCGAGCAATGTTCAGGAGCGAAGCGGACAATATGTGCTCCTACTGAGTTCTTCTCAGTTTAACCCGACTCGGACATTGGCCTTTTTGGCAACTATTAAGTCAACCTCTCTGACTTATGGTTCGCCAGTCGCGAATGATGTAGCTTCACCCGTGTGACCTCGCGTTCGCCAAAGCCGAATTCGCCTAGCGGCTCAGCCGCTCGACAGTGGAACCGCGCGTGACCCTTGATCCGATTCACCAGTTCAATATCGACAACCTCTTCAAAATCGGCCAGATCGGCAATCAGACCATCTACTTCACCAATTCGTCCGTCTACATGTTGGTCTCGGTGGCGGTAATTTGCTTGTTGATCGTGGGTGGCGCTGCAGGCCGGCAATTGGTTCCCGGGCGTTTCCAGTCGATGGCCGAAGTGAGCTACGAGTTCGTGGCCTCTATGATCCGCTCCACCGCCGGCCCGGAAGGGATGAGTTTCTTCCCGCTAGTGTTCTCACTGTTCATGTTCATCCTAGTCTCAAACGTGATCGGCATCATTCCCTACACCTTCACGGTCGCGAGCCACATCATCGTTACTGCCACATTGGCCCTGCTCGTGTTCTTCACGGTGCTGATCTACGGCTTCTACAGGAACGGCCTGAAATTCTTTAGGATCTTCGTGCCCTCGGGCATTCCGATCTACATCCTGCCGCTTGTCGTCGCGATCGAAATCATCTCCTTCCTGACGCGGCCGCTCTCACACAGCGTGCGTCTGTTTGCCAACATGTTGGCTCGAACTTCTTGTCGCGTTCCTGCAGGCTTACGTCTTTGCCATCCTTACCTGCATCTATCTCAACGACGCTATTCATCCAGGACACTGAACCGCCCGGGGAATTTCTACCCCGAACCTCAGGACGTGTTGCCGATAAGTCCGGAAATGTCGGTGTCAATGATCCCCCGACGCTTTGCGCGATCTCGAACGGT
The DNA here is from genome assembly GCA_005885285.1 of Alphaproteobacteria bacterium. Classification (GTDB taxonomy): domain Bacteria; phylum Pseudomonadota; class Alphaproteobacteria; order Rhizobiales; family Xanthobacteraceae; genus Bradyrhizobium. The sequence continues at coordinate 2,823 of VAZG01000187.1, read as the reverse complement.
TGGAGAGCATTTTGGCTGCGCCGAGACGACACCAATCTGGAACGTCCATCGACTATGAAGGACGGATCAGCAAGCAGGGCCACGTAGCGGTTCGGGAGGCGCCATGCGAGGCGGCTGCAAGCCTTCTACTGCGGGTCAGGAAATGGTCGGCATTGCGGGCGTGGGGCCTGCGGATCGGCCAAACGGTCGAGCATGCTGTGCGCGATCACTGCGGTTGCTCGGAAGCTGGCAAGCATTCTGCATCGGATGTGGGTCAGCGAGACCGACTTCCACGTCGGTTTCGGCGCCAAGGTCACGTAGCGAAGCCTGCACAGTAACTTGTGCAGGAGCACGAAAGATTAGCGCCGGTGTTGCACCCAGCATGTTGAGGAGGAGCAAACTTAGAGATCCGCGCGCGCGGTGAGCGTCCCTGGCGGGGCCGCGAAACGGGGAATGTCCGCTATCTCTTGCCTGCTGCCGCCCTTCGGGGACGAGAGCGCCTGACTGCTTGGACAGCCCTGTTTACGAACCTGATGAAGAGCATGCGACGGCCCTGGTGCTGAACGCGAAGGAACGCATGGACCCCGCCTGGAGAAATGCACGTCGCGACCGTGCTGAAGGCGAACGCTGCTCGCGATCGAGCCGCGAGATAAGGAGCGCTGCTTGTTTAGAGAAGTCGCAAAAAAGCGTAGGAGGGCGTTGACTTTGCACGCCCGATTAGGAACGCAAGATTAAAGCAAACTGGCGTTTGCTCGTAAGCTGTTGTCTGCACATTGTTTTTAGGAGAAGCCTCCAAGCAGAGACGGCGCTGACCATCCTAAGCGCCTGTTTTTCTACGCTATTGTGCACCTTCCTCCCTTTGCTGCTTGAGAATAGACGGACGCGGGCTCACCGTTTCCGCCATGAGCGATGATGCCTCCAACCTTCGCATTCGACCCGGCCGGATCCGCGATCGCGGACGCGGCGCGCGGCCGCGCGCCCAGAGTTTTGTGAACCAGGTCCTGCGCGCTGCAGCAAAGGCCAATGGCGGGCCGCTCACTCCGGCGCAGCTGCGGGGTGGGGGCCGCCGCGGTAGTACGCCTCGCAAGGGACGCTGTTCCCGGATCGGGCGCGGCCAGAAAATCGCCGACGCGCTCAAGCGCCAGGCGGCAGAGGGGCGAGGGCCCCGGCAGCGCAGGGTCGTGATCAAGGCGCGTATCGTCCGCCACAAGCTCGGCTCAAGAGCAGCCGGCGCGCACCTGCGCTATCTCGAGCGGGACGGCACCACCCGCGATGGCGGGCCTGGCGAACTGTATGGCCGCGACACCGGTCACGCCGACCGCAGTGCCTTCGTCGAGCGCGGCGCCGCAGACCGCCACTCGTTCCGGTTCATCGTCGCGCCCGAGGACGGCGACCGCCTGGCCGATCTGCGCGGCTTCACCCGAGACGTCATGAGCCAGATGGAGGCCGATCTCGGCACCAAACTCGACTGGGTAGCGGTCGACCATTTCAACACCGGCCACCCGCACAGCCATGTCGTCATCCGCGGCAAGGACGACCTCGGCAAGGACCTGATCATTGCCCAGGACTACATCACCGACGGCGTGCGGCTGCGGGCCCAGGAGCGCGCGACGTTGGAGCTCGGGCCGGAAACGGATCTGGAGCTGCGGCAGAAGCTTCAGGCCGAGATAGGGGCCGAGCGCTTCACCCGCATTGACCGGGCAATGATCGAGGAAGCGGCTGGAAGCCCGCTCGACCTCCGTCCCGAGGCCGGCCAGGTCCGCGCCGACTTCGACCGAACGCTTCGCATCGGCCGGCTTCAGACACTTGAGCGCTATGGGCTTGCCCGGGAAGGGGAGCTGGGGGTGTGGACGCTTTCGGAGCGGCTGGAGCCGGTCATGCGCGAGCTCGGCGAGCGCGGCGACATCATCAAGGCCATGCACCGGGCGCTGGAGCGACGCGGGGAGGAGAGGGCGGCGGGTAGTTTTGTCATCGGCTCGGGGACCGAGGGCGAGCCGGTGGTGGGGCGGCTCATCGGCAAGCGCTTGATCGACGAGCTGGGCGACCGCATCGGCCTCGTGATCGACGGCGTGGACGGGCGTGTCCATCATGTCGAGATCGGGGAGATCGACATCGCCAAGGAGGCGCGCATCGGCGGCATCGTCCAGGCTGGCCGAAAACCCGACCTGCGCCCCGCCGACCGGGCCATCGCCGAGCTGTCGCATGGCCTTGGCGAGTATCGGCCGTCCTACCATCGCAAGCTGATCGACTTTGGCGATGTCCACCTCCCGAGAGGTGCGGACGCCGACGCCTTCGTCGCCAGCCATGTGCGCCGGCTGGAGGCGCTGCGGCGGGCGGGAATCGTTGAGCGGCTCGGCGCCGACCGCTGGCTCATACCCGACGATTTTGAGCAGCGCGCCCTGGCCTATGACGCCCGTCGCGGCCGTCAGGCGAACATGAGGATTCTCTCCAATTATGACCTGGATCAGCAGGTGACAAGCGATGGCGCGACCTGGCTCGACCGCCAGCTTGTCAGCCGCAACCGGATCGCGCGGGCGAGGGTTGGGTTCGGCGAAGAGGTCACGAAAGCGCTCGAGGCTCGCACGGACGAGCTGGTCCGCCAAGGGCACGCCAGTCGAACACCGGATGGCGTCGTGCGGGCGCGCGCCGACCTCCTCGCAACCCTCCAACGCAACGAACTGGAGCGCACCGGCGCAGGGCTTGCGAAGGAGTACAACCTGCCGTTCCACATGGGCCAGCCTGGCGAGCAGGTTCAAGGCAAGTTCACCGGGACCCTGCAGCTCGCATCGGGCAAGTTCGCGATGATCGAGAACGCCTTTGAGTTCCAGCTCGTCCCCTGGCGGC
>VAZG01000186.1 GCA_005885285.1 Alphaproteobacteria bacterium | reverse complement strand
GCCGTCCATATTGGCGTCGATGGGTGACGGAGAGACCAGTCGCGCTCGCCTAAGCCAACTGAGAAAAGGAGAGCGCGATGCAGAGCTATCGCCAATTTTTGGTGACGGCCTGACCGGTCAGGCGGCGGCGGTTATGGGCTGGCGGTCAGTCGGTTTGGCGATGACCTCGATCCCGTCGTTGAATGTCGCACCGAGAACGAGTTTTGGCAACTGGTTGTGACCATCGAGACGACGCCAGCTTTTCTGTGCGGCCTCGAGCAGTTTGAAGACCATCGCGAGCGCCGTCCTGTTGGACAGGCAGCCCTTCGATCGGATCGTGCGGTGGCGCACGGTAGCGAAGGTGCTTTCAATGGGATTGGTCGTCCGCAGGTGTTTCCAGTGCTCGGCCGGGAAGTCGTAGAACGCCAGTAGGGTGTCCCGATCCTTGCTCAGGCAGTCGGCCGCCTTCTCGTATTTGGGCGTGTAGCTCTCGATGAAGGCGTCGAACGCCAGCTCGGCGGCGACCTTAGTTTCGGCCATCCAGATCTCCTGCAGCGCGCGTTTGGCCTTCGGCTGCTGGCTCTTCGGCAACTTGGCGATCACGTTCGCGGTCTTGTGCACCCAGCAGCGCTGCTCGCGCGTTTTCGGCCAGACCTCACCGGCGGCCTTCCAGAACCCGAGCGCGCCATCGGCGATGGCGAGCTGCGGCGGCACGTCGAGCCCGCGCCGCTTCAGGTCGAGCAGCAGATCGCGCCAGTCCTGCGTGCTCTCGCGGGCACCATCGGTGAAGCCGACCAGTTCCTTGCGGCCTTCCGGCGTCGCACCGATCAGCACCAGGATGCATTGCTTTTCGTCTTCGAGGCGGGCTTGGAGATGGATGCCATCGGCCCAGATGTAGACGTAGCGTTTCGCCGACAGATCGCGCCTCTGCCACGCGGTGTGTTCGTCAAGCCAACCGTCCTTCAGGCGGCCGATGGCGGATGCCGATAAGCCGGCAGCATCCTTGCCCAGCAGCGCCGCCAGAGCCTCGGAGAAGTCGCCGGTGGAGATACCCTTCAGGTAAAGGATCGGCAGCAGCGTCTCGATCGATTTCGAGCGGCGCATGTAGGGCGGCAGAATCGACGGAGCAAACCGGATGCGGTCGGGGGCGCTAGCGTCCGCCTCGCGATCACGCACACGCGGCTGGCGGACCGCGATCGGACCGATACCGGTCATCACCTCACGCTCCGGCAGGTGACCGTGGCGCACAACGCGCTGGTGGCCGTCCGCGGTCTTCAAATCGGCATGCTTGCCGAGAAAGTCCGCGACCTCGGCCTCGACCGCCTGGGCCAATAGAACACGCGCCCCATTGCGCAAGATTTCGGTGAGTTGATCGTCGACGTTTCCTGGCTGAATCAGCTTGATGATGTTATCTTTGGACACGGCATATCGCTCCTTCGGTGGAGAAGTGGAGGCGTCAAGCACCCCCACGATATGCCGCCTTCCCGATTCCCGCCGTCACCAACTTTCAGCGATAGCTCTGCCCACCATCCGTGTATCAGTGATCCGCTGCCATCCGCAGCAGTTTGCCGAATTGAAGCAAATGATGGCGGATTCGATTGCAGTTCTCGAACCTGGCATCCGCCAGATGCGCGGTCTCATCCACTTCTACGCAGGAGAGGATGAGGCAGTGAACTCGCTCACCAATGTCAGCGTGTGGCGCACGTTGGAGGATGCGAAGCAGCTGGATACATTTCAGCCGATGCTTGATCTCGGCAAGGTGTTCGTGAGCAAAGGCGCGACGTTCGAGCGTCCGATCATGAATTATACGTCGCAGTGGGAAATTGCGCCGTAAGGCTTGGTGGCAGGAGCAGCTTAACGCATTGCTCGAGAATCTGATCGCTTGACTTTGAGCCCGACGGTCTTTCCCGATCACGGCGGCCACGTTCGGTATCGCGTGGCCTGGCGGCGGTGCCGTGGACATTTGCGCGTTCTCTTATTTGGTGTTCGCTTCCTTGAAAAACTCCAGGATAAGCTTTGTGACGCGTTGCGGCTGATCGAGCATTATGAAATGCGACGCTCCATCGATGCGCTCAGCGCGCCAAGGGGCTCGCATGTAGCGATACGTCTCCAGCATGTAGTCGGGCAGAAGATAGTGGTCCTCCATGGTCCAAAGCCCCAGAGCCGGAACGGTGACGTCAGGCAGCGGCGGCGCGGATGGCGCACCGGGCCGGCGGTTCGCGCGATACCATCCCAGGCCCGCGGTCAACGCACCTTCGGGCGTCAAGCCCGCGATCCACTTGTCAGTATCAGGATGATTTCGCATCCAATTGCGGAATAGACGCCAGTTGTCCTTCTTGAGCATCTCCTCCGCTTCGGGAAATTGGAAGAGCAGCTCGTAGGGTGGATTAGCCGAAGGCGTAATCCACCGCATTTTCTTAATCGAGACACGCCAGTGGAATGGCGGATTACGCTGTCGCTAATCCGCCCTGTACGGAAGGTCGCCTCTCGACCTTCTCCGACAAGCGGCCCGTCGACGCCCTGAACCTGTCGTTCCAGGTGACGACTGAGCGACATGGCGAACGCACCACCAATGTCGTTGCCCTGCAGCTCGAATATCCGCGGTCCAATTAGGTCCGATAACGCCTTCGGCCGGGCAACAATTCAGGCTGATAAAAATATATTCGTTGGGTTGTGTCGAAAGGCGCGCCGGTCGTTCGTCCTGGGGATGCGAAACGCATAAACTGGAGAGAGGTGATGAGAAAGCTCATTGCAATCACCCAAGTCACGCTGGACGGCGTGATGCAGGCGCCCGGTGGCCCCGAGGAGGATCCGAGGAACGGGTTCCCCCACGGAGGTTGGGCCATGCCCTTCGTGGACGACGCCGCGAAGCAGGTCATTGGCGAGACCATCGCCGGTGAGTTCGACATGCTGCTCGGACGTTGGACCTACGAGCTCTTCGCCGCCTACTGGCCGAACCAGGGCGACAACCCGATTGCGAAGGCGTTCAACAAGGCGACGAAATACGTCGTCACGCGCACCCTCGACCACCTCGACTGGAAGACCTCGCAGCGCATAAGCGGCGATGTCGTGGACGAGCTCCGCCGGCTGAAGGCGTCGGATGGGCGGGCGTTGCACATCTGGGGCAGCAGCGAGCTGCTACAGACGCTGATCGCCGCCGACCTCGTCGACGAATATCGCCTCTGGGTCTTTCCGGTGGTGCTCGGCCAAGGAAAACGGCTGTTCGAAAATGGCGTCCCGCCACGTGGTCTCTCTCTGGTTGCAACGCGGAGCACGCCAAGGGGCATCCTTCTCAACACCTACCGGCCTGCCGGTCCCCTTCCAAAGGTGTGACTCGGTGTCCAATATTGCACGCCGAGTCATATGACGCCCAACGGGCTTGAGGCGTTTGCGCGCGGCCGCCAGTGTTGGCCGATAGACTGTTGATTGGAGTAGGTGTGCGCCGCCGGCGCAAAGCGCTTCTCAAAGGCCCTTATCCCAATAGGGCGTGCGCCCGATGCATCGTGCAAGGTGGTCGACGAACGCACGGACCTTCATCGACATGAGCCTGTTGCCGGGATAGACGGCATAAATCGTGCTGGCTGGAGGTTCCCACGCCTCAAGCACGCGTCGCAGTGCGCCACTACGCAGCGGCTCAGCCACCGCCCACGTCGGCAGCACGGCGATGCCGATGCCATCAAGCGCCGCCGTACGCAGCATCTCAGCACTGTTGCTGCGGAAGCTGCCGCCGACGGCCACCCGCACCTCGCCACGTTTGCCGGCAAGACGCCACTCGTCACCCCAGGGCAGGAGGCCGGTGCAGAGGCAGTTGTGCTTCGTAAGGTCGCCGGGTTCGCGCGGTTTTCCATGCTCCTTGAGATAAGCGGGCGTCGCACAGACGACGAGCCGAGATGGCGCGAGCCTGCGTACGACGAGCGGCGAGTCCTCGAGCACGCCGATACGGATTGCCAGGTCGAGTCCCTCATCGACGAGATTCACATGCGCCGGGCTCAAAGTGATATCGACGGAAAGTTCCGGATAGCGCTTCAGGAAGGCCGGCACAGCCGGCCCCACGTGCATCCAGCCGAAGCTGTTGGGCGCTGAAATGCGAAGGGTGCCGCGCGGCTCGCGCTGCAGGGCGCTTGCTACCTGCTCGGCAGACTCAGCTTCAGCGAGAATCCGAGCACAGTGGCGATAGTAGGCGGCCCCCGCTTCGGTCAGCGAGAGCCGGCGCGTGCTGCGGTTGAGAAGGCGGATGCCCAAGCGCTCCTCGAGCCGCTGCACATGCGCGCTGACGGCAGACTTGGAGATTCCCAGCCGGTATGCCGCCGCGGAGAAACTGCCGCCGTCCACGACGCGCGCAAAGGCAGCGATGCCATCGAGCGGATCCATCTTCGGATTGTCCTGAAATCCGGACAGCATGTCCAGGCAATTCCGGCTAATCGGCCGGTCAAAAAAGGCCTATCCCAAGGCGAGCCAACCAAGCAGGGAGATCAATGATGGACGCCAAAATCACCGCAGCCGCGCCGTTCGTGCGCAATCCCGGCGCTGGCTCGACCCTCATCGTCCTGGGCGTCACCCATATCTACAAGGCCACCGGCGCCGACACCGCCGGTTCGTTCTCGTTCTGGGAAGACGTGGTTCCGCCGGGCGCCGGTGCGCCGCCGCACACCCATACCCGCGAGGATGAAGCCTTCTACGTCTTGAGCGGCGAATTCCTCATCGATTTCGAAGGCGCGCATGCGCCTGCCCGCATTGGACCGGGTTGTTTCTTCTATGGCGCGCGCCACAGGCGCCATGGCTATCGCAATGTCAGCGATCAGCCGGCGCGCATGCTGGTCCTGTGCACGCCGAGCTGCGGCCTCGATCAGATGTTTGCCGAATTCGATGTCGCTGCCGCCAACGGCATGTTGGAAATCGGAAAGCTGGTGGCCATCGCAGCCAAATACGGCGTCGCCATCGAGCCGCCCACTGCGTGAACTGAGTGCAGTCCTGCCAAGAGCGCTCGCCTGTCCACCTCTAACCGAACGGACAGATCGACGCCGGCTGCGGCGGGCATGACCGAAGGAGGAAAATCTGATGGAAACCACATCTGTCGACAGGAATCGGAAAAGCGAAATCCGTGTATCCGGCCCGGATTCGCGACCTATGTGCTGGGTGAGACCGAGGCTGAATTCAGGCGCCTCGAAATGCAGAGCGCATTCATCCGCGATCTGACGGAAGACGTGCTGAAGCGAGCCGGGCTGAGGCCTGGAATGCGCGTGCTCGACATCGGCTGCGGTGTAGGTGACGTCGCGTTGCTTGCGGGCGAACTGGTCGGCCCGACCGGCTCCGTGCTGGGAGTCGATCGTTCGGCCGCGTCTATCAAGACGGCCGAGCGACGGGTCGCGCAGGCCAGGCAACACGCCAGGATACGGTTGGCGGTCGCCGACCTCGACAGTTTCGTTCCCGACGAAACTTTCGACGCGGTCGTCGGGAGGCTCGTCCTGATGTATCTGCCCGATCCGGCCGCGACCTTACGGCGGCTCGCCAGTCATTTGCGGCCCGGTGGCATCCTGGTTTTTCAGGAATTGTCGATGCCTTCGATCCGAAGCGTTCCCGATACGCCGCAGTTCCTCCAATGCAAGTCGTGGATCATGGAGACATTCGAACGGACCGGCTTCGAGACCGACATGGGAGGCAAGCTCTTCGCGACATTTCTCACAGCCGGACTGCCGGGGCCCCAGATGATTTCGGCCGGTCGCGCCGAAGGCGGACACCGATCACTGATCTATGCCTATATGGCGGCAACGATGCAAAGCTTGCTGTCCGCTATGGAGCGTGCGGGTGTCACGACGGCAGATGAGGTTGGTATCGACGACCTGGCCGAGCGGCTGCTGTTCATGGCCTACGGCTTCATCGAGCAACTGCCGCCAATATTTCTCCTGCACGCGATACTTCTGCCGATCAACGTCGTGAGATTAATCCAAGTTCGAAATCCGGGGCTACTGCGGAAGTCCCGAATGATCTTTCTTGGAGAACAGCGGCGTTGATGGCGGCGGAGCCTCAACGCCCGCCGATCGAGCGCAAGCAGATGAAGCTTGCAATGGCCGCGGGCGCCAAATGGCAACGAGACCGGTGCGGACCGCCTGGCTGGTTGCTGACGGCGTTCGGCGGCCGCCCTGCGAAAGCTGCGGCACTGCGCAACGCTCGGGAATGCCTCCACCCCATTGGGCTTAACTGTGAAGTGCCGCTTCATAGCCCGTCAACATTATTGCGAATAGCTGCCCTAAGGACGCGGTCGTATATCTGACTGACAAAGGGGCCGCCGCCTCGCCTGATTGCACTCACGATGATCCGGAAAGGAGCTGTCTTCATGACCGACCAATCTCACGCTCAAACCCAAACTTCCACCTCGACGACCACAGCTGTATTTGCGCTGCTAAGGGCAAAGCCCGGCGTAACACGCGAGCGGGTGATGGCCATCATGCCCGCCGAAATACGCGCGACGGTCCAGCTCTATCTCGATGGGAAAATCCGCGAATGGTACTCGCGAGAAGACGGCAGAGGAGGTGTTTTCCTCCTAAACACGAGAGACGTCGAAGAGGCGCGATCCATCATGGAGTCTTTGCCTCTTGCTAAAGAGCACATGCTGGATCACGAGTACATTCCAGTCGGCCCGCTGATGCCGTTACGTCTGCTAATGGGGGCCAGTCAGCCAAACAGTAACTCGGCAACTCCATGAAACACAGCGGTGGCATGCCAGGATGACACCGAGGCCGCCAAGGTCCTGGTTCGCGGAGTTGCGCATCGGGACCACCGCCTCCCCAAATCTCGGCGTGGTGATGGGGCCGGACTTCGCGCAGCTTCGCCGCCAACTTGGGGCGAAATCTCATCGAAGGCCGGCTCGGCATTCTGACGGCGGTGTTCGAGGCCGTCTCAACAGACATCTGCCAGGAGATCACATGTCGCCCGAAACCCTTTTCAGGATTCATCTCGTTCTCGGGTACGTCGCTTGGCTGCTGTGCTTCGGCGCCTACATCTGGCCGAGGCTCAACTCGATGGACGGCGTCGAAGCACAACGTGCTATTGCCACCCTGCACAGCTTCCGCTTCTTCGGGCTGGTCTTCATCCTTCCAGGCGTCGTCGGCAATCTGCCGGCTGCCTTCGCCACATTCGCTGCCTACGGCGACTTCGCGACCGGGCTCTTAGCCATGCTGGCGCTTCTCACTGTGAGGATACGTCCGCTGTTTTGGCTGTTTGTTGTCGCCTTCAATCTTGTCGGCGCGGCCGACATCATCATCGACTACTACCACGCCAACCAGGTCGGCCTGCCGGCGCTGGCGGGGGAGCTGGGCGCGACCTACGCGATCCCGATAATCTACGTGCCGCTGCTGATGATCACGCATGTCGTCGCCTTCTACTTGCTGATGCGTCCGCAATTCAGGGCGGCTCGGGCGCTCGCTCGTGATACCGCCGATCGCTAACTGGATTAGACGCTGAGGCATCGACGGTATGTCCCGGCGCTAAGTGGATTGTGGTTCGTGGCTATCGACGCGAAAATCGGCCGATTGATGTCGATAGGCGGCGGAGCCGAGTAAATCGCGGATCGTCGAAATTAGTGTCTGAAATCGAGCGCTCCTTCAGAGACCCTTCGGCCAGTGACGCGTTACCTCGAAGGGCACCCCGGTCTCGAGCAGGCTCTTCAGGCTCGAAAGAATGATCGGCCAGCCGTCGGCCACGTCTTCGATCAGGGCGGAAGCTGGTCGGTCGATCTCCTGGGACAGGATCAACTTGATGAGATCGCCCTGTTGTTCGTTGTCGAGGACGAGCCTTGAAAACCCTTCGGCGCGAAGCAGGGGCTTCAGCTCGTTGCGCCAAGACAGCGCGAGCCGGGTCGGCGCCGTGTTCTCGAGGACCTGTCCGCTGTTGATGACGCGGCCGTCCGGCGAGAGGAATTGCCAGTTCGATCCGACAGTCCAATCGGACTGCAAGCGGCTGTCGAACCAATACATGCGGGTCTTTTCGGGATTTACAAGCGCATCCCAGAGGGCTTCGGGTGTCGTCCGAATATAGGATGCGTAGGTAAAGCGGGATTTGGTCATCGGTGCGCTTCCATTTCCGTGATCTCGGTCATTCCGTCATGCCTCGCGGATGAATTGCGGGGCGCGGCCGTAAGGCGGCGTTCCGTCCGCTCGACTCCAACATCAACGCCGACGGCGCAGGTCCGGTTTCCCGAGGCCATCAGACTCGGTGCACGGCCGGCATCGATGAACTCCTTCCACGTGCTATGTGGCAGGCGCCGGGGGAGTATAGTTACGCTGGATGGTTGAGATCGCGGCATTCGCTGCTTCTCATCGCGCAGAAGTTCGCTAACCGGCAGCCCGGGCTCCTCCTTCAGCAGTAGCAGGACGTCCCGCCAGGTAGGATCGGCGAGCGCTGCGGGCGCGGCGTCGCTCGCAAAAAAGTGAGCGGCCGCGAGTGTTTGCGTATCGGCTGCGGCTCACCCCATTCGTCCTGGGACCGGAGCTCGTTTGCTGGAGAAATGGAATGAACAATTCTCGCTATCGCTGGGTGATTGTCGCGGCCGGTGGCCTGCTGGGCTGTGTGGCGATCGGCGGCATGTTCTCGCTGCCGGTGTTCCTCCAACCTATCACGCGGGATACCGGCTGGTCGGTCGCCGGCGTATCCAGCGCCATGACGATCGGCTTCCTCGCGATGGCCTTGACGAGCATGGCTTGGGGCACGCTGTCCGACCGGCTGGGTCCGCTCCCGGTCGTGCTGACCGGCTCGATCGTGCTTGCGGCAAGTCTGGCGCTGGCAAGCCGGGCGTCATCGCTGGTTGAGTTTCAATTCATCTTTGGACTGCTGGTCGGCGGGGCGACCGCGGCGATCTTTGCGCCAATGATGGCTTGCGTCACTGGCTGGTTCGAGACCCATCGCAGCCTTGCGGTGTCGCTGGTCTCGGCGGGAATGGGCATGGCGCCCATGACCATGTCGCCGCTGGCCGCCTGGCTCATCTCGAACCATGACTGGCGAACCTCGATGCAGATCCTGGCCGTCGTCGTCGCGGTGATCATGATCCCGGTCGCACTGCTGGTCCGCCGCCCGCCGGCGCTTGAAAGCGACCATTCCGCCGTGTCGGGCGAAGGCGCGGTGCAATCCGCCATGTCACTCTCGCAGGCCTTGCGCTCGCCGCAGTTCATCATCCTGCTGCTGACGAATTTCTTCTGCTGCGCTACGCATTCGGGGCCGATCATCCATACCGTGAGTTATGCGATCAGTTGCGGCATCCCGATGATCGCCGCCGTCACGATCTACAGCGTGGAAGGATTGGCCGGGATGGGCGGCCGCATCGCGTTTGGCCTTCTCGGCGACCGCTTCGGCGCCAAGCGTGTGCTTGTTTCGGGGCTGCTCGTCCAGGCGTTCGGTGCGCTCGCCTATGTTTTCGTGCGCGAGCTTGCCGCATTCTACGCCGTCGCGGCGCTGTTCGGCTTCATCTATGCCGGCACCATGCCGCTCTATTCCGTGCTGGCGCGCGAGAATTTTCCGCTGCGGATGATGGGCACGGTGATCGGCGGATCGGCCATGGCCGGCAGTCTCGGCATGGCAACCGGGCCAGTGGCCGGAGGCCTGATCTACGACGCTTTTGCCAGTTACGCTTGGCTCTACATCGGCTCCTGGGCCGTTGGCCTCGGCGCGTTCCTGATAGCCTTGACGTTCCGGCCGTTTCCCAAGGTCAAGGCCCAGCCCGCGCCAGTGCCGGTGTGAGTTCGCGACGCGCATCTTGGCCGTGAGGTGCAATCGCCCACCTGCGGCGGGCCGGTATCGCGGACCATTGCGGCGACCTCCCGGCCTTGGCGCAGCAACCGGCGCACGACTGCGCTGCCGACACATCCGCTGGCGCCAGCGACAAGGATCCATCTGGACCTCGATTTCTCTTTCTTGACTCATAAGTCTGATCGGTTATATGTCGCATCAATAACCGGTGGGTTATCGATCGCGATGGCACAGCCCCACGATATCCTTTTCAGAACATTGGCCGATCCGACGCGACGGGCCATCTTCGAGCGGTTGTGCCGCGACGGAGAGCAGACGGTCAGGGCCCTGACGGCTCGCGCCGGGGTCTCGCAACCGGCCGTCTCAAAGCATCTCGGGGTCCTGAAGCGGGCCGGGCTGGTGCGCGACCGCCACGAAGGTCGCCAGACGCACTATAGCGCGCAGCTCGGCGCCTTGGCCCCGCTGACCAACTGGACAAGCCAAATGGCCGGCTTCTGGCAAAGCCGGTTCGACCACCTCGAAGATCTACTCAAAAGGATGGACCAATGAACGAAACATCGACCGAAACACTCTCCGTCGTTGTCGAACGTGAGATCCCCCATCCCCCGGAAAAAGTCTGGCGCGCGCTCACGCAACCACACCTGATCGAGGAGTGGCTGATGAAGAACGATTTCAAGCTGGCCATGGGCCACCGTTTCAATTTTCGCGCAGACTACCTGCCGAACGGCGCACTGGACTGCGAGGTCCTTGCCGTCGAGCCGAACAAAAAATTGTCCTACACTTGGAATTCTGTGAGCGACAATGCGGCGTTCAATCTGAAGAGCGTGGTGACTTGGAGTCTCACCTCCACGAGCGCGGGGACCCACCTGCGCATGGAGCAGTCCGGCTTCCGGCCGGATCAGAGCCAAGCCTACCAGGGCGCCAAATACGGATGGCCGCAGTTCTTGGCCAAGCTGGAGCAGATCCTGACGGAAAAAGATTGAAGGCCGCATCGGCTCGTGATCGAAAGGAGGTCCCCTTGATTTGGAACACGTGGATTCGGCAGATTCACCGCTGGCTGTCGATCGCCTTTACGGTGACCGTCATCGCCAACTTCGTCACCATGGCACTGGGCGAGCCTCCTGGCTGGGTGGTCTACTCGCCACTGCTCCCGCTCTTCCTGCTGCTGTTTACCGGCCTTTACATGTTCGTGTTGCCGTATGGCGCCAAGTGGCGCGGCGGGCAACGTGCCGGCGGATAGGAGCGAACACGATGGCCGGCAGGACGTTCAGGAAGTCAGCCAAGGTCGCAAAAGCGACGACAACCATGATGAAGAGGGAGAGCGGCGCAAAGGAAGCGAAAGCAGGAGGTCGTCCCTCCGAGCTGATCGACGCGAGAATCAAGGAGCTAGGCGACTGGCGGGGCAAGATGCTCAGCCGGCTCCGTGCTTTGATCAAGCAAGCCGATCCCGAAGTCGTCGAGGAGTGGAAGTGGAGAGGGGTTCCGGTGTGGTCGCACGACGGATTGATCTGCACCGGCGAGACTTACAAGAACGTCGTGAAGATGACCTTCGCCAAGGGAGCTGCTCTGAAGGATCCTTCGCACCTCTTCAACTCCAGCCTTGACGGCAACACAAGACGTGCCATCGACTTCCACGAGGGCGAGAAGATAGACGAGGAGGCGTTGAAGACACTCGTTCGCGCCGCCGTGACCCTGAACAAATCCAAAGCCCAAAGCTAATCCACAGAATCGAATATTTTCCGTGGGGATCTTGCAAGAAGTCACCGGGTTGGCTCCGTTATCGAGTCAGCGGCTGAAATCCATCGGCAGTTTGGATAATCGGGAAGCGAAAGGAAACGGCGAACCCGTTGCCTCCGAATTCGTTGCATCAGTTTCTTCAGGAGCGTCGGAGATGAACCGTCTTAGTCCTAGGCTGGACCAGCTCAACATCGTGAGCGACGACCTCGAAGCGTCGATCGCCTTTTATCGTCGGCTGGGTGTCGAGATACCCGAGGAACGCGTCTGGCGCACCCCGAGCGGAATTCATCACGTGAGCGCTAGCGAAACCGAGAGTTCGACAGTCTCCCTCGATCTCGACAGCACCGCTTTTGCTCGGATTTGGAACATCGGCTGGCGGGGACGCCAGGACCTTCGAGGTAGGGTAGTTGTCGGGTTCAAACTGCCATCGCGCGGCGCGGTCGACCTCACTTATGTCGATCTTACGGGTGCGGGGTATACTGGATTACAAGCGCCCTATGATGCCCTCTGGGGCTCGAGATACGCGATCGTCGAAGATCCGGATGGGATCGCTGTCGGCCTCATGAGCCCACGCTCCCCGGAGCATCGTTCCGCGCCGCCGAAGATTTAGGGATCACCGACTAGTTTTCGATGCGCGGAAGCTCCCTTGAAAATCAGGAGCGGTTTATCGTGATGGACTGGTGCGTCGGCGCTGGTGTGTCTTTTTTCTTGGCGGGACCGGCAACCCAACACCCCGGCTTGATACTCTTGTCACCGTAGCCGGCCCATGCGGCCGGTGAGCTCGCAGCCTGTGCCGCCGGGCGGGGGCTCAATCCACTATTCCACTTCGCGGCGACGAAGCGGCGGCCGGTCTCACGTGGGGAACCCAGATGAGTTCGCAATTTGCCGACAACCTTCCCTTGAAGAGCCAGATATTTGAGCACTGGAAGGACCGGTTATTTGGATTGGGATTTTTTATTGACTGGGGTGAACCGGGGTGTGCTGGGCCTGCGGATTTCATTACGGCACCAAATACGACATCAGGCGGTCCGATGCGAGTTGGCACGAAATTTTACGCTGCTGGGATAAAATTCCTCTCCAGCGTTGCCATATCAGTCCGTCCAGCCTTGGCGGCACTGATGAGGAGGCCAACCTTTTCCTGATGTGTCGCGAGTGTCACGACCGGATGCCGAACACAAGCATCTCCCAAATATTCTTTGAGTGGGCGCGCGCGCAAAATTCGAATGTACGCGAGACTGCTAAGATCCGGGACGCATTGGATGCTTTTTGCTTCGAGAACGCGGCCTGGCAAGATTTGGAGCGAACGATAAATTTGGAAGAATTCAAATCGTGGAGTCGGGACAAATGTGGCTTGCATCGTCCGCAATCAAACTACGCGCCAGTATCTTCTCGGCTCACTCCTGCGACGTTAGTAGGGCTCGCCGCTTACTATTGTCGTATCTTCCAATGATTGTAGCTTGCGCGAAGTATGTGCGTCGGTCGCTCGAAATGCCGCCATCGACGCCGCGTGGCTTGTGAGGCGAGCAAAAGTCACCGGGAACGTTCAAGTGGGAGTTGAATAGTGCCCAACTATCTCGGGCTTGACGGATTTCGCGGCGGCTGGGTTGCGGCCTGGATCGATAATCAGGGCAACCATGGATTCGACTATTCATCCGGTCTGAGCAGGCTTTTCTCGATCCCGCACCGGCGCGCGATGATCGACATGCCGATCGGCCTGAAGATGTACGGCCACCGAAGCTGCGACATCAGCGCCCGCGCGCTGGTCGGCGCCTCCGTCTTCCTCGGCGCTCGCCGAAACCTCTGGGCGTTTCCAGACCAGGCTTCTGCCAACCAATATTACTGGAGGCATGAAGGCCCAGGCATGGGCGTCTCCTGCCAGCTCTGGAATATCCGAAACAAGATCAGGGAAGTCGACGATTTCATCACGCCGGAGCGTCAGGTTGTCATCGGCGAGGCGCATCCCGAGTTGATTTTCCGCAAGCTTTCCAGCGAGGCTGGCTTGAACGGAAAGAAATCAGCACGCGGCCGTGACCAGCGCATCAAGCTCCTGGCCGACCAGGGCTTTGTCAAAATTTCAAAATGGCTGGCGCAACGCCACGGCACGGGAATCGGACGTGACGATCTGATCGACGCCTGTGCATGCGCCGTTGCGGCCCGCGACAGCAATGCACGGCTCGGCGGCGATGAAGTCGATAGCAGGGGATTGCGGATGGAGATAAATTACTGATTACTGGGGCAGGTTATTAGGGCAGGACCCCACCTGAGCAACAGCAGGAACCCCGATGGCACGTGTGCGCTGTATCACCGAAATGGGCATGGGCGTTGACGTCCACGGCAAAGATGCCACCAAGGCGGCCAGGCGCGCGGTCTCGGACGCCATTCGCCACTCCAGCATCAGCTTCTTTCGAATGGTGGGCAAGACTTCCAGCGACATGTTCGTCGATGTCACCATCGGTGTTCCGGATCCCGGCGCGGTCGACACATCTGCGGTTGCGACTGAGCTGCCTTATGGAACGGTGACCGTCACCGCGGTCAAAGGCGGGCTTGAGGTCGCTGCTGAACGTGGTGCTGATGCGATCATCATTGCCAACGCCGCCGTGATCGTGAGCCTCGACGACGGTGCGCCCGGCTAGCATCACCGATGCATCCGCTCCATCATCCGATCTCGAGTGCCGTCGCCTGTACGTGACGGTGTTGCAGAAGCAAATATGACGGATCGATTCCCCGGACGACGGTACCCCTTTTGCCGGGAGCGATAATATTGTCGCCCAGCCAAAAGATGCTCTTGAACATCCTTTGATCACACTACGCGGGATACTTCGGGGCTGATCGGCATACCCGGCCCGCGGGCGGCGGGGCGGGTGGCCCCCTAACCGGGGCAAAGGGCTGCATTCGGGCGCAACGGAAGGCGGCGATGAGTTCGTGGTTGTGGGCCGTGATCGTTATGGGGGGCGCGGGTCTTGCCCTGTGGCTGTTCTCCCACCTCGTTGAAGCATTGAGGGCACGCCCGGATACGCCCCTCGCGCTGCGCTGGCTCCCCGGGGTTCCGATCGACTATATCGCGGTCGAGGGCGTCAAGCTGCGTTTCGTCAAGACAGGCGCGGGTCCCGTGATCGTCCTGTTGCATACGCTGCGAACCCAGCTTGATCTCTTTGAGAAGGTCATTCCCGAGCTGTCGAAGCGTTGCACCGTCTATGCATTGGACTACCCGGGGCACGGTTATTCGGACATTCCACGGGCGCGCTATGACGCGCACTTGTTCATCACGGCGGTCGAGGGTTTCCTCGATGCGCTCGACCTGCACGAGGTCACGATTGCCGGCGTCTCGATCGGCGGCGTTGTCCCCCTTATCATCGCGGCCCGCCACAATCCGCGTGTTACGCGGGTCATTGCCGTCAATCCCTATGACTATGCCAAGGGCAGGGGCCTGGCCCGCAGCTCGTTGTTCGGCTGGATCACCACCTACGCGTCGCTCATGCCGCTGATCGGCGAAATCTGGATGCGGCTGCGATCTTCCATGGTCATGAATCCGATTCTGCGCGGCGGCGTTGCCCGACCGGACAGCATCTCTCCGGCGTTGATGGCGGAACTAAATCGCGTCGGAAACCGCCCGATGCATTACCGCGCCTTTATCAGCCTCTTGCGCAACGCCGAAAGCTGGGAGCTGGCACAGGAACAATATGGCCGCATCGGTGTCCCGGTTCTGCTCATCTATGGTGACAGGGATTGGTCGCGAACGTCTGAGCGCGAGCGCACGGGTTCGCGCATTCCCGGCGTCATGATGAAGACCGTCGCAGGCGGCGGCCATTTTCTGCCGCTCGATCGGCCCGACGCGTTTTTCGAGCTGATTATCCAGTTTGTCGGCGCGTGATCGTCCCGACGCCAATCAGTCGCGTCAAGCGTTCCAGGGCCAGATCTCCGTTCCCTGTTCAACCAACGCCATGGCATGGGGCTGCACCCAAACCCACAAGGGCCCCAGACGTTGGGGTCGTCGATCTCTGACCTCCGCGCAATGCGCAAATGGATCCACCTTCGCACCGCGCTTGCGCAGCCAGCGCTGCGCTCTGGAATACGCGCTCTGTACTCCGGGGAAAGTTGTGGTTCGTCCCAGATTGCCCGGAGCCAGCCGATTAGGTGCGTGCCATTGGGATCGACCCACGGTCAATGCCGGGGTGCGCTCAAAATCGATGACATGCGCATACATTTCCTTGGCTGCCTCGCGGGTCAGGCGTTGGGCCACGCGATCCCTGGGAGTTCTTGGCGGTGGCGCATCACCTAAGGTCTTGATTGAGCCGCATGCCGGAAGCCAGAAGATCAGCGTATAAACGTCGACACTGCCAAACTTCGCGACGGCAGGCAGCTTGGCGGGGAGCGCGGAGCACGGATCACGTGCCACGTTGGCTTCGCCTGCCACCGCAACGTCCGTGAGCAGAAGTTTTGCGCCAAACTCGCCGCAGATGAAGGCTGTCAGTTCTCGCTCATCGTCGGTCACTTGCAGATAGCTCATGCGATGACAACCCATTGCGGAGAGGCCGAACGGAACATTCTATGCTTCGCCTCGCTGAGGCCGGATTTGGCTTGCGAGTCAATCATTGGCGGCGCCGGCCCTTGTCTCGTCAGGGGACAGCCGTACATTAGCCGCGCAACAGAAACGAAGCAAAGCACGGGTGATCATGTCCGATCTTTCCGCCTTTCCCATCACAAAGCGCTGGCCGGCAGACCATCCCGACCGTCTTCAGCTCTACTCGCTGCCGACGCCGAACGGCGTCAAGGTGTCGATCATGCTGGAGGAGATCGGATTGCCCTACGAAGTGCATCTCGTCGACTTCAACAAGGACGACCAGAAGACGGCGGAATTCTTGTCACTCAATCCGAACGGCAAGATTCCCGCGATCATCGATCCCAACGGCCCCGGCGGCAAACCGCTCGGCCTGTTCGAGTCCGGTGCGATCCTGCAATATCTTGCCGAGAAAACCGGCAAGCTCCTTCCCCTCGATGCCGCGCGCCGCTGGCAAACCATCCAGTGGGTGCACTTCCAGATGGGCGGGATAGGGCCGATGTTCGGACAGGTCGGCTTCTTCCACAAATGTGCCGGCAAGGAGATCGCCGACAAACGTCCGCTCGAGCGTTATGTCGACGAGTCAAAACGCCTGCTCGGCGTGATGGAGACCCGCCTTGAAGGGCGACAGTGGATCATGGACGGCGACTACACCATCGCCGATATTTCGATGCTCGGCTGGGTACGCAACCTGATCGGCTTTTACGGCGCGCGCGAACTCGTCGCGTTCGATAGTTTCAAGCATGTACCGGCCTGGCTCGAGCGCGCGCTGGCGCGGCCGGCAGTACAGCGGGGCCTGGATATTCCAAAGCGGCCATGAGGCCATTTGATGGAGTTCCGGAGGACAAATCCGCGTCATCTTCAAGCGGACGACCCATCGCGGCGCATTGTGGGACCGTCCCCGGCCCAAGCGCTCCCTGCGGCGTATCGGCCGTCGAACCAAGGAGATCGAGATGTCCCACGAAATCAATTCTCACCGGCGCCGCTTCTTTGGCGTGGCCGCCGGAACCATGGCCGCCGCCCAGTTCGGCATGATCGGATCGGCGAACGCCGAGGCAAAGGCAGAGCAAGCGCAGCTGCCTGCGATCAAGCCGGGCGCGCATACCTCGTTCGCTGCGCTGAAGCAGATCGATGCGGGCGTTCTGAACATCGGATATGCCGAAGCCGGTCCCGCCGACGGTCCCGCGGTCATGCTCTTGCACGGCTGGCCCTACGACATCTACAGCTTTGTCGATGTGACGCCGTTGCTGGCCTCGGCGGGCTACCGCGTGATCGTGCCCTATCTGCGCGGCTACGGCACGACGCGCATTCTTTCCGCCGAAACGGTCCGCAACGGCCAGCCGTCGGCGCTCGCCCTCGACATCATTGCACTGATGGACGCGCTGACGATCGAGAAGGCAACCCTCGCCGGGTTTGATTGGGGCGCGCGGACGGCCTGCATCATCGCAGCGCTGTGGCCGGAGCGGTGCAAGGCGCTGGTTTCAGTGAGCGGCTACCTGATCGGCAGCCCGGAATCCGGCAAGATGCCGTTGCCGCCGAAGGCCGAGCTGCAATGGTGGTATCAATTTTATTTCGCAACCGAACGCGGCCGGGCTGGCTACGACAAATACCGGCACGATTTTGCAAAACTGATCTGGCAGATCGCGTCGCCGAAATGGGACTTTGACGATGCCACCTTCGACCGCAGCGCTGCGACCCTCGATAATCCCGATCATGTCGCGATCGTGATCCATAACTACCGTTGGCGGCTCGGCCTTGCCGAAGGCGAGCCGAAATATGACGAGTTGGAAAAGCGGTTAGCCCAGGCTCCAATGATCACGGTGCCCACCATCACCCTTGAGGGCGATGCCAATGGCGCACCCCATCCAGACCCCGTATCCTACCGCGCCAAATTCTCGGGCAAGTATATGCACCGGACCATAAAGGGCGGCATCGGGCACAATCTGCCCCAGGAAGCGCCGCAGGCCTTCTCCCAAGCCGTCGTCGATGTCGTCGCTGAAAGTTGAGGGGCGCGGCTTGCTGCTTGCAAAGGGGGAGCGATGCGCCAGTGGCGGTGTCTGTCGATACCGCCACCATCGGGCTTGATCTGTGCGGCTGCGAATGGGAATAGTCGCGATCGCGAGCGAGGCACGACAGGTATCCACGCAATGACCACCATCATCTACGGCATCAAGAACTGCGACACCATGAAGAAGGCGCGCGCCTGGCTCGACAGCCATGGCGTCACTTATGATTTCCATGACTACAAGACGGCCGGCATTGCGAAAGACAAGCTCAAGCAGTGGAGCGAAGAACTCGGCTGGGAGACACTGCTCAACCGCGCCGGAACTACTTTTCGCAAATTGCCCGATGCCGACAAGGAAGGCCTGAACGAGAAGAGGGCGCTCGCTTTGATGCTGGCGCAGCCCTCGATGATCAAACGGCCGGTGCTCGATCTCGGCGGCAAATTGCTGGTTGGATTCCAGCCGGAAATCTATGCGAGGGAGGCGAAATCGCGCGGCAGTAAATCTAGTTCAGCTCGATGATATCGTCCGCGGTGCCGCTCCCTATGGGTCGGCGCGCGATTTCGCGGTCGATCACGGCTTTGATCACGCTGACCGGCAGGGTCTTCGGCCTGATTCCCATGAGATTGCTGACCTTGAAACCGCCGTCGACGCTGATCGCCTTGTAGGAGCCGACGATCTGTTCGACCGTTCCGGCTTTTCCAAACGGAAGCAGCAGCCGCTCGTAGGAGACGTCCTTGCCGTCGCCATCCTGCACCGTCGAAACCGAGTAGGTGGGCCGCTTGTGCGCCAGGCAGGCGCGGTACGAGGCGACCACGCGCGCATAACGATGCGGGCCGATGGCGTCGTCGAGATAGCGATTGGTCCGCTTGTCGGGATCGATATGCTCGTTGCCATAGGTGGCCGTCAGCCGGGCGCCTTCATGTGTGATCACGAAACGCGCGACCGCCACGTCGCCTTCACCCTCGACGTTGAACGCCATCATGTCGGGCAATTCATCGGTGATGCGCTCCGGCCTGAAATCCGAGAGGACGGGCAGGGATTGCGGTTTGCGAAGCGCACGCAGCCACGTATTGAGCAGGTCGCGCTGCTTGATCGATCTGACGACCGAAGGATTGGCACTTTCGAATTCCATTTTCGGATACTAACTGAATTCGATCAACTCGCGCGCCGCAATGCGGCCCGGCGCGCTGTGGAACAGGTCGCGGTCGATGACGACGCGCAGCTTCGGCTTCGGCAGCGAATCGTTTCCCCGCATCAGATTCTTGATTTCAAAGCCGCCGTCTTCGCTGATGGTCTTCAGCGAGGCGACGATATGGGTAACTCCATCTCCTTGCGAGAACGGCAGCAGCAGCCGCTCATAGGCAACGATCCGGCCGTAGGTGTCATCGATGTGGGCGATGGTGTAGACCGGAAGCGCGCACTTGATGCACTGGTAGTAAACCGGCATCACGATGGGGACGAGCCTGGCGGGAAGATATTCGTCGAGAAACCGGCCCTTGCCGGTGTGTCCATAGGCGCTCGACATCCGCGTGCCGTCGCTCTGGATGGTCAGCCGCGGAGGCTCCGGCACGGTATCGACGGTGTAGAATACGAGGTCCTGCAGTTCGTCTTCGAGCCGCGCCGGCTGATATTCCTCGAGGCGCGGCATCGATTGCGCGCGGGCGTAAAGTCGCAGCCACGTGTTCAGGAGGTCACGCTGCTTGATCGCTTTGACGACCGATGGATTGGCGCTCTCGAATTTCAAGGCTGTAACTTCCAAGGGCTGTAATTCGGCATCCGGATGCAAAGCGGTAAATCATCGGGCTTATGGTGAAATTTTCTATGAAAGCCCACTCGCGCACCAAAACACCGTTAACGGCAGCTTATCCGGGCACCGCAACCCTGCGCGTGAGGGCGCTCGATCAAGCGGCTCGAACAAGTTCGACTAATGGCGCATTCGTCTCGTTGTCCGCACCTGCGGTCTGCCCAGCTTTCCACCTTGCCTAATTCCTCGCGTTGACGGCATATTCCGCCCATGAGGCGGCAGTCCGGGACGGGTTCCAAGACGTCCGGGGAAGAACCTGCCGGGGAGGTAAAAAATTAGCCGTGTGCGCGGGGGGCCTCGTGACGATGGCTGATGGGGGAATTTTGTTTGGCCGATGAGTTCATTCTCGAAACCCAAGGATTGACCAAGGAGTTCGCGGGTTTTTTCGCCGTTCGCGATGTTGCGCTCAAGGTGCGACGCGGCAGTATTCATGCGTTGATCGGCCCCAATGGGGCCGGCAAGACGACCTGCTTCAATCTCCTGACCAAGTTTCTCAGGCCGTCGGCAGGCCATATCCTCTATAACGGACAGGACATCACGGCGATGGCGCCGGCCGACGTGGCGCGCCTGGGCCTCGTGCGCTCATTCCAGATTTCCGCGGTGTTTCCGCATCTGACCGCACTCGAGAACGTGCGGGTCGCGCTGCAGCGCGAGCACGGCAGCTCGTTCGATTTCTGGCGTTCCAAGGCGGTGCTCAATCGCTTCAACGGCCGCGCGCATGAGTTGTTGAATGACGTGGGCTTGAGCGAATTTGCCAACACGCCCGCAGTCGAGATGCCTTATGGCCGCAAGCGCGCGCTCGAGATCGCAACCACGCTGGCGCTCGATCCCGAGATGATGCTGCTCGACGAGCCGATGGCAGGCATGGGCCACGAAGACATCGACAAGATCGCGAGCCTGATCAAGCGCATCTCCGCGAAATACACCATCCTGATGGTCGAGCATAATTTGAACGTCGTCGCCAACCTCTCCGATATCATTACCGTGCTGACGCGCGGTCATGTGCTGGCGGAGGGCAACTATGCCGACCTCTCGAAAGACGAGCGCGTCAAGGAAGCCTATCTGGGGGCAGGTCATGCCTGATCTGAAAATGGCCGAAGCGGGTGCAACGAAGGCGGCGCCATCGATGGCCAACGGGCAAGTGCTGTCGGTGCAGAATCTCGAAGCCTGGTACGGCGAATCCCACATTCTCCACGGCATCAACTTCGACGTGAACGCCGGCGAGGTCGTGACCTTGCTCGGGCGTAATGGTGCCGGCAAGACCTCCACGCTGAAATCGATCATGGGCATCATCGGCAAGCGCACCGGATCGATCAATTTCAACGGCCAGCAGATCATCCGCGCGACCTCGGACCGGATCGCGCGCATGGGCGTCGCTTTTTGTCCGGAGGAACGCGGGATTTTCGCCAGCCTAGATGTCCGCGAGAACCTGCTGCTGCCGCCGATCGTGCGCTCCGGCGGGCTATCGCTGGATCAGATTTTCGACCTGTTTCCCAATCTGAAGGAGCGGCTCAACAGCCAGGGCACCAAACTGTCGGGCGGCGAGCAGCAGATGCTGGCGATCGCGCGCATCCTGCGCACCGGCGCGAGCTTCCTGATGCTCGATGAGCCGACCGAGGGGCTCGCTCCCGTCATCATCCAACAGATCGGCCACACCATCGCGCGGCTGAAGAACGAAGGTTTTACCATCCTTTTGGTCGAGCAGAATTTCCGCTTCGCATCCACCGTCGCCGATCGCTACTACATCGTCGAACATGGCCAGGTGATCGACGGCTTCGCCAATTCCGAGCTATCGTCCAATATGGACAAGCTTCATACCTATCTCGGCGTGTGAAACGTTTTAAGCAGAGTTCAGGGAGAAAACATGAAACTGAAAATTTCCGCGCTTTTCCTCGGTAGCGCGCTCGCGCTGGCCGCGACGACCGGCGCGTTTGCGCAGGATAAGACTATCAAGATCGGCGTATTGACCGACATGTCGGGGCTCTACTCCGACCTCGGCGGCGCCGGGTCCACCCTGGCGGCCCAGATGGCGGTCGAGGATTCCGGACTTGCGGCCAAGGGCTGGAAGGTCGAAGTGATTTCCGCTGACCACCAGAACAAGCCCGATGTCGCCACCAACATTGCGCGGCAATGGATCGATGTCGAAAAAGTCGACATCTTCATGGACGTGCTGAACTCGGGCGTTGCGCTTGCAGTCAACAACCTCGTGCGGGAGAAGAACTCGATTCTGATTGATACTGGCGCGGCGACGTCGGATCTCACGAATGCGCAATGCTCGCCGAACACCATTCACTGGGTTTACGATACCTATATGCTCGCCAACAGCACGGGCCGGGCCCTGGTGAAGGCCGGCGGCGATACCTGGTTCTTCCTGACCGCCGATTACGCGTTCGGTGCGGCGCTCGAGCGCGACACGACAGCGGTCGTGGTGAAATCGGGCGGCAAGGTGATCGGTAGCGTCAAGCATCCCCTGAATTCCTCGGACTTCTCCTCCTTCCTGCTGCAGGCGCAGGCCTCCAAAGCCAAGATCATCGGCATGGCCAATGCCGGCGGCGACACCACCAACACGATCAAACAGGCCTCGGAATTCGGCATCGTTGCGGGAGGCCAGAAACTCGCCGGGCTTCTGTTGTTCATTACCGACGTGCATTCGTTGGGTCTGAAGGTGGCACAGGGACTGAATTTCACCGAAACCTTCTACTGGGACCTGAACGACGGGACGCGCGCGTTTTCCAAGCGTTTTTCAGAGCGCGCGAAGAACAAGGCGGAGCCCTCGATGGTGCAAGCCGGCGTCTATTCCGGCTTGATCCACTACTTCAAGGCGCTCGACGCGATGGGCGGCAATCCGCATGACGGCGCCAAGGTGGTGGCGAAAATGAAGGAAATGCCGACCGACGATCCCTTGTTCGGCAAGGGCTCGATCCGCGTCGACGGCCGCAAGATTCATCCAGCCTATCTGTTCGAGGTCAAGAAGCCGGAAGAATCCAAGGGACCGTGGGATTATTACAAGCTGGTCGGAACGACCCCGGGAGATCAGGCGTTCAGGCCCCTTTCGGAAAGTGCTTGCCCGCTGGTGAAGAAGTAAAACATCGATCGCCCGCTGGCCGCGGCCGGCGGGCACTATTCTGTCGAACGGCGCAACGCAAATTGAGCGCGAAAGACTAAGACCATGCAGGCTCTTTACGCCCAGCTTCTGGTGGGACTGATCAACGGCTCGTTCTACGCGCTGCTCAGTCTCGGGCTCGCCGTGATCTTCGGCATGCTCAACATCATCAATTTCGCGCATGGCGCGCTCTACATGATGGGCGCATTCTGCGCTTATTTCCTGCTGAACGTGGCGGGCATTGGCTACTGGCCGGCGCTGATCATCGCGCCGATTGCGGTCGGCATTTTCGGCATGATCCTGGAGCGGACCATGCTGCAATGGCTGTCCGGCCTCGACCATCTCTATGGTCTGCTCTTGACCTTCGGCATCGCCCTGATCGTGCAGGGCGTGTTCCAGAACTATTTCGGTTCCTCCGGCCTGCCTTATGCGATCCCCGACGAGCTGAAGGGCGGCATGAATCTCGGCTTCATGTTTTTGCCGATCTATCGCGGTTGGGTGGTCGTGTTCTCGCTCGCCGTGTGCCTTGCCACCTGGTACCTGATAGAGCGGACGCGGCTTGGCGCTTACTTGCGCGCGGCGACCGAAAACCCGACCCTGGTGCGCGCCTTCGGCATCAACGTACCGCGGATGATCACGCTGACCTATGGCCTCGGCGTTGGCCTTGCCGCGCTCGCCGGCGTGCTGTCGGCGCCGATCAATCAGGTGCGGCCGCTGATGGGGGCCGACCTCATCATCGTGGTGTTCGCGGTGGTGGTGATCGGCGGCATGGGTTCGATCATGGGATCGATCATCACCGGTTTCGCGTTGGGGGTGATCGAGGGGCTGACAAAATACTTCTATCCCGAGGCTTCCAACACCGTGGTATTCGTCCTGATGGTGCTGGTGCTCCTGATAAAGCCAACGGGACTGACCGGACGGGCGGCCTGACATGACAGCAATCACCGACAATTCGATACCGGTAACCCCGCGCGCGATGCGCGACGAGATGATCGTGTTTGCGATCATGGCGGTACTGCTGGCGATCGTGCCGCTCACCGGCATCTATCCGTTTTTCGTGATGCAGGCCCTGTGCTTTGCGCTGGTTGCCTGCGCCTTCAACCTCTTGATCGGTTATGGCGGCTTGCTCTCGTTCGGCCACGCGATGTTCCTGGGCACCGCGGGCTACGTCAGCGCGCACGCGCTGAAAGTGTGGGGATTGTCGCCTGAACTGGGGATCCTGGCCGGCATTGCCGCCGCCGCGGCGCTGGGCGTCGTCACCGGCTTCGTCTCCATCCGCCGGCAAGGCATCTATTTCTCGATGATTACGCTGGCGCTGTCGCAATTGCTGTATTTCATCTATTTGCAGACGCCTTTCACCCATGGTGAAGACGGCATCCAGGGTATTCCGCAGGGACATCTGTTTGGAATTTTCGATCTCTCGAAATCGACGACCCTCTATTATGTGGTGCTCGCCGGCTTCCTGGCGGGCTTCCTGCTGATCTATCGCACTATCAACTCGCCGTTCGGCGAAGTTTTGAAAGCGATCCGCGAGAACGAGCCGCGTGCGATCTCGCTCGGCTACAAGACCGATCAGTACAAGTTGCTCGCCTACATCCTCTCCGGCACGCTGGCGGGGTTTGCCGGGTCGCTAAAAGTATTCGTCGCCCAGAACGCTTCGCTCACCGACGTGCACTGGAGCATGTCGGGCGAGATCGTGCTGATGACGCTGGTCGGCGGGCTCGGCACGGTTTTCGGGCCGGTGGTAGGTGCCTTCGTGATCATCGCCATGCAGCAGTATCTTGCCGGGTTCGGGCAATGGGTGACCGTCATTCAGGGCGTGATCTTCGTTGCCTGCGTGCTGACGTTCCGCCGCGGCCTGATCGGCGAGATCGCGCACTACTTCCGGATATCGCTCTAAAGGTCGGATTTCGAGAGCTTTTTCTGGCCCGCAACAAAGCGGTGGATGATCTGGCCTCGCAGCCGGGCATGATGGGCCTTTCGCCAAAATGGGTCTATGACAGTTTTGTGACGGCCGCCTGGCGGCCGCGCTCCAGAACGGTGGAAATGGCCCATGCTGCGTTGGTTTCGCTCCCTTCTTCCCAGGGAAGAGCGGTTTTTCGACCTGTTTGCCCGCCACGCCCAGACGGTGGTGCAGGGGGCTCTGGCGCTGCAGGAGATGCTGCGCGGTGGCGAGGAAACGCCGGTATACTGCCAACGCGTCAACCAGTTCGAGAATGACGCCGACAATATCACCCGCGAGGTGCTGACCGCGGTCCGCCGCACCTTCATCACCCCGTTCGACCGCGGTGACATCAAGAACCTGATCACATCGATGGATGATGCCATCGACCAGATGCAGCAGACCGCAAAAGCGGTGGTGCTGTTCGAGGTCCGGAGCTTCGAGCCGCCGATGCGCGAAATCGGCGGGCTCCTGGTCGAGTGCGCCAATCTGGTCGTGCGCGCGCTGCCGCTGATGCAATCGATCGGCAATAACGTCGCGATGCTCACCGCGATGACGGAGGAGCTGACCAAGCTGGAGGGGCGGGTCGACGATCTCCACGACATCGGCCTGAAAGAACTGTTCCTCAAGCACCGCAACGCCAACACCATGGACTTCATCGTCGGCGCCGAGATCTACGACCATCTCGAGAAAGTCGCCGATCGCTTCGACGACGTCGCCAACGAGATCAATTCAATCGTGATCGAACAGGTATAGGGCAGGGCCGCGCCGTGGATGCCACGCTGGGTCTTCCCGTTCTGATCGGCTTGATCGCGGTCGCGCTGCTGTTCGACTTTCTCAACGGACTGCACGACGCCGCCAATTCGATTGCCACCATCGTGTCCACCCGTGTGCTGCGCCCGCACTATGCGGTGTTATGGGCGTCCTTCTTCAACTTCGTCGCCTTCCTGGTGTTCGGACTTCATGTCGCCAACACCATCGGCACCGGCATCATCGAACCGAGCATCGTTGACAGCGCAGTGATCTTTGCCGCACTAATCGGCGCCATTGTCTGGAACCTGATCACCTGGGGATTGGGAATACCGTCTTCCAGCTCGCACGCATTGATCGGCGGACTGATCGGGGGCGGCATGGCCAAGGGCGGCATTTCGGCCGCGGTGTGGAGCGGGCTATCGAAGACGCTGATCGCGATCGTAGTGTCGCCGGTGGTCGGATTCCTGCTGGCGATGGTGCTGGTTGCCATCGTCTCCTGGGCCTCGGTGCGCTCGACGCCCTATGCGGTCGATCGCGCCTTCCGCATTCTGCAATTCGCCTCGGCCTCGCTCTATTCGCTCGGCCACGGCGGCAATGACGCGCAGAAGACCATGGGCATGATCGCGGTGCTGCTCTATTCGCAAGGCAAGCTCGGCGCGCAATTCTCGGTCCCGTTCTGGGTGGTCTTGGCCTGCCAGGCAGCGATGGCGCTGGGCACGCTGATGGGTGGCTGGCGCATCGTCCGCACCATGGGACTTAGGATCACCAAGCTGACGCCGATGCAGGGGTTTTGCGCCGAGACCGGGGGCGCCGCCACCCTGTTCATGGCGACGTTCCTCGGGGTTCCCGTATCAACGACGCATACCATCACCGGCGCCATTGTCGGGGTCGGCGCGGCACGGCGGGTCTCGGCGGTGCGCTGGAACGTCGCGAGCTCGATCGTCTATGCCTGGGTGATCACGATACCCGCTTCGGCCATCGTTGCCGCCCTGGCCTATTGGGCGGTGTCGCTGGTGCGCTGATCAGGTGACGAGCTTGAGCCCGACGATGCCGCCGACGATCAGTCCGATGCAGGCGAGGCGAAGCGCCGTGGAGGGATCGCCGAACAGCATGATGCCCAACAGCGCCGTTCCGACCGCGCCGATCCCGGTCCACACGGCATAGGCGGTTCCGATCGGCAGCGTTTTCACCGCCAACCCGAGCAGGATGATGCTGCCGGCCATGCACGCAAGCGTCAGCACGGACGGAACGAGCCGCGAGAAACCTTCGGTGTATTTCAGCCCGATCGCCCAGCCGACTTCCATGAGGCCCGCGACGAACAAGATGGCCCAAGCGATGACAAACCCCCCTGATTCGGCAGGGTCGTCCCCGCGGATAATGGGCTGAAAGGAGGTCGTCCTCCCGCCGGAGATATGGGGACAGCCGCGGACGCTGCAACCGCAAATCGCCCTTGATTGGGCCGGTTTTCCCTGCCAAACGCTCGGCCCATGTCCGACACCGCCCTTGCAGCCGAAAAGCCGTCCCGTTCACCGCTTGCCCAAGAAGTGGCGCGCCGTCGCACCTTTGCGATCATCTCCCACCCGGATGCCGGCAAGACCACGCTGACGGAAAAGCTGTTGCTGTTCGGCGGCGCCATCAACCTTGCCGGCCAAGTCAAGGCCAAGGGCGAGCGGCGCAATACTCGTTCCGACTGGATGAAGATCGAGCGCGAGCGCGGCATCTCCGTCGTCACCTCGGTGATGACGTTCGAGTTCGAAGGCCGTGTGTTCAACCTATTGGACACGCCGGGCCATGAGGACTTTTCCGAAGACACCTATCGAACGCTGACTGCGGTCGATTCCGCCGTGATGGTGATCGACGCCGCCAAGGGCATCGAGGCGCGGACGCGCAAGCTGTTCGAGGTCTGTCGTCTCAGGGATATTCCGATCATCACCTTCATCAACAAGATGGATCGGGAAAGCCGCGATACGTTCGATCTTTTGGACGAAATCGAAAAGACGCTGGCGCTCGACACCACGCCGGTGACCTGGCCGGTCGGTCGCGGCCGCGATTTCCTCGGCACCTACGATGTCGCGAGCGGCGGGGTACGCCTGCTCGAAGGCGGTGGCGCCAAGACCGGCGCTGCACAACAGATCGATATCGCCGATCTCGCGGCCTTTAATCCCAATCTCGATGTCGCGGCGATCAAGGACGAACTCGCTCTGGTGAGCGAGGCCTGCAAGCCGTTCGAGCTCGACGCGTTTCGCGAGGGCCACCTGACGCCGGTCTATTTTGGCAGCGCGCTGCGCAATTTTGGGGTCGGCGATCTCCTGGAGGGTTTGGGGCGGTTCGCGCCCGAGCCGCGCGCCCAGGAATCCAACCTGCGCAAGGTCGACGCGGCGGAGCCGCGCATGAGCGCGTTCGTGTTCAAGATCCAGGCCAACATGGATCCGAACCATCGCGATCGCATCGCCTTTGCGCGGCTGTGCTCCGGCAAGCTTTCCCGCGGCATGAAGGCAAAACTGGTACGCACCGGCAAGAACATGTCGCTGTCCAGTCCGCAATTCTTCTTTGCCCAGGACCGCGCGCTGGCGGATGAAGCCTTTGCCGGCGACGTCGTCGGCATTCCCAACCATGGCACCTTGCGCATCGGCGACACCCTGACCGAAGGCGAGGACCTTACGTTCGTCGGCGTTCCCAGTTTTGCGCCGGAAATCGTCCGCCGCGTGCGTCTGACGGATGCGGTGAAAGCAAAGAAGCCGGAAGAGGCGCTGCAGCAGATGTCGGAGGAGGGCGTGGTGCAGGTGTTCCGTCCCCGCGGCGGCGCGCCGGCGCTGGTCGGCGTAGTTGGCCCGCTGCAGCGCGACGTGCTCAAAGCGCGACTTGATGCCGAATATTCGCTGCCGGTGGAATTTGAAGTGAGCGAATTCCAGCTCGCGCGCTGGATTTCCTCCGACGACCGCAAGAAGCTCGATGCGTTCATCGCCGCCAACGGCTCCGGCGTCGCGGACGACGTCGACGGCGATCCGGTATTTTTGGCCAAGAACGAATTCTATCTCGGCTACATCAGCGAGCGCGCCGAGGGCATTACCTTTTCCAGCATCAAGGATGTGAAGAAGAAGGGGTAAGCCGGCGAGAGCGTGCGCCCCCTGTCGTCCTCCGCGAAAGCGGGGGACCCAGTACGCCGCAGCCTATCGATTTGATCTCTTACGTCTCTGCAATACTGGATCGCCCGGTCGAGGCGGGCGATGACGGGGTGCGGCATCGCCATGGGCAAACGCGGGGATGTGAACGCAACCGGGCTTGATGCGGCCGGCCGGCCATATCATTTTCCTTTTGTGTCGCCTTCGAGGTTGCGTTTCATGCTGCGGCGCGTCGTTATCATTTCAATCTTTTTTGTCATGGCCGTCGCTATGACAGGAAACGCCGACGCGCGACGTCGGCAGATCAATCCCATACCGTTTTCCCATGAGCCCTGCAGCGTGCTGGACGGCCGGCCCTGCACGCCGTCTTACTGCAGCGTCTTCAATCACGGCCCGTGCATTCCGGA
>VAZG01000028.1 GCA_005885285.1 Alphaproteobacteria bacterium | reverse complement strand
AATAGGCGAAGGGACCGTCCGGCGACGGCACGCTGGAATCGTCTTCCTTGATCCGCCCGCGCATTTCGGCAACCAGCTTCTTCTGCAGGTGCGCGGTATGGCCGAGCAGGCTCTCGGTGTAGTTGTTTTCCGCTTCGAGATAATTGCGGATGTCCGTGTCCAGCGCAGCGGGATCGTGCAGCACTTCCTGCCAATCGGCGTCCTTCAGCCAGGCGTAGTCGTCGACCACCGTGATGCCGTGCTTTGTGAAGGAATGAGGCCGGCGCGGGGCGACCGGTGCCAACGTCGCTTTTTCCAGGACTTTTGTCACTCAATCCTCGTGCGGTCGGGCCAATATCGGCCCCCGACATATGGGTCCGGCCGGGCCGATTGCCATAACCCGGCTAGCTGTTTCTCAAGCGGGTGCCGGCGTTGGCGCCGAACATCGGAATCCGGTTGACGGCGAGCACCACCGCGAAGGTGATCACCAGCATTGCAATCCCCAATACCGCGATCGCGGCGAGATCGCCGCTTTCGTTGAGGTCGTAGATCAAGACCGAGATCACTTTTGTTTGCGACGTGAACAAAACGATCGCCGCCGACAATTCGCGCATCACGCCAATAAAGATGAAGCACCAGGTTGCGATCACGCCGGTGCGCAGCAATGGCGCGGTGATCTGCAGCAACGATCGCAGCCGGCTCGCGCCGAGGATGCGGCTCGCGTCCTCGAGTTCGGGATGGATGGTGGCGAATGCCGCCTGCAATTGCTGATAGGCCGACGGCAGGTTGATGGTGAGAAACGCGAGCAGGAGGATCCACAGCGTCCCGTACAGGACAAACGGCGGCCGCGTGTAGCTCAAGAACAAGCCGACCCCGAGCACGATGCCGGGCACCGCAACGGGAGCGGTCGCGAGAAAGCCGAGCACGCGCGAGCCCGCGATGATCCGGCGCGTCGTGACATAGGCGATCACCAGTGCCAGCATCGTTCCGATGGTCGCAGTCGCGGTACCCAGGATCACGGTGTTCTTCAGCGCCAACTGGGTCGACGATAGTTCGGTGAAAACGAATACGATGTTGTGCAGCGTGAAGGTCGCCGGCGTCACCAATGTCGTCGCGTTCGGCGAGAACGCCGCGTTGAGCAGCGCCAGATACGGCAGGAAAACCGGGTTGAGCAGCATCGCCAGGCAGAAGGCCAGCGCCGCCCAGCGCCACCCTTTCATCTCAACGCGACGGGGGCTACCGTATTTGCCGCCAACCACC
The DNA here is from genome assembly GCA_005885285.1 of Alphaproteobacteria bacterium. Taxonomy (GTDB): domain Bacteria; phylum Pseudomonadota; class Alphaproteobacteria; order Rhizobiales; family Xanthobacteraceae; genus Bradyrhizobium. The sequence goes on along the minus strand of VAZG01000028.1, from coordinate 15,700 downwards.
GAGTAGCCGCGGCGTCCCAGTATGAATTTTTGCGCCTGCAACAAGAGGATCGTCAGCAGCAACAGCGGCACCGCGGCGGCGGCGGCGAGTTCGAGTTTTGGCGGATACTGGAACAGGCTCCAGATCTTCGTGGTCATAGTGTGAAATCCCGCCGGCAGCGCCAAAATCGCGGGCGAGCCGAACAGCGTCATCGCCTGCAGGAACGCAATCAGCGCGCCTGCCACCAGCGCCGGCAGCGCCAGCGGAATCGTCACCCGCCGCGCCGTGGTCCAGGCCCCGCCGCCGAGGATAGCGGAAGCATCTTCCAGTTCGCCCGGCATGGTATCGAGCGCGTTCGCCACCAGCACGAACACGAACGGAAACGTGTAGCAGGAAATCACGAAGATGATTCCGGCCATCGAATAGATGTTGAACAGATACTCGCCGGACTCCGCGCCGGTCACCGCGCGATAGAGCTGGTTGAGCAGCCCGCTGTTGGGCGCGGCCAGCAGTTCCCAGGCCACCGCGCCGAGGAACGGCGGCGTGACGAACGATGCCGTCACCAGCGCACGGATGGTCTGCCGTCCCGGCATGTCGGTGCGCGACACCAGCCAGCTGATCGGCGCGGCGACCACGCAGCAGATGGTGGCGGACGTGATCGCGATGATGGCGGTGGTCAAAAGCGGATCGAGGAAGTCGGGATCGGTGAACAGCGTGACGAAATTTTGCAGCGTCGGATGTCTGGCCTTGTCGGTGAAGCTGAACACCGCGAGCCATGACATCGGCAGCACGATCAGCACAACCAGGCAAGCCGCAAACAGCCACAGCACCGGCTTGGTCCAGTCGATGCGGGGCTTTGGGCTATCGATGGCGGGGGTGAGTGTCATATGAAAACTCTCTCATCGTCGTTCCGGGGCGCGTCGAAGACGCGAACCCGGAATCTCGAGATTCCGGGTCTGGTCCTTCGGACCATCCCGGAATGACGGTGGTGCAATATTGCGCCAACGCATGACTACACCCGAAACAGTTTCGCATAGCGCGTCTTGATCTCTTCAGCCATCGCCTCGACGCCGGCGGGATCTTCCTTCATCAGCCTGATGTCGGAAAGCTTGCGGCGTCCGGGCTTGGATTGCACCTGCGCATGAGCGGAATATTGCGCGGTGAAATCGCTGAAGAATTGCTGGGTCTGTCTTGTGTGCAGCCAGGCCTGGAACAGTTTTGCGGCATTGGGATGCGGTGCGCCGGCAAAAATCCCGGTCGGTCCCGAGATCGTCGGCGCCCCCTCGGCCGGATACACCGGCTCGACCGGCTGGCCCGCCTCCTTCAGCAGCACGATGCCGTATTCGTTGCCGTCGGCCATCACGGCGCGTTCGCCGAGCGACAGCTTCTTCGGCGGATCGGTCGACGACTGCACCTGCATCACGCGCTGTTTCGACAGCTTTTCGAAATAATCCCAGCCGAGCTCGCGCACCATCTGGAAGGTCGCGGTCATGATCGTGCCGCTATAGGCCGGGTGGCCCTTGACCATCTTGCCGGCCCATTTCGGATCGAGCAGGTCGGCAAAGCTCTTCGGCGCGTCGTCAGCCTTCACCAGGTTCGTATTGTAGGCGATCGACGACAGATATAACCGCGTCGTCACGAAAAGACCGTCGCGGTCGCGATATTGTTGCGGAAAATATTTTGCGACGTCCTCGGACACGAACGGCTCGAGCCAGCCGTTCTTTTTCCAGGGAATGAAGTGCGAGGCGTCCGAAGAGTTGATCACGTCGGCGGCGTGGATGCCGGATGCAAATTCCTGGTCGATCCGCTGAAACAGCCGCTCGGAGCCGGAGCGTTCGATCTGCACGGCCATGCCGGGATAGGCCGCCTCAAAAGCCTTGCCGAGCTTTTCCCCGACCGGCAGGTCCATCGAGGAATACAGCACCACCTTGCCTTCCTGCTTGGCGGCCTCGATCAGTTGCGGCGTGATCGCTATCGCCGGCGGCACCTCGGCGCGGGCGGGGCTTGCGAATACCGACGACAGCGCAAGCGCGCTCGAGCCTCTGAGAATATCGCGTCGCGAAACTTTTACGTTCTTCATCGCGTGCTCTGCCAAAGTCATCGGGTGAGTGCGCGGCAGCGCTCAGGTGGCAGCGTGAGCCAGACCTCGATGCCTTTGGCCACGGCGTTTTCGGTTGAGGTGACGACGCGCAAGGAAGTACCGTCGGAGGTCTCCACCATGTAGTCGCGGCTGGCGCCGAGAAACACCTGACGCGTCACGGTGGCCTTGACCGCGTTGGTCCGACCTTGCGGTATTTGCGTGGAAAGCTGGATGTCGTGCTGGCGGATCGCGACAGCAGCATCCTGGCCGGCTTTAAGCTTCGCGCCGACCACCTGCAAAGTAGCGCCCGCGAATGCGATGTGATTGTCGTCGCGCGCAACGCCTTTGATCACGTTGCTGGCGCCGATGAAGCGCGCCACGAATTCTGATTCCGGGCGGGCGTAGATTTGTTCGGGCGTGCCGAGCTGGTCGATCTTTCCCGCGTTCATCACCGCGATCAAATCGGCTGTCGTCATCGCCTCGGACTGGTCGTGGGTAACGTAAACCGTGGTGTAGCGATATTCGTCATGCAGGCGGCGGATCTCGAATCGCATCTCCTCGCGCAAATTGGCGTCGAGATTCGACAACGGCTCGTCGAGCAGCAATGTTTCCGGCTCGACGATCAGCGCGCGGGCCAGTGCCACCCGCTGTTGCTGCCCGCCGGATAGTTCGCCGGGATAGCGCTGGGCAAGGATTTCCAGTTTGGTGGTCGAAAGGATCGCGGCGAGTTTTTTCGCGATGGTGTCGCGGTCCATTTTGCGCAGGCGCAAGCCGTAGACGATATTTTCGGCGACCGTCATGTGCGGCCACAAGGCGTAACTCTGGAAGATCATCGACATCTTGCGGCTCTCGGGCGGCAATGTCTTGGCCTTCGAAGACACTACGCGATCGCCGACATGGATTTCGCCGTCCGACGGCTCCAGGAATCCGGCGATCAGCCGCAGTGTCGTGGTTTTGCCGCAGCCGGAAGGGCCCAGGAGACAGATGAGCTGCCCATGGTCGATCCGCAGCGAGACCTGGTCGACCACGCTAAGCGATCCAAACCGCTTGGTCAGGCCGCGCAATTCAACGGACGCCACTCGCATCACTCCCTATACTCTTGCGCGCAACCGGATTTGTGGAACGCACAGACGCCGTTGGTCGGCTTCTTATTTATCGCTAGATCAATATAAGCACGAAGCGGGGGGCGGCGGGAAGCGTTTGTGCGCTCTTAATTTGTCGTCATTGCGAGCGCCAGCGAAGCAATCCATGCCCCCATAGAAGGGAAGAATGGATTGCTTCGTCGCGTTGCTCCTCGCAATGACGGTCCCCGTTACGGGCTCACACTTTCGCCGAGCCATTCGATCGCGGCCTCGGTGCCGCCCTTGCCGTGCGGAATTTGCAGCGCGTTGAGGCCGACCTCGATGACGCCAAGCGTCCCCAGCACCATCGGGGCGTTGATGTGGCCCATATGGGCGATCCGGAACGCCTGCCCCTGCAGTTCGCCGATCCCGACCCCCAACACCACGCCGCATTTTTCCTTGCAATAGCGATGCAGCGCGACCGGATCGTGACCGCCTCCCATGACCACTGTCGTGACGGTGTCGGAACGCTCGGCCGCCTCCGCGACGTTGAAGCCGAGCACCTGGCCCTCGGCCCACACGGAAACCGCGCGACGAACCGCGCCGGCCAACAGGCGATGGCGCAGGAACACATTCTTAAGTCCCTCCTCGAAGATCATGTCGACGGCCTGGCGCAGCGCGAACAACAGATGCACCGGCGCGGTGCCGGCATATTTGCGGTAGTGCTCGCTGCCCTCGCGCTCGGTCCAATCCCAATAGGGCGTTCGCAGCCCGGCCGTGGCGTGTACTTCCCTGGCGCGGTCGTTGGCGGCGACGAAGCCTAAGCCCGGCGGCGTCATCAATCCTTTTTGCGAACCGGACATCGCGACATCGATGCCCCATTTGTCCATCTCGAACGGCATGCAGCCGAGCGAGGCCACCGCATCCACCATGAACAGCGCGGGATGACCTGATGCCTTGATCGCCTTGCCGATCGCCTCGATATCGTTGTAGGCGCCCGAGGCCGTATCGACCTGCACCGCCAGGATCGCCTTGATGCTGTGGTTCTTGTCGGCGCGCAGACGCGCCTCGACCTCGTCGGGGCGTATCGCGCGGCGCCAGTCGCCCTTTAGCACCTCGACCTCGGCGCCCATGGCGGCGGCGGCATTGCCCCAGCCGATCGCAAACCGCCCGCTTTCGAGCACCAGCACCTTGTCGCCGCGCGACAGCACGTTGGAGAGCACCGCTTCCCACGCGCCGTGGCCGTTGGAGATGTAGATGTAGGAGCGGCCCTTGGTCGCGAACAGCTTGGAGAGATCGGCCATCAGGCTGTCGGTCAGGTCGACCATCTGATCGGAATAGATGTCGAGCGCAGGACGATGCATCGCCTGCAAAACTTCGTCGGGCATCGTGGTGGGCCCCGGGATTGCCAGAAACTCCCGGCCCGCGCGAACAGTCATTTTTATTTTTTCCTTTGGGTATTGCGTGAGGGAAGGGATGCAGGGGAACGAGGGGGAATTCAAGCCAGAACAAGATGATAATGGTTTGAAGCCGTCATTGCGAGCGCAAGCGAAGCAATCCAGCGCCGCAAGAAAGACTGGATTGCTTCGCTGAGCCTGTCATCGGGCGCGCATTCGCGCGACCCGTTGGCTCGCAATGACGGCTTGTGGCAAATCTACTCTCTCAAGGTACCGGCAACCGCCTGCCAGATTTCATCCTTGATCGCGGTCGCGGGCGGACTCGGAATGATGGTTGTGGGTCCGCTTCGCTTGTGACAGGCCGTAACCAGCCGCAGCACCCACACCTCGCCATCGGTGTAATAGAGATCGCCGCCGCCATTGCGGCCGTCGACGGTCGGCCCAATGCCGGTCACCTGATATTTGGCGTCCACCATTCCGGCGCTCTCCAGGTCGGCGGCGAGCGCTTTTCTTTCGAGATCGACATCGGCATCGATGTGGTGCGTGATGGCGCCGGTATAGTGGCTGACGCCGACGCCGCGATCGAAGGTGGCATCGCCAAGCCAGACCGGCCGCGCCTCCTCGCCCTTGTCGAGCACTTTCCAGAACCGCACATGATGGCGACGATCGGCGCTGTTGCCGGCCGGCTGTTCGAACGCGAGATCCAGGAGCGGAACGTCACCGGATCGGCGGGAAACCAGCCCGCTTCATTCATGGCGCACAGCACGTCCCTTTCGTCGCCGATCAGCCCGACATTGATGGGATCGCCGGGAATGCCCTGCGCGGTTCGTGTCACCATCGGCAGATTGGCAAGACCTTTCTGGTGCTCATAATGGCCCCAGAGCGCCGGCAGCACGAAATAGGCGAGCGCGCCATAGAGGGCGACGACCGACAATAGCGCCAGCAGGATACGCTCCAGCCGATCGTGTTGCGCCGCCTTCGATTGCACATCGATCGGATGTTCAGACACGGGCTAGCGTTTGGTCTCGCGGCAGCCCGCGGCCTCGGCATCTTCGACCGAACAGAACCAGCGTGTGCCCTTGTTGATCTGCATCTTGATCTGCGCGTACCAGCGGCTGGTGGGCCTGTGATAGATGCACTCGCCGGCACTGTTGACGTTGCCCTTGATGGTGCAATCGGGCGATGGCGCGACCGGGCCGGAGGCCGAAGCCAGCAGGATCGCATGGGCATTCGGCGGCGGCTTGGCGGCGCCGAGGATTGCGGTCTTCTTGTTGCGGACGCGCCAGTCCCACGGCGCGATGAAGGCGCCCTGCCACATGCCGGCCTTGGCCTCGCGCGCGGCGGCCTCGTCGGCATCGTAGTCATGGGAGAAGCGCACATAGGACAAGGCCCAGCCGCTCCTCACCAACCATTTCTGGATGTCCTCGCCGTCGACCTCGCAATGAGCCACGATGCGGCCGCGGCGATCGGTGCGCTCGACATGGCAGGTCCAGCTCTTGTTCTCGACGTGCTTGGCAAGTTCGTCGCGCGCCGCGGCACCGCAGGTCCAGCGTTCGCCCTTGGTGTTGAGGCAGAGCTGGTCGGCCGACGGCGCGTCGATGCCGCCGAGGCGAATACGGCTGTTGCCGATCTGGATCTGATCGCCGTCGCGAATTTTCGGCACCCCGGTCAGGTCGGCCGCTTGCGCGATCGACGGCAGCAGCAGGATCGAGGCGGCAACGAAAAGGGTCGTGATTTTCATCGGTGGTCCCGGGACGGCGGGGAGACATTATACGCTACCGTCATTGCGAGCGAAAGCGAAGCAATCCAGAGGGCAGCAAGGAGGGTCTGGATTGCTTCGTCGCTTGCGCTCCTCGCAATGACGCCGGCGAATTTACGCTCGGCCCGCCCCCCGCATCATCGCTTTCCGCGCCAGTGCGAGGCCCATCAGCACGAAGGCCGAGGTGACCTCGGGGCCGCCAACGAGAATGCGCGTCGGCGTCTTCATCTTGTTCCATTCATAGGCCTTGAACGGTCCGTGGCGGCCGCCTTCGCCGAGATGGCTCAGGATGCAGGCCAGGGCCGGCGCAAAGCAAGCCGGATCCGCTCCAAGATGTCCGAGCGCGATCAGTGCCAGCGCCGCATCGAATACGTTCATCTCGCCCGCGATCAGCTCGCTCTCGACATAGGCGAGCACGCGGCCGCGGATGAAATCGAACGCGCCGTCGGTATCGATTGCGCCTTGGGCGGCCGCCGGCAGCGCCATGAAGGCAGCATGGCAGCGGCCGAAATAGGCGCAGTAAAGCTCCGGCAGATAATAGATGTGCGAGCGTGGATTGGTGAACGCGCCGGTCTCAGTAAGGCGTTTCTGGAAACCGATGATGCGCTGGAGCGTCTCGAGCCGCTGCGGTGTCTCCAGGATCTTCCAGCGGCTCAAGTTGCGGAAGCTGACTTCGAGGATATCGAGATTGAGTGTCGGATCGAGATCATTGCCAAAGGGACGTTCACCCCTGAGGTTGTCGATCCAGGTGGCGACGCCGCCTTCATAGTCGATGTGATCGTTGAGCGGCACCGTCACACGAGGCTCGTTGTCGCCCTCGCGCACTTGGTAGCCGGCGTAAAAATCCAGCAGCGGCTGATCGAGGATCGGGTCGGTCGAACCGGCCTGGGTTGCGGCCGAGAAGGCGCAGGCCGTGGTGTCGCAATCCGGCACGTAGACGCCAAAGCCCAAATCCTGCTTGATCTGGGCGAAGAACCGCGAGAACCGCGGATGCGGCAGCGGCGCCAGCGCGGTGACGACACTGACTGTCGAGCCGTCATGCGCGCGCACCTCCTCGCGGCTCGTCTTAAGGCAGAAATCGACCATGTCCGAGATCGCCGTTCGCGCAGCGCCGGCCTCGTCGGACGAGGCCAGGCCGGTCTCGATGAAGCTCAGCAGCGCCTCGGTGAAGAACGCATCGTAATAGGCGGAGCGATGGCGGATCTGCATCGGCTCCCACATCGGCTCGGCAATCCCCCGCCAGGGCGGGTTGATCAGCGCGGCGGCCTGGGAGCGGGCGATGAAGACCCGCGCCAGGTTGAACAACAGCGTCGAGTTCTTGTAGCCACGCGAATTGAGGCCGCGCAGCGCCATCAGCAATTCGCGGCCGCGCACGTCGGCATCGCCAATCAGGTTGAACGCCGCATAGGTCGGGATGAAGCCGCATCGCGCATATGCGCGCAGCAGATGCGCGCCGCAAATGCGGATCGCGCTTTCGATTTTAGCCAGACTAGGCGCCGGTCCGCCGCCCACGGCTACCTCCGGCTTCGGGTGATCGAGCGCGATGGTATCGAGCAGGTCGGCGATCGGCTGGCCGATCGTTTCCCAGTCCGGGGCATGATCGTCGCGGGCCCTCCGCACGGCCTCGCGCAGCGATTGCAGGCGCGCGCGATCGGCCAATTCCGGCAATCCCGCCCGTCGCAAAATCGCCCGCAGCGCCGGATTGCCCAGCGCGGTCCGGTAGAATTTGGCCAGGTGGGGATCGCCCCCGCGGTGGTGCAGCAGCAGGGGATCGCAGACGTCGTAGAGCGACGGACCCTCCTTTGAGGCGGTCAGCGCGCGATAAGCGGCCCCGGCGGCGCCGGCGAAATGCTGAAAGCTCATGGGGTTCTTTCCGCGCGATCCACGCTCTCAAAGATAGCGGGGCGCGGCTGCCTTTGAAGACTTGGAAGATCCTTAACAAAAGCTACACGGCCGGCGGGGAAACACAAATGTGACCAACATCACAGCCGCCGCAGCCGCTTTGGCGGATCATCAATCTGCCCTATCCAAGGCTTTTGAGGCCATTGTTAACGGCGGGGCAAGACAGAATTATTCAGATTTTTCAGTATGTTAAATGCCATGCAAGCTTATGGGTTGCCGGAACCGGCGAGGGAGGTTAAGGGTCTGTTTGTTGCGGTGCCGCAAATTGAGCGCAATCGAGCGACACTCAAGCAGCCACCCCCACGAACCGATAGCGACGACAGGCGCAACTCAAGCAGCCGCGCGCTCGGCAGTGACCAGGATTGATCAGTGATGAATTTTAGGCAGCTTTGCATCTCCCGCCGCTCGCTCGCCATCGCCGCCGCGCTGGCCGGAACGGTGTCGCTCGCGATCGGCGCCCATGCCGCGCTGAACCTGCGGGCGCTGGATGCTGCCAAGGCGGTCGCGACCCAGCAGGATCTCGAGGCCGCAAAAGGCCCCTCGCGCATCGCGCTGGTGATCGGCAACGGCAATTATCCCGACGCCAATGCGCCGTTGACCCAGCCGATCAACGATGCCCGCGCGCTGACCGCAGCGCTCCGCCGTGACGGTTTTGATGTCGATGTGGTGGAAGACGCAAGCCGGGACGATATGGCCCGCGCGGTCGAGCGGCTGAAGTCCAAGATCAAGCAGGACTCCGTCGTCATGCTGTTCTACGGCGGCTATGGCGTCCAGGTCGGCCGCGAGAGCTACATGATCCCGGTCGATGCCGTGATCTGGAAGGAAGCCGATGTTCGCCGCGACGGGCTTTCGATCGAATCCGTGCTGACCGTGATGAAGGAGCGCGGCGCGCGCGCCAAGCTCGTCGTCGTCGACGCCTCGCGCCGCAATCCCTACGAGCGCCGTTTCCGCACCTTCTCCCACGGCCTCGCGCCGATCAACGCGCCCGACAATGCGCTGGTCCTGACCTCGGCCACCCCCGGCAAGGTCGCCGAAGATTCCAAGGGCGAGCACAGCGTGCTGGTGTCGGAACTGCTCGGCAATCTGGCGGCGCAGGCAAGCGGCGCGGAAGCCGTGTTCAACAAGACTCGCGTCACGATCTCCCGCGCCTCCGATGGCGAGCAGGTGCCGTCCGTGTCGTCATCGCTCCTGGAAGACGTCCGCCTCGGCACCAGCGCCAGCGCCGGCGGTTAGACCCCGTCATTCCGGGGCGCGCCAAGCGCGAGCGACGATGTGCAAATTGCACATCTGAGAATCTCGAGCCGCATGCTCGCTGCACCTCTCCCCTTGTGGGAGAGGTCGGATCGCATCGACAGATGCGATCCGGGTGAGGGGTTGCGGCATCGGGACTCGCGGATAGAACCCCTCACCCCAACCCTCTCCCACAAGGGGAGAGGGAGCTCACCGCCGTTGCGGCGACCGCGCCGCTATTTGCTTTCCCCGCTCGCGGTCACCGGCCGCACCGGATCGCCTTCGCGCAAAAGCGAGCCGGCCCGCGCCACCACGATATCGCCTTCGTTCACACCTTCGCGGATTTCGACTTGGCCGCCGGCCATCAAGCCGACCTCGACCCGCTTGGTCTCGACCCGCGAGCGCCGCACCACCTGGACCACGGTGCCGCCGGTGCCGTAGAGCACGGCGGTGAGCGGCACGGCGACGCCGCAGCTTTGTCCGGTCTTGATCAGCGCGCGGCCCGAGGAATTCACCAGCAGGCGGCGATTGGTGGTGATGGCGATAAAGACCTGGCCGAGCTGGCTATCGGGCTGCACCGTCGGCGCGATCCGGCGCACCCGGCCGTCGACATCGCCCGCGCCGGGGATGCGGATCGAGGCTCCCTGATTGACCGCGAGCTTCGCCACATCCTGGGTCGGCACCAGGCCGACCAGATCGTATTCGGACCTTGCGATAATGGAAAACAGCGCTTCGCCTTTGGCCGATGCCATGGCGCCGACCACCGCCGAGCTCGAGGCGATCAGCCCCGCGACCGGTGCTGCGACCTGCGCCGTGCCGCCTTCGGGCAAACTGAGCCGCGCCAGCGTCTGGCCCGCGGTCACGGTGTCGCCGGCATCCGCCAGCACTTCCGCGACCTTCAGCCCCGCCCGTTCCGGGCGTACGGTGGTCTCGTCGCGGGCCAGCACGATACCCGTGACCTCGACCAGGTTGGAGAAGCAGGATTTCGCCGCCTTCAGCACCGTCACCGTCGCGCCCTTGGGCGCGTCGGGATCGGGGGTGTCGGCGGCAAGGGCGGGGGAAGTGGAGAGGGCGAGGAGGCCGGCGAGCGCGCACAGCCCGGCGAGGGCCGGGGCGAGCCATTTTTGCGTTAGCCCGAGCGCGGCAAATCGATTCATCGGCATTATTCCCGTCTAGTCCTGCCCGTCTGGTCTTGACGGGTCCTTCGATATCAGAAGCTTGGCTCGAGCGCCAAGCGCGAATTCTACGCCGCTAGCCAAGCGCCTGATCGAGATCGGCAACGATGTCATCGATATGTTCGATGCCGATGGAGAGCCTGACGTAGCCGTCGGTCACGCCGGTCTTGTGCTGCTCTTCCGCGGTCAGTTGCGAGTGCGTCGTGGTGGCGGGATGAATCGCGAGCGAGCGCGCATCGCCGATATTGGCGACATGATAGAACATCTTGAGCGCATCGATGAATTTGCGCCCGGCGTCGCGGCCGCCCTTGAGCTCGAATCCAAGGAGACCGCCATATCCGCCCTTGAGGTAAGCGTCGGCCCGGCGCCTTGCCTCGCCCTCCATCATGGCTGGAAAGATCACACGGTCGACCTTGGGATGCCGCGACAGATGATCGGCGACGGCGCTCGCATTGGCGCAGTGCTGGCGCATGCGCAGCGCCAGCGTTTCCAATCCCTGGATGAACATGAAGGCGTTGAACGGCGACATCGCCGCGCCGACATCGCGCAGCAAGGTCACGCGGGCTTTGAGGATATAGGCGATCGGGCCGAGCGGCTTGACCGCCTGCGTCCACACCGCGCCATGGTAGCTCGGATCGGGCCTGTTCAGCATCGGGAAGCGCTCGGCATGCTTTTCCCAATCGAAATGACCGCCATCGACGATGATGCCGCCGATCGAGGTGCCGTGGCCGCCGATATATTTCGTCGTCGAGTGCAGCGTGATCGCGGCGCCGTGCCTGATCGGCTGGCACAGCACCGGACAGGCGGTGTTGTCCATGATCAGGGGCACGCCGAGGTGGCGGCCGATCCGCGCGACCTCGCCGATCGGGAACACCGCGAGCTTGGGGTTCGGCAGCGTCTCGCCATAATAGCAGCGGGTCCTGGCGTCGGTGGCGCGGCGGAAATTGTCGGGATCGGCGGGATCGACGAAGCGGCATTCGATGCCCATCGTCGCCATGGTGTTCTGGAACAGATTCCAGGTGCCGCCATAGATGTCGGTCGAACAGACGAAATTGTCGCCGGCATGGCAGATGTTCTGCACCGCAATCAGCGAGGCGGCCTGGCCCGAGGCGAGTGCCAGTGCGGCGACCCCGCCTTCCAGCGCGGCGATGCGTTCCTCCAGCACCGCCTGCGTCGGATTCATGATGCGGGTGTAGATATTGCCGAGCTCCTTTAGCGCGAACAAATTGCCGGCATGTTCGGTCGAATTGAATTGATAGGACGTCGTCTGATAGATCGGCACGGCCACCGCGCTGGTCGCCGGGTCGGCGCGATAGCTGCCGCCATGCAGCACGATCGTTTCAGCCTTCTTGCTCTCGGTCGGCATCGTCTCTCCCTGTCGTTGGTTGGATCAAGCGCTGGTCAAGAGATGGGCTGAAACCTCGGCCAGATCCGCGCGCGCGATATGCGCGGCAATCTCCGGATTGATCAGCTTGGCATGCGAGAGGGCCATCATGTGCCCCGCGGCCGGCAAATGCCGCGCGTCGACGCCCGCAATCAGCGAGGCCAGCCGGCCGACGATGCGCTGGGTGAGATACGGCGACAGGCCGCCGGAAAACAGCAGCGTCGGCACGCGAATCGCAGCCGCCGCGACCGTGACATTTTTCTCGGCGAGCACGGCGCGAAAATCGAACGCGAGCTTGCCGGCCTGTTCGATCATGCGCAGCCGCGCCTCGGGGGACAGTTTTTCGCCAGGCCCCGATCCGTTCCAGTACGCGGTGAACTTGTCGATCGCCTCCATGGCGAGGCCCTTGCTGAGATCGTCGTAAAGCTGGCGCGCCAATTGCGCGAACAGCTCGTGTAGCCGCCGGTCCGCGGCACTTTCGGCCAACAGGGTCGGCAGCACCGGCTCGATCAGCGTCAGGCTGCGCACGCGGCTTGCGAACCGCGAGCTAGTTGCGATCTTGAAGGCGATGGCCCCGCCATAGGAATGGCCGACCAGATGAAACGGGCCCTCGATCTGCCCGATGTGCTCGGCGAGCAGCGCGACCTCGCCTGCGAGCCGCTCGGGCAGAATGATCGAATCGCGATTGCCGCCATAGCCCGAAACATCCGGCGCGATCATTCGGTAGTTGGCGCCGAGCTCGTCGGCCAACCGCGCCCATAGCCGGCCGGAAGACAGCGAACCATGCACCGCGACGACGCAGCGCTTCGATCCCCCCGCAAAGGGGGCGTGCTTTGAATGGATCATCGAACTGTTCCTGATGGGGCTTGCTTGATCGTTGCGTCGTGCGCGTCAGGCCGATTTGCGCCAGGGCACCAGCATCGAGACCCGCTGCCGGTAGCGGCGATAGTCGTCGCCGAACATGCCGACGAGATCGCGCTCCTCGAGCAGGATGCCGACGATGATGTAGGCGGTGGTCACCGCCGCGAACAACAGATGGCCCGCGGTCATGACAGGCGTTGCCCAGAACGCGATGATGAAGCCGAGATAGATCGGATGCCGCACGAATTGATAAAACAGCGGCGTGCGGAAAACCGGCTGTGGCATCGGCCGCCCCGTGAGGTTGTTGGCGACCTGATGCAATCCGAACAACTCGAAATGATTGATCAGGAACGTGCTGGTCAAAACGATCACCCAGCCGAGCAGCGACAGGCCGACCAGCCCGCTGGCCACGTCTGTATCCTCGACATGCCACACCACCGCCGGCATCGGCCGCCACTGCCAGCACAACAGCGCCAGCGCCAGCGTCGAAAACAGCACGTAGGTCGAGCGCTCGACCGATTTCGGCACGAACCGCGTCCACCATTCCTTGAACTGGCGGCGCGCCATCACGCTGTGCTGGATCGCAAACAGCGACATCAGCAACAGGTTGACGACCATGGCTTCAGGGACGCCGACGGGAACGCCGCTGTCGATAGTCTTGGGCACCACGACGTTCTCGACGAAGCAAAGCGCGTAGAGGAAGGTGACGAAGAAGAAGGCGTAGGACACCAGTCCGTAGACAAGCGCGATCAGTCTGCTCATTTCAAATTCTCCTTGCGTTAAAAATTTCCGTTGCGAAGCATCTCTTCCGAAAGTATCGATCAGGCCGCCGCTCACCGCTTGGTGACGACGACCTCGAGATATTCTGATGGCACCACCATGGTGCCGTCATCGGCCCGGTTCATGCGCACGATCAGCGCATGCAGATCGTTGCGCAGGCTTTCGCTCGTTGCCGCATCGAGCGCGGCGAACGCCTTCAATACCGGGCCGTAAAAGGTCTTGAAAACGGCGAGGAAATGCTCGGGCGAGCGGTAGCGGAAATTAAATAGCCGCGAGGTGGCCTGGATCGAACGGGCCTCGCTGCCGAACATCTCGTCGAGCCGCGCGCGGGTGCCCCACAGCGCCGGCGATTTCGGCGGCGGCGGCAAATATTTCCCGAGCGTCTTGAACACCTGCCCGATAAAACCTTCCGGCGTCCAGTTGGCGAGACCGATCTTGCCGCCGGATTTGCAGACCCGCAGCAGCTCGGCTGAGGCCTGCTCCTGGTTCGGCGTGAACATCACCCCGAAGGTGGAGACCACGGCGTCGAAGCTGCCGGTGGCAAACGGCAGGCTTTCGGCATCCGCCTCCATGAATTCGATCGACAGGCCTTCCGCCGCCGCCCGCGCCGCGCCGCACTCGAGCAGTGCCGGGACATAATCGGTCGAGGTCACGTCGCACCAGCGGCGGGCCGCCGCGAGCGAGACCATGCCGTTGCCGGCGGCGACATCGAGCACCTTGGAGCCGGCGCGCAAATCGAGCGCCTCGCACAGTTCCTCGCCGACGATTTGCAGCGTGGTGCCGACCACGGCGTAATTGCCCGACGACCAGGCCGCCTGCTGGCGGATCTTGAGCGCGGCAAGCCCCGGCGTTGCCGTGGCCGCGGAATCGCCGGTTTGTCTTGCGGTGGTGAGGCTCGCCATGGGTGTATCCTTTTGGGAACAGGAACGCGGCCACGGGGTATGGCCGGTGAACCCAAACTGCCCCTGCGCGGACCTAAAGACTCTGACACCAGCTTGATTTTGCCCTGAGGTCAGCTTGATTGTTGCTTGAGGCCCGCCGCTTCTCCCTCGCCCCGCTCTTCGCGCGGAGAGGGTCGGGGCGAGGTGACCAACACGACTCAAAGTCATCACGCTACGGGATTCCAACATTGCAATTTGTCTTTTCAAATCATGTACTTGACACAAGCCGGCAGGAGCTGAGCTGCGCCGGGCAGGGGGTTGCGGTCGAGCCGCAGGTGTTCGATCTCCTGCTTTATCTGTTGGAAAATCGCGACCGGGTCGTCAGCAAAGACGACCTGTTCGATCATGTCTGGGAGGGGCGGATCGTCTCGGAATCGACGCTGACCTCGCGGATCAATGCCGTCCGCAAGGCGGTCGGCGATACCGGGCGCGACCAGCGGCTGGTGCGCACCATCGCCCGCAAGGGGTTCCGCTTCATCGGCGATGTCCGCGTGACCAGGCCCGAGCCCCGGCGGGAGGAAGCGCCCAGGCCGGAGGAAGCGCCGCCCCAGCCGCCGCCTCCCTCGCCCGACGACAGCCAGCCGCCGCGCGCGGCGCTGTCGGTGCTGGATCGCCCGGCGATCGCGGTGTTGCCGTTCACCAACATGAGCGGCGAGGTGGAGCAGGAATATTTTTCGGACGGCATCAGCGAGGACATCATCACCGCGCTGTCGAAGCTGCGCTGGTTCTACGTGATCGCGCGCAACTCCTCCTTTATCTACAAGGGCAAATCCGTTCACCTGAAGCAGGTAGGCGCAGAGCTCGGCGTCAACTATGTCGTCGAAGGCAGCGTCCGCAAGGACGGCGATCGCGTGCGCATCACGGTGCAGTTGAACGATGTGGCCACCGGAAGTCATCTCTGGGCGGAGCGTTACGACCGCGGCCTTGCCGACGTGTTCGCGGTGCAGGACGAGATCACGCAAGCCATCGTCGCCGCGATCGAGCCGCAGCTCTATGCCGCCGAGAATTTCCGCAGCCTGCGCAAGGCGCCGGACTCGATGGACGCCTGGGATCTGGTGATGCGCGCGCTGTCGCATTATTGGCGGGTGACGCGGCAGGACAATGTGGTGGCGCAGGCGCTGTTGGAAAAGGCCATCGATATCGATCCCCAC
>VAZG01000008.1 GCA_005885285.1 Alphaproteobacteria bacterium | reverse complement strand
GGGGTCTTCCACGATGACCAAAGCATCGACACGTTTTTGCATCGTGGTGGCAAGTGCGCCATCGAAGTCGCCGGGGGCTCTCACTTCCAAAGATTGAAGCTCGATCGTCAACTTCTTAGCTGCGCTCTGCGTCTCGCCAAAAACGAGCGCGGAGTAGGGGTTAACCGCATTCCAGATAATGGCCACACGAGAAAGATGGGGGACGACCTGTTTGAGCAATTCCAATCGCTTCCCGCCGAGGTCCGGTGCCATGAGGCTCATGCCAGTAACATTTCCGCCGGGCCGGGCCAGGCTTGCAACAAGCCCGCTCCCCACTGGATCGCCCGCGTTTATCATGACAATCGGAATGGAGGCGGTTGCCCGTTTAGCCGCTAGCGGTGCGAGAGTCCCGACTGCCACGATCACATCGACATCAAGGCGGACTAGCTCTGTCGCTAGCTCCGACAGGCGATCGAGGCTGTTATCAGCATAGCGCCGGTCAAATACGATGTTCCTGCCTTCAATCCAGCCGAACTCTCGAAGTCCATTCACGAAGATCGGCCAAAGCTGAGACCGGACCTGTGCACCTGCGGACAAGAAGCCGATGCGATAGACCTTTGCGGACTGCTGCGCCCGCGCCGCGAGCGGCCACGCAACTGCCGCGCCGCCGAGCAGCGTGATGAAGTCGCGACGACCGATGTGAATTGCCATGTGACCCTCCGCTTGGGGGTCATGCCCATGCAATGCAGGGAGGATATCACGCTTTAGCGAAGGACGAACGATGCTTTTGCCCTGCGAAAGGCTGGAACCGCCCATGTCTCAGTTGGGTCATTTGCGACTGGGTCGAGCCAGCAGCAAGCCCGGCCACGTCCGCAATGCCGCCGAAAGAGGGAGTGATTTAATGGCATCAGTGGCGCCGGCGACGGACGCGATTCAAGCTCCGAAACTGGAGTCTCGAATCAGGCGCCACGAACTCGGCGACTTTGAACACCTAGAGCGTGATGACTTTTCTTCGAATCGTCATCCCGCTCTATATTTTTGTTTGAGCATGATCTCCGCGCAAACGCGTTCCGCGTTTGTCGCGAGGGAAAACCGGTACCCACTTTTCCGGATCATGCTCTAGTCTACTTTGCATGGGGTTGTTTTCGCGATTTTGTGTCCAGGCCCGGCGGTTCACCGGCGAAGCCGCGTCCGGGAGACGCGAGATCGTTAGCACGAAGTCTCTTCGAGCGACGACGGACAGGTCGCATTGCCACCCTGCGATTCTAAGCCTTCTATTCCGCCGGCACTGTCGTGGCGCCCTCGCCGAGCGCGCGCTGCATCATCACCGTATCGAGCCAGCGGCCGAACTTGAAGCCGACATTGGGGTGCGTCCCGATCATCTGAAATCCGCATCTGGTGTGCACGCCGATCGATCCGGCATTGGCGGAATCGCCGATCACGGCGATCATCTGCCGATAGCCGCGTGCTTCGCACTCGGCGATCAGCCGCTGCAGCAATTGCAGGCCGAAGCCGCGCCGATGGATCGCTGGCGCAAGGTAGACCGAGTTCTCCACGGTGAAGCGGTAGGCGGGCCTTGGCCGGTACGCCGCGGCATAGGCATATCCGACCACCCGGCCGTCAAGGCTTGCGACGAAATAGGGAAAGCCGCCGTCGATCAGCGCACGAAAGCGCCGCGTCATCTCGGCGAGATCAGGCGGGGTCAGTTCGAAGGTCGCGGTGCCATAGCGCACCGCGTGCGCGTAGATTTCGGTGATGAAGGGGAGGTCGGCCTCGGTTGCGGGCCGGACTTCGGGCGCGGACATCGGGGAAGACTATTTTCCCTTTCCGCAAAAGAAAAGCCCCGGCCTTAAGGGCCGGGGCTTGAACGATCCGCCTGAAACCTGGGATCAGTCGCGCTGACCGAGCAATTGCAACAGCAGCGTGAACAGGTTGATGAAGTTCAGGTACAGCGACAATGCGCCGGTGATCGCGGCGCGCTCCGCGATGTCGCCGCCGGCCGACGCATAGCCATAGATGTAGTCGTTCTTCAGCCGCTGGGTATCCCAGGCGGTGAGGCCCGCAAATACCAGCACGCCGACCACCGACACCACGAACTGCAACGCAGAACTCGCGATGAACAGATTGACCAGGCTTGCGATGATGATGCCGAACAGACCCATCATCAGGAACGAGCCCATCCCGGTCATGTCACGCTTGGTAGTGTAGCCGTACAAGCTCAGTGCGCCGAACGAGGCGGCCGTGATGAAGAACACCCGCACGATCGAGGTGTGCGTGTACACCAGGAAGATCGAGGACAGTGAGATGCCCATCAGCGCGGAGAACACCCAGAACAGCATCTGGGCGGTCGCCGGCCGCAGCCGGTCGATCCCGGCCGAGATCACGAACACCATGGCCAGGGGCGCCAGGATGAACAGCCATTTCAGCGGGCTCACGAACATCGCGTAGCCGAACGGCGTCAGGAAGGCGTTGCCGATTTTGGCCGCGGCGCCTGACGGATCGCTGGTCACCGCCGCCATGTAGACGCCAAGGGCGGCAAGGCCCGTGATGCCGAGCCCGATCGTCATGTAGTTGTAGATGCGCAGCATGTAGGCGCGCAGACCGGCATCGACGGTCGCAGCGTCAACGCGCCCGGCGGCCCGGCCGAAAGGAGAAGCGTAATTGCGGTCTAGGTCCGACATGGTCGAATTCCCATTGGTTGCCCGGTGGAGCGCAAGGGTTTGCGGCGCCGGTTATTTGAAATCTATCTCAGATACAGCCGTTTGCGGACATTAATTTTGTGTCATCAATCGACTATCTGAACCCACGCTCCATGTGGGAAACTACCACATCGGCCGCAAGCTTCCATGCGCGGCCGAATGTCGCTCCGCAAGGCGATTTCCGCACCAAAAGCGCGTTAACCGATCGAGCCAGCTGCTTCAATTTGTCACAAATTCCGCAACACCGTGGCCGGCTTCTGGTTTAGCGCCAGCAACGTCCCGGCGAGCCCCAGCCCCACCGTGACGATCAGCGCCGCCACCACGACGCCTGCGGCGCTTGCGGCCTGCCAGACGAAGCTCAAGGTCATCAGCCGGGTCACGATCAGCCAGGCCGCGACCGAGCCCGCGATCACGCCGAACACGGCGGTGGCAAAACCGATCATCAGATATTCCAGCGCGTAGGCGCCAAGCAGCCGCACCCTTGTCGCGCCCAGGGTCTTGAGGATGACGGCGTCGTAGACCCGATGTCGGTGCCCGGCGGCGAGCGCCCCGCCCAGCACCAGGATGGCCGAAACAAGCGTCACCGCGCTGGCGCCGCGGATCGCCAGCGCCAGGTTGGTGACCACCGCACCGATGGTTTCCATCACCTCGCGGACCCGCACGCTGGTGATCATCGGGAACGCGTCGGCCACCGACTTGATGATGCGGGCGTCGCCTGCGGCATCCGGATGGGGTTCGGTCAGCGTCGCGATATGGGTGTGCGGCGCGCCCTTGAAGGCGCCCGGCGAAAACACCAACACGAAGTTGATGCCGAGGCCTTGCCAGTCGATGTCGCGCAGGTTGCTGATGGTGGCCGGCATGTCGCGACCCAGCACGTTGACGACGATCTCGTCGCCGATCTTGAGTCGCAAGCCGTCGGCGATCTTCTTCTCCATCGAGACCAGGGGCGGGCCGGCATAGTCGGCGGCCCACCACTCCCCTTCGACTACCCTGGAGCCCTTGGGGAGTTCGCCGGTATAGGTCAGGCCGCGGTCGCTTTGCAGCACCCATTCGGAATCGGTCGACGCCTTGAGGTCCTCTGCCTTGACGCCGCGGGCGGCGACGATGCGCCCGCGCAGCATCGGCACGTCCTCGATGCTCGCCTGCGGCAGCGTCTGTTTGAGAAAACCGTCGAAGTGTGCGGCTTCGCTGGCGGGAATGTCGATGAAGTAGAACGACGGCGCGCGCTCCGGCAGCGCCGCCAGGAATTGGCGGCGCAGATTGCCGTCGATCTGCGTGATCGTCACCAGTACCGCGAGGCCGAGACCGAGCGACATCACCACCGACGGCGTCAGCGCGCCGGGACGGTAGATGTTGGCGATCGCGAGCCGCAGCATGGTGAAGCGGGGCCGCGGCAGGCGCCGTGCCAGCGCCATCAGCACGGCGGCGATGCCGCGCAGCAGCGCGAACACCAGCACCGAGGATGCAACGAACACGGAGGCGACGCGCTTGTCGTAGGCGAGCCCGATCACCACCGCGACCAGCAATGCGATCACGACCGCCATTAGCGCCAGATAACGCCAGCGCGGACGATGCCAAACGGTGCCGACGGCCTCGCGGAACAGCGCCGCCACAGGCACGTCATGCACCCGGCCGAGCGGCCACAAGCCGAAGGCGAGGGCGGTGAGCAGGCCATAAACGAACGACAGCGCGAGTTCGTCCAGATGCAGTGCCGGCACTACCGGCAATGGCAGCAATTTACCGAACAGGGCGACGATGACGAACGGCAGCGCGGCACCTGCGGCAAGCCCGATAATCGAACCGATGGCGGCGAGCAGGCTCACCTGGGTCAGATAAATTGCGAACACCTCGCGGCCGGTGGCGCCCAGCGCTTTATACGCGGCAATCACGTCGCGGCGGCGATCGATATGGCTTTTCACGGCGTTGGCGACGCCGACGCCGCCGACCAGCAGTGCCGCGAGCCCGACCAGGGTCAGAAATTGCGTGAAGCGATTGATGGTCCGCTCGAGTTGCGGCGAGGCGTTCGAGCGGCTGCGAATTTCCCAGCCGGCCTCGGGCAGCGCAGCTCTCGCTTCGTCGATCAGCGCGGCCGTCGCGCGCTCGCTGCTTGCGTGGTCCGGCAGCTTGACCCGGTAGATCCAGCGCACCAGGCTGCCGGGCTGCAGCAGCCCGGTCGCATGCAGCGCGGCTTCGCCGACCAGAAAACGCGGACCGAAGCCGACGCCGCCGGCGAGCTTGTCCGGCTCGGCATCCACGGCGCTCCTGATCTGGAAGGTGGCGTTGCCGATGCTGACGCGGTCGCCGACCTTCAGATCGAGCCTCGCCAGCAGGGTCGGGTCCGCCGCTGCACCGAACGCGCCGTCACGTTCGGCCAGGAGATCATTGACCGACAGTCCCGGGTGAAGCATGAGCTCGCCGAGCATCGGATACGAGCCGTCGACCGCCTTGATCTCGACCAATGCGAGCCGGCCATCGCTGGCGCGCGCCATCCCGCGCAACGTCGCC
>VAZG01000007.1 GCA_005885285.1 Alphaproteobacteria bacterium | reverse complement strand
CCATCGCGGCGAGCTTGTCGGCTTCCATCAGCCTGATGTCGTCGTATTTGCGCATCCCGCGCGGATCGGAATAGACGATGTGCTTGAGCGCGGGCACGCGATCGGCAAGCGTGAGCAGCTTGTCGACCTGCTCTTCGTCCTCGGCGAACACCAGCTTGGCTTCGCCGTAGTTGAGCAGATAAGCCGCCTCCTCGTCCAAGACATCGCGATAGAGGCCGAGGCTTAAGGCGCCGATGGCGTGGGTGGCGATCTCGGCCGCTACCCAGTCCGGTCGGTTGTCGCCGATGATGCCGACGACGTCGCCGCGCCGAAGCCCCAGTTCGACCATGCCGAGCGCGAAGTCGTGCACCCGCCTCTGATAGTCATTCCAGGTGAACAAATCCTTTTCGCGCAACGCTATCGCGTCGCCGTATTCTTTTGCGTTGAGACGCAACAGCTTTGGATAGGTGTCGGCCTTTCCGACGCGTGCGGCGTAATCCATCATGCCGCGCTCTCTGCCGGCGCGGGGATATCGTCGGGATCGACCAGCACTTCGTCCTCTTCCCCGAGATAGGCGCGCTTGACGTGCGTATCGGCGATCACCGAGGCTGGATCGCCTTCGGCGATCTTGCGGCCGAAATCGAGCACCATGACGCGATGGGAAATATCCATCACCACGCCCATGTCGTGCTCGATCATCATGACGGTCATGCCGAACTCTTCGTTGAGGTCGACGATGTAGCGCGCCATGTCTTCCTTTTCCTCGAAGTTCATCCCGGCCATGGGCTCGTCGAGCAGGATCAGCCGCGGCTCGAGCGCCATGGCGCGGGCGAGCTCGACGCGTTTGCGCAGGCCGTAAGGAAGGGTGCCGGCGGTCGCCTTGCGCACCGACTGCAGGTCGAGGAAGTCGATGATCTCCTCGACCTTGCGGCGATGCTCAAGCTCCTCGCGCCGCGCGCCGGTCAGCCAGTACAACGATCCCGTGATGAAGTTGTTTTTCAGCAAGTGATGCCGCCCGACCATGATGTTGTCGAGCACGCTCATGTGGTGGAACAACGCCAGGTTCTGGAAGGTGCGGCCGATGCCGAGCGATGGCCGCGCATTGGGATTGAGCGCGGTGATATCCCTGTCGCGATAGATCAATTGGCCTTCGGTCGGGGTGTAGCGGCCCGAGATGCAATTGACGATCGAGGTCTTGCCGGCGCCGTTCGGTCCGATGATCGAATATAGTTCGCCGTCGTTGACGCCGAAAGAGACCTCGGTCAGCGCGCGAACGCCACCAAAGCGCAGCGACACCCCGCGCACTTCCAACGTGTAAGCCACTCATTCCTCCAGATACGGCGCTTGTCGCGCTCTTTATCCATTGTTCGTCATCCCATTGCGAACCTTACATCGCTCACCACTGCTAGGCCATCCGACTATCGATGCCCGGCGCCGCCAAGCGCGCGCGATGCGCCCGCGCCTGCGCCGCGTGGGATGGCCCTCAATAGGGGAAAGCGATACTTTGAAATGTCTTGCGTCTGACAATTGGGCGGCAAATTTCGTTCGCGCGATCGGCAGGCCTTGGTTCCGGCTCGGAGGGCCGGGGCATTATTGAAACTCATTGTTGCATCGCAATAGGTTAATGGGGAGTGTTGAGTGCGCGGACGAACGTCAAGCAGGTCATGATTGCTCCGGATTACCTCAAGCGCATCGCGTCCTGGTCGCGCGGATTGAACGACCGCGAGATCGAACTCGCGCGCGCGGGTATCGTCGAGAAATCCTATCGCGCCGACGAATTCATCTTCATGCGCGGCGATCAGTTCGAATACTGGACCGGCGTTGTCACCGGCTTGGCGCGAATGGGCATCGTGTCCCGCGGTGGCAAGGCGACGAGCTTCGCGGGCCTGACCGCCGGGGCGTGGTTCGGCGAGGGCACGGTGCTCAAGAACGAGGCCCGGCGCTACGATGTGGTGGCGTTGCGCGATACGCGTCTGGCGTTGATGGACCGCTCTACCTTCCTCTGGCTGTTCGAGAACAGTGTCGGGTTCAATCGTTTCCTGGTCGGGCAGCTAAACGAACGTCTTGGCCAGTTCATCGGGTTGCTCGAATATGGCCGCACGCTGGATGCGACCGCGCGCCTCGCGCGCTCGATCGCCTCATTGTTCAATCCGATCCTCTACCCCGACCTGACGCGTCACCTGGAGATCACGCAGGAGGAAATCGGCGCGCTGTCCGGGATCTCCCGGCAGAATGCCAACCAGTGCCTGAAGCGGCTGGAAAAGGAGGGCCTCTTGCGGCTCGAATATGGCGGTGTGACGATCATCGATCTCGAGCGGCTGCGCAGCTATGGCGAGTAACCGAAGGGCCGGATTTCCGCCCCGCCCAAGGCTCTCAGAAGGCTTCAAGGCTCTCAGAAGGCTTCTCAATCTCGCCGGCTTTGGCATTAGACTTGCCCGGGGTCGAATGCTAAGGCGGGCGCCGCGGCGGGCCCAGTGGAAGGGGCGCGATCTGGCGTCGAGCGCGAAGCCTTCCGAGGCGGGCTTGGGCGCGTTACTTGGGC
>VAZG01000006.1 GCA_005885285.1 Alphaproteobacteria bacterium | reverse complement strand
CCTCAACCGACGAATTGTGTACATTTTTGTGATCGACGGGCACCCCATCAACGGCATATGGTCCGGCTCATGAAACCCCTTACTCCGCATGATGCCGCCTCGCAGGCGGTTGCGGCGCCTGCCGTGCCCGACCGTGAGGACATGTCGCTGCACGACGAGATCCTGACGCGGCTGCGCGATCACATCGTCGAAGGCAATATTCCCGATGGCGGCCGCGTTCCCGAACGGCAACTCTGCGAGATGCTGGGCATCTCGCGCACGCCGCTGCGGGAAGCCCTGAAGGTGTTGGCGTCGGAAGGACTGGTCGAGCTGTTGCCCAACCGCGGCGCCCGCGTGCGGCAATTGAGCGAGCGCGATCTGGCCGAACTGTTCGACGTGATGGGCGGCCTGGAGGCGCTCGCAGGAAGGCTCGCCTGCGAAAACATCACCGATACCGAAATCGCCGAAATCGAGCGGCTGCATTACGACATGTACGCCTTCTACCTGCACCGCGACATGCACGGTTATTTCCGCGTCAACCAGTTGATCCACCACAAGATCGTCGAGGCCTCCCGCAACGCGGTGCTCAACAGTGCCTACGCCAACTTCGCAGGAAGGATCAGGCGGATCCGCTACTCCGCCAATTTTGCGCGCAAGCGCGAGCGATGGGGCGAGGCCATGCGCGAGCACGAGGCGATCCTGGAGGCGTTGCGCCGCCGCGCCGGCAACGAACTTTCCGACATCCTGTTCAACCACCTGCGCAACAAGCGGACCGCTGCGGTCGAATATTTGACCGCATCTGGGCCGGCTCAATCCGAGCCGGCCTGACGAAATTTGAATTCAAAATATAAACAAGCTCAAGACAAAGTGCATCTGGCCTGGGTCTAGATGAGCGGGCGGTGTTGTGGGGAGCAACAATGAGGATGGGATGCCCGACAAGGCCTCAATGATGATCAAAGACCGGCTGGCGCGCGAGATCACCGGCGAGGTCCTGTTCGACAGCTATAGCCGCGGCCGCTACGCCACCGACGCGTCGTTCTACCAGATCATGCCGTTTGGCGTGGTCGTCCCGAAAACCATCGACGAGGCGCTGCGGGCGCTTGCCATTGCGCGGGAGGACGGTCGAACGGTCACCCCCCGCGGCGGCGGCACGTCGCAGAGCGGCCAGACCGTCAATGACGGCATCGTCATCGATTTCTCCAAGCACCTCAACCGCGTCCTCTCGCTCGACGTCGAGAACCGCAGTTGCGTCGTCGAACCCGGCATCGTGCTCGACGACCTCAACCGTCAGCTCAAGCAACACGGCCTGTGGTTTCCTGTCGATGTCTCCACCGCTTCCCGCGCCACCATCGGCGGCATGGCCGGCAACAATTCCTGCGGCGGACGTTCGCTCCGCTACGGCACCATGCGCGACAACACGCTCTCGATGGACGCGGTGCTGGCGGACGGCGCGATGCTGCATTTCGGCGAGGTTTCGCGCGACCTCGCGCGCGCCAATACAAACGACGACGCGACCGATCTGTTTCGCGACATGCTGGCGCTCGGCGAGCGCGAGGCGGCCGAGATCGCCGACAAATTTCCAAAGGTGCAGCGCCGTGTCGGCGGCTACAATCTCGATGCGCTTACGCCCGGCAAAGCGCCGAACAATATGGCGCATCTTCTGGTCGGCTCCGAAGGCACGCTTGCCTTCACCACCAAGGTCGAGCTCAAACTGTGGCCCGTCATCCGCAACAAGGTGTTGGGCGTCTGCCATTTCGGCAGTTTTTACGAGGCGATGGACGCGGCCCAGCATCTCGTGAAACTGCGCCCCATAGCGGTCGAACTTGTCGACCGTACCATGATCGCACTCGGCCGCGAGATCGCGATGTTTCAGCCCATCATCGGCGCCGCGATCCGCGGCGATCCTGACGCGGTCCTGATCGTCGAATTCGCCGAACAAGATCAGGCCGAAAATATCAGCGGGCTAAAGCAGCTCGGCGAGCTGATGGCCGATCTCGGCTTTGGCAGGAATAACCCACGGCCCAAATGGGGCGGCGTGGTCGAGATTACGGAGCCCGCCCTTCAGACCGCCATCGCCGACTTCCGCGCCGCGGGTCTCAACGTCATGATGTCGATGAAGGAGGCAGGCAAGCCGGTTTCCTTTGTCGAGGACTGCGCGGTGCCGCTGCAGCATCTTGCCGACTACACCGCGCGGCTCAACGCCATCTTCTTAAAACACGGCACCAGCGGCACCATGTACGCGCACGCCTCCGAAGGCTGCCTGCATGTGCGCCCGGTGCTGAATCTGAAGCTCGAGAAAGACGTCAAGGCGATGCGCGCCATCGCCGAAGAGACTTTTGAGATGGTGCGCGAATACAAGGGTTCGCATTCCGGCGAGCACGGCGACGGTCTCGTGCGCTCGGAATTCCACGAGATAATGTTCGGCCCGCGCATCATTGCCGATTTCAGGCAAGTGAAGCAGCGCTTCGACCCGGATCATGTGCTCAATCCCGGCAAGATCGTCGACCCGCCCAAAATGGACGACCGCTCGCTGTTCCGCTACTCGCCGGACTACCGCGTCACCGAGCTGAAGACCGTGCTCGACTGGTCGGCCTATCCAGGAGCCGGCGGCGGTTTCCAGGGCG
The DNA here is from genome assembly GCA_005885285.1 of Alphaproteobacteria bacterium. Taxonomy (GTDB): domain Bacteria; phylum Pseudomonadota; class Alphaproteobacteria; order Rhizobiales; family Xanthobacteraceae; genus Bradyrhizobium. Next base: position 1,819 of record VAZG01000006.1, on the reverse strand, counting down.
CGATCGAGATGTGCAACAACAACGGCGCCTGCCGCAAGCTCGAGGGCGGCGTGATGTGCCCGTCCTATCGCGTGACCCGCGACGAGAAGGACGTCACGCGCGGCCGCGCCAATACGCTGCGGCTCGCGATCTCCGGCCAGCTCGGGCCCGACGCGCTTTCGTCCAACGAGATGATGGAGACGCTCAAACTGTGCGTCTCCTGCAAGGCCTGCCGTCACGAGTGCCCGACCGGCGTCGACATGGCCAAGATGAAGATCGAAGTATTGGCCGCGCGCGCCGCGAGCCACGGGCTTTCGCTGAGGGATCGGCTGGTCGGCTATCTGCCCCGTTATGGGCGCGACGTGTTCCGGCCCAACGCCGTCGCGGTCGGGCCCGAAGACGGCCGCGAGGTGGTGCTGTTCGCCGATACCTTCAATCGCTTCTACGAGCGCGAAAATCTCGACGCGGCATTGCGCGTGCTGGTCGACGGCGGATACCGCGTGCATATGCCAACACCCGCCGAGGGCGGCAGGCCGCTCTGCTGCGGGCGGACGCTTCTGTCGGCCGGTCTTGTCGACAACGCCCGTCGCGAACTCGATCGTTTGGTTGCAACCTATGCGTCGTTCGCCGCGCGCGGCGTGCCGATCATTGGCCTCGAGCCGAGCTGCCTGTTGACGCTGCGCGACGAGTTGCTTTCGCTGCGCTCCGACCTGACCGCGAAAAGCATCGGCGCCCACGCGCTATTGTTCGAGGAGTTCCTGGTCCGTGAAGCGGAGGCCGGCCGGCTCAGGCTGCCGCTGGGCGCCATCGCGACCAAAGCCCTGGTGCACGGGCACTGCCACCAAAAATCCTTCGGCGCGTTCAAGCCGGTTGAGCAAGTGCTTCGGCTCATACCCGGTCTCGATGTCGAGACCATCGAATCCAGTTGCTGCGGGATGGCCGGCGCCTTCGGCTATGGCGCCGACACCTATCAGGCCTCGATCGAGATGGCCGAACTGTCCCTGCTGCCTGCCGTTCGCGGCGCGGAGCAGGCCGCACTGATCGTGGCCGACGGCACCTCGTGCCGGCATCAGATCGCCGATGGCACGAACCGTGCAGTGCTTCACGTTGCGCGCGTGCTCGCCACGAGTCTCGACCGCGCAAAATCCACGACAACTCCCTCCTCGACCGCAAAGGAACCGCTCCATGGCTGAACTGAACCTCGACATCGCCCGCAAGATTCTCGATGCTGCGCTGGCCAAAAGCGTCGAGAAGAAACTGAAAGCCCTCGTCATCACCATTCTCGACGCGAGGGGCTGCGTCAAAGTCACGGCAGCGCAGGACGGCACCAGCCTGATGCGGGCGGAGATCGCGCATGGCAAGGCTTATGGCGCGCTCGCCATGGGCATGGGATCGCGGGCGCTGTTCCAGCGCGCGCAGGAGCAGGCTTATTTCGTCAGCGCGGTGAATTCGTTGGCGCAGGGGCGGCTGGTGCCGGTGCCGGGCGGCGTGCTGATCCAGGACGGCGCAACTTTACTCGGCGCGGTCGGCGTCAGCGGCGACACCTCCGACAACGACGAGGCCTGCGCGATCGCGGGCATTGAAGCCGTTGGGAAAAGCATGCCCTCGGGCCACGACCCGATGGGTGGACACCGGTTTTCCGAAAAGATCATGCTCAATCAAAAACCTAAAGCGCGATGACGATCTAACTTAATCTCATCGCGCTTTAAATCATGACGAGCTTGATCTGGCCATCTTTGAACGTTCCCGCCGCAAGGGCATCGCGCGCCATCTTTTCGACGATCGGCCAATTTGCCAGCAGATATTTTTGCGCCTGTACCTTGGTTGGAAATCTGGTTTG
>VAZG01000005.1 GCA_005885285.1 Alphaproteobacteria bacterium | reverse complement strand
TCCGCGCCATTGTGCAGGAGGTGGCTCGCAAAGGCGTGACGCAGCACATGCGGCGAGACCAGCCGCGGCGCGAGCCCCGATGCGGCCGCAAGCTCCTTTAAGTCCCGCGCGAAATGTTGCCGTGTCAGATGTCCGCTCTCGCCGAACGAGGGAAACAGCCATTTCGAGACGCCGGCATTTTTCTTTTTCTCCGCCTTGAGGGCTTCGATTGCTGCGAGATAGTCGGCCATCGCCCGCCGCGAGGCCTCATTGAGCGGCACCAGTCGTTCCTTGTTGCCCTTGCCGCGTACCACGATCATGCGGGCGTCGATCCGCGCCGCCGAGCGCGGCAGCGCTACCAGTTCCGACACTCGAAGGCCGGTGGCGTAGAGCACCTCGAGCAGGCAATAAAGCCGCATTGCGCGAAGCCGCTGCGAGCTCGACGCCTCGCTCGCCTGCGTAAGCTCCTTGGCGCGCGTCAGCATCCGATCGACGTCGGCAATCGACAATACCTTTGGCAAGCCGCGGCCGCGTTTCGGCCCGGCCAGGATCGCTGCCGGATCCTCGCTGCGAATCCGCTCGTTCAAGAGGAAGCGGAACAGATGCCGCATCGCCGACAGCCGTCGCGCCACGCTGGATGATTTGAAGCCGCGGGTGTCGAGGTCGGCGAGGTAGTCCCGCAGCGACTGGGTTTCCGCGCCGGCAAAGCCAAGCCCTTTGCGGGCGAGGAAGCTCGAGAAATCGGTGAGATCGCGGCGATAGGCCTCCAGCGTGTTGGGCCCTGCACCCTGTTCCGCGGCGAGCATGTCGAGGAACAGGCCGATGAGTTTCGCGTCTGAGGTCCTGGCGGGCATCCGGCGAGGTTACCGCTTATCTCTTGAGAAATTTATCCGGCGGGATGGTCACGGTCATTTCCCGCGGTTTCGGGCTGACGAAATTCGCCAGTGCGAAAATCACGCCATAGACCACCCCGACGATCACGGCGATAACCGTCAGAAAGCGGAACAAACTGGGCATGGCAGGGCCTCATTAACCATTGAAATTATCCAACATGTTCGCCCTGCCGTTGCAAGAGACTCTGGCAAGGCGATCGGCGGGGGTAGTATAGGTGGCGTGAGAAGTGCCGCATTGTGCGGCAACCGAGCAACGAAATGCCTGAGACGGTCTTACCGGCGGACGTCAGCGCATCCCGCGAGGCCGAAATTCTGGCCACGCTGGGAACGCGACTCATTGTGCTCGTCGGCATGATGGGAGCCGGCAAATCCACGATCGGCCGGCGCCTCGCGGCGCGGCTGGGCCTGCCGTTCCTTGACGCGGATTCCGAGATCGAGGCGGCGGCCGGCATGTCGATCCCGGACATTTTCGAAGCCCATGGCGAACCGCAGTTTCGGGATGGCGAGGCGCGCGTGATCGCGCGGCTGCTCGAGAGCGGTCCGGCCGTGCTCGCGACCGGGGGCGGCGCGTTCATGCGCGAGGAAACCCGCAACCGCGTCGGCGCCAAGGCGATCTCGATCTGGCTCAAGGCAGATGCCGATATCATCATGCGCAGGGTGAGACGGCGCGCCGATCGCCCGTTGCTCCAGACCCCCGATCCCGAAGCGACCCTCGGGCGGCTGATCAGCGAACGCGAGCCGGTCTATCAGCATGCTGATCTGACGATCTGGTCCCGCGACGTGCCGCATGAGAAAATCGTCGATGAATGTGTCGATGCGCTGCATGCGCGTTTGCGCGCCAACGCCGAGGCCGAACAGCCATCCGGCATCATGAGCGTTTCGCGATGACCGCGCCGTTGAAACATTCCGACGCCGTCATCGTCGATGTCGCGCTGGGGACGCGTGCCTACGACATCGTCATCGGTCGCGATGTGCTGGCATCGCTCGGCGCGCGCATCGCCGATTTGCGCCCCGGCGCGCGCACCGCCATCGTCACCGACCGCAATGTCGCAATCCACTGGCTGGAAAAAACCGAAGCGTCGTTGTCGGCGGCCGGCATTGCGAGCTCGCGGATCATCGTTGCCGAAGGCGAGGGTTCGAAGACCTATGCCGGTCTCGAACAGGTCTCTGAAGCGCTGATTAAGGCCAGGATCGAGCGCAACGATCTCGTGATTGCGCTTGGCGGCGGCGTGGTTGGCGATCTCGCAGGGTTCGCCGCGGCGATCCTGCGTCGCGGCGTCGATCTCGTGCAGGTACCGACCTCGCTATTGGCGCAGGTCGATTCGTCTGTCGGCGGCAAGACCGGAATCAATTCGCCGCAGGGCAAGAATCTGCTGGGCGCGTTTCACCAGCCCGTTCTGGTGATCGCCGACACGGCGGTGCTCGATACGCTGCCGCCGCGCCAGTTCCGCGCCGGCTATGCCGAAGTGGCCAAATACGGCGTGCTCGGCGACGAAGCGTTTTTCACCTGGCTGGAAAACAATCGCGCCGACATTTTCAAGGGCGGCGCCGCGCGCGAGCACGCGATTGCGACCTCATGCCGCGCCAAGGCCGCGATCGTGTCGCGCGACGAGCGCGAGACCGGTGAACGCGCGCTGCTCAATCTCGGCCATACCTTCGGCCACGCGCTGGAGGCCGCGACCGGCTTTTCCGACCGGCTGTTCCACGGCGAAGGCGTCGCGATCG
>VAZG01000027.1 GCA_005885285.1 Alphaproteobacteria bacterium | reverse complement strand
ATGGTGGATTGCAGAGGGCGAGCGAAACTAAGTTCGTGACCGTCGGGGTCATCGAGGTGGAAAAAGCGCTCACCCCATTCGGCGTCGCGGGGCGCGGTGGCTGGCTGGCACCCGGCTCTGACCGCGCGGTCGTAAAGCGCATCAACATCGGCAACGTAAAAGATGACGCGCCCCCACCAGGACCAGCGCCGCTCGGCCGGCTGGGCGATGAGGTTGAGATAGCTCGCCCCTGCCCGAAAGCTGGTGAACGACGACTGTTCGCCGCCATGCAGAATCTCGAATCCCAGCCTGCGATAGAAGCGCACCGCGCGCGGCATTTCATGGGTGCCGAGTGTGACGGCGCTGATCCCCTCGATCATGGGTGCTCTCCCGTTTGATTTTCTTAAATGCCGTCGTACGAAGCTCGTATCGCGGTATAGCTTAACGGTTGGCGATCCAAAGGATCAGTGAAAGGATCACGCTGACCACCAACGACGTTGCGAGCGGAATATAAAGCCGGAAATTGCCGCGCTCGATCATAATGTCGCCCGGCAGCCGGCCCAAGCCGACCTTGTCGATCATCGGCCAAAGCAGCCCAAGCGCAACAAGCAACAAACCGACGACGACGAGTAGACGCGCGATGGACATTTCGGTGAATTTAACCTCCGGTTCCGTTAGAGGAACGATGGCCGACCATTGAAAAACCAGCGATTTCCAAAAAAGCAATTTCCTCCAAGCTTTCATCCAGCATTTGCGATCTGTTCCGCCCTTGCGAAGACGCGGAGAAGTTCGATGAATGCATCCTCCACTGAATTGATCTCGATCCTGCATACCGACAAGCCCGCTACCGACCGAGCGGAAAAATTGCAGCTCTACGGAAGGTTCATCGGCGACTGGGACGCCAAGGTGATCACCCATGCTGGCGATGGCGCGCGGCACGAAGCGTCCGGTGAAATCCATTTTGGCTGGATACTGCAAGGGCGGGGCATCCAGGATGTCTGGATGACACCCCGCCTGGCGGAGCGGGCGAACGCCTCGCCGCTTCCGGTCGCCGGCAACTGGTACGGAACGACCTTAAGGATCTACGACCCAAATCTCGACGCATGGCGCATCTACTGGATCGACCCGGCAACCAATTCCTTTCGGCAGCAGATTGGCCGGCCATGCGGCAACGATATCGTGCAGGAGGGCAAGACCGAGCAGGGCGAGCTGACGCGATGGAGCTTTACGAAGGTCACGCCGAGTTCATTTCCGAGTTCATTTCACTGGTTGGGCGAGCAATCCCCCGGCGGCGACAATCAATGGCGTTTGGCGGTGGAGGTGCTGGCTCGGCGCAAGGTCACTTAATACATGCGCTTTGTTCGCCAAGATGAACAGTGGCAAGCTGCCGCGGCCGCGCTGCCTCACGCCGCCTCGCATGCGGCGAGCAGCTCATTCCAGGCGTCGTAGCCATAAACCCAATCCGGATCGGTGCGTTCCCTGAGCCAGGTATTGGTACGCGAGTTCAATTGAACGCGTGATGTCCGCTGCTTGCGGGTCGCCTCGAAACGGCGGAATGCGCCCGCAACGCCGTTGCGATCAACACCCTGCAAACAGCGCGAAAGCACGGCGGCGTCTTCAATCGCCATCGCCGCGCCTTGGGCCATATAGGGGGTCATCGGATGGCACGCGTCGCCCAAAAGGGTGATATTGCCTTTGCTCCAATGCGATTGCGGATTGCGATCGATTAGTGCGCATTTGTGCACCGACGGGCAGGCCGCCAGCACGTGGCGAACTTCCGGGTGGAAATCGTAGAAGGCTTTACGCAGCTCGTTGACGTCTCCCATGGCCGATCATGATTCGACAATGAACTCCGGCGCGGGCTGGCTGGTGACGAAATAGACCTGGCTGCGATCCGGCTTGACGTAGTAGATCACGGCGGATTGGTTACCTGAGGGAGAAACGACAATGGTTTCAGCAAACAACGGCGCCTTCATCCGCAACATCGCGGAAGTGCCGTGGCGCGAATTTCCCAATCATTTTGGCGGCGCGCTGTCGAAGCCGCTGGTGATGCCGGAAACGGCGGGCTCGCGTCACCTCGATTACCGGATTTCGATGTATCAGCCGATGGCCCACGTCAGCAGGCACGAGCATCGCGTCCAGGAGCAAATCTACCACGTGCTCGAAGGCGACGGGCTGATGGAGATTGCCGGCAACAACCACGTGGTGCGAAAACATGATTTCATCTTCCTGCCGCCGGGCGTCGAACATGCGATTTCGAATACGGGCCTCGTCGATCTGATATTCCTGGTGATCACCTCGCCGGTCACCGACGACGAGCAACAGCCATGACCAATTTGCCGGAAAGTCTGGCTCCGCGATCGACAAGCGAGATCGCAAGCTACCACGCTCACGTCTACTACGACCCGGCGACAACGCGGTTGGAGGCCGAGCGGCTGCGCACCTGGATCGGCGAGCGTTTCTCCGTCACCTTGGGGCGTTGGCACGACGCCAAGGTGGGCCCTCATGATCAGGCCATGTTTCAGGTCGCGCTTGCTGCCGAAGTATTTTCCGAACTGGTGCCGTGGCTGATGCTCAATCATGGAAGCTTGAGCATTCTGGTCCATCCGAATACGACAAACCCGCGCCGGGACCATCTGGCCGATCCGCTCTGGATCGGTACTCCGCTTGCCGTGCACGGAGACAGATTGCCGAGCAGGCAGCGATGGAGCACGCGCCCCCGCCGAATACGCAACCGCATCTGCACCCTTGATCGTCTCGTGTGCCGACGGCGCGACGCGCGCTTGAGGGGCCATCAAAATTGGAAAGCCTCCGGCAGGGCATTGCCGGAGGCTTTTGGAGGTTAACAAAGAAGCTTGGTTAGAGTTCTCCTTCGAAAAAGCGGCTGGCCACACAGGTCAGCAACAATGAATTTATACATTGTTTAAATACATTTTTCAATTACTTTAGTGACTCATACAAATTTATTTTTGCCCTCATGCGTCGTACCCAGCGCTTCGCAGCTGACGGCCGCTCAAGAAAAACCCGGCAGCCAGGCTGCCGGGTTCTGTATTCCTCTACTTGGAGGGATCGGAAGTTCTTCACACCAACAAGGTCAGAAATTCCGCTGAACCCGAAGATTGAAGGACACTGTCTGCTGGTCTGCGAAGGTGTATGTCGTGGCCAGGAAAGGTGGGTTCACACCAAACAACGATCGCGTCGTACCGGTCCAGTTCTGGTGGAGGTAGGACCAGAAAACTTCCCCGCTAAACGTCAGATTTTTCACAGGCGTCCAACCGGTCCTGAAACCAAGTTGATAGATGTTGAAATCCGGATTGCAGGTCGAGGTGGGATTTGCACCTCTGTTGCCCCAACCGAACAAGGGATTGCCGGAGACCGAATTACAATAGGCGTTCTTGGCGATATTGTTGTAGCGTACGAATGATGTGCTTCCGAACACGCTGCTCTGCCAGTAGGGGTCCCAGTTGTGAATGAACCCGCCACGGAAACCATAGGCGTTGGTCAACTGGATCCCGTTGGTGGCGACACCTGGCCCGTTCAGGCCGTTGCCATTGCTAAACAGGCCGTCCGAGACATAGCCGTACCCGACTTTGGGATTGAGGGAGCTGGTACCACGGAACATCGCGAAGGTCGGAGACGCGCCGCTGGTCGAAATGACGGCCTTGGTGTCGCCCTTGGCAAACGTGCTGTCGACGTTTAGAAGATCGCCGGCACCCGTCGGCAAGTTCTTCAATTGGAGACCTGCAGTCACGGCGCCGCCCCACTTGCCGTCAGGGTGACCCGAAGTCAAGGAGCTGCAAGGCTGTCCAGGCACGGTGTTGATGATGCCGTTTGCCGGGCAAACTATGTAGGCACCGGCACCGTACGGACTTGAGAAGCCCTGCGCGCCTGCATCGGTGGCGCTGTCAAGGAAGTTGTACGACGCATTGATATAATGTGCGATGCTGGAGAGTTGGAAGATACCCCAAGCCTGATCAACCCTGACGTTAGCCGCGATATCAGGCGCGAACTGTCCGCCATATCCGTTGGCGGGCGCGCCGGTCGTGCGGCTGACCACCGAACCTGCCGCAGCACCCAATCCGTATCCACCCTGAAACAGAGTAGCTGGCGTCTGCACGCCGTTGGTTGGATAAATCGCGGGAAGCGTAAACACATCCAGATTGCCGAGCTGGGTGCGGTTAAACACGAGGCCTTCATCGAGCCCGATCGTGGCAGACACGCCGTTGCCAAATTGTTGGGTGTACTGGACGTTGTACACGCCGGTCACGTAGTCGGGACCGCCGATCAAGAACGACGTATTGTTGTTACCACCATAACCATTCCACGGTAGGGCATAGGCCGAAGCGGATTTACCGAACGTAAAGCCGGCGAACTGGACGAAGGCCAATTCGACCGCGGTATAGCCGTTGCCGGGCGTGTCGTTGTTCAGCGTGCCGGCAAGCGCAGCTGCGTTGAGAGAAGCATTGGCGACGGTGCCACCATAGGTGCTGAACTGGAAGTCAGCTTGGGCGAACGTACGGACAATGCCGTATTCGGAAGCAGTGCGCGTATCAATCTGCAAGGCCATGCGCGCGCGAGAATTGATTCGATCGGTGAAGCGATTGCCCGTGCCCGGCTCGTAACCGCCGTCACCGCTCCAGAATGGAGCATCGTAGACACCACCGTTGAAAGTGGTATCAACGCGCAGATAACCACCCAGCTTGATACAGGTGTCTGTGCCCGGAATGAAAAAGAATCCGGCACCATAGAGCGAGCAGATCCTCACGTATTCGACCGCTTTGGCCTTCACGGGAAGATCAGCTGCCTGTGCCCCGCCCACGGCGAGCAGAGCCGCCGCCGAGCCCAGGACAAGGCTCTTAATCATTTTCATGTCAACCTCCAAGTTGCTCTCTTCTTCGGAAGGCTCCGTGCCCACGGGGGAATTCCCGTCAGGGCTGGCTCCGAAAACCGCCAGGTCGTTTCGCAACTCGCCCCCGCACGACGGAAGGATTGAGAAACGAAGTCCTAACGGGACGATCCGGCATCCCCAGCCGGCTGGAGGTGAATATGCATGTGCTATTTATATAATCAAAATAGTTTATTTCATCAGATATTCGTTATCGCAGTGATGTGTCCTTTTTGCAACGGAGCCTAAATGCCGGAGCCAGCCCGCGTGCCGCTCGGTAAGTTCGGGATTGTAGCCCCGGTGATCAGGTCCTATCGATATACGCCGATGACCTTTTTGGTTGTTTTGGAAATGAAACAGACCAAGGTAGATCGGGGGGAGGACGACAAGGGGACGCAAATCCTTAAGTCTGCGGCAAGGAATGTTGCTTTGAGCGAAACGGCCCCCAAAAATCAGGACACCATCCGGCGATTCGCCTGGGCGATCGATTCTGTCAGCACTCACCTGGAGGAACTGCGGTATTTCTGGGCAAGGACTCTCGGAATCAGCGGTCCCCAGTGGATGATCCTAATGGCACTCGCAGATCTCGATCAAAGGGACGGCGTTCCCGTCAATGCCGTCTCCAAGAAGCTTCATGTCGATTCCTCGTTCATCACGACGCAGTCAAAGCTGTTGGAGAAGAAGGGCTTCCTTCGCCGGAAGACTTCGACCGAAGACGCGAGAATCGTGCAGATGTCGCTGACCGACAAAACCTACAAGCATCTGGCAGGTCTGGCGGCCCAGCAGGAAGCGCTGAACGAGTTCATTTTTGCCGAACTCAGCGACAAGCAGCTGGATCAGTTGACCAATACACTCAGCGGCTTGAAGGACCGCCTGGAAAAGGCGTGCCTGAAGGTGATTGTCGATGCGTGACCCCTTTGCCCGCGCTGAATGAACGTCCGCCTGGGAAGCGCTAATACCTGTCGGTAGCCAGACGCGAAGCGATCCAATCGAAAATATACTCGTTGGCGAGTGTTGGATTATCGAGATGCGCCTGCATCGCAGCGGTCTCGGAGACGGTGAAGATTTTCAGCGTCACATCGCGCCCGCCCGCCTCGAACTGCCTGTATAATCCCCGCACGCGCTCGGCTTTCAGCCAGCCACACTCGCCGGCGGTGATCAGGACCGGGCATTTGATGTTACGCGGCACCCGGCCAAGCTCGAGATCCGGGCGCGAAAGCTCCGCGTCGAACGGAGCACGGCGCCCAGCAAGGAAGGCGCGCTCGTGCAAATCCCAGATGCCGCCGTCACACACCGCCGCGGCAAAGCGATCGTCGAAGGCGATCCCACGCGCCACGAAGGAAGACCCGCATCCATCGGCGAGGATGGCGATTCGGCTGCTATCGACATCTTCCCGTTCGACAAGATAGTCCATGATGTGTCCGACGGTCGTTTCGAGGTCGGAACGACCGACGATCTGGTCGAACTGCGTGTCGGTCCCGGCTCCAAGCAAATCGACAGCGAGCAGCGCTATCCCGCGCTCGCTGGCGTACCGCGCAACCTTATGAAGGAACTCTTCCTTTCGCTCACCGGGCTCTCCCATGCAAATGATTGCCGGCGAAGGCCGGGCCGTTTCCGCGGCCGGCAGGAAATAGGCTTCCAGTGGATACCCACCTGGCCAGGGGATCAGCAAAACCTCGCCCCGCGGATCGCAGCATTGGAGGTAGTCGCGCGCGCATTGGCGCATGCTGTCAATCGCGCCCCGGCAATGACTGTCGTCGCGATCGAATGGAAACGCCGCCGTCCGGTAGTAATTGACGGCGCGCAGCCAGTTGCTCTTCGCGGTCAACACGTGGCCTTCGCGCAGCGCAGCGTTACCGCGCTCGCGGTTCACATCCGCAATGCTCTTCCATTCCCGGTACCAGGAATGATCGTCCGACGGATCAATGCGGCTGGCGGTGACACGACACTCGGCGATCGTCGATCCCCCCGCCTGCGCAGCCCCCAATAGCTTCAGCAACTCGATCGACAGATCCTCGCGTTCGGGCCACGAGGCCGAGCCCAAAAGATCAAGTGCAGATTTACCGTAATGAATGCTCAAGGCCCCACCCCACGGCGCAACTCCAACACGAGCGGCGCAGTGGGATGACCACCGGATCGCCACCTGGCGCTACACCTCTCCAAAGGGGACTGATCATCCGCCGAGGACGTTTATTCCCGGTTCCATAAATGCAGCGCGTGACGCGACGGAATATTCAGCGACAGGCTGATGCTAGCCGGTCAAGTTGATCAGAAAGCCCTTGGCAGGCTGCAAATGACGGCGTCAGGGCTGTTCTCTTCAATGCAAACGGACAAAGCAACTTCTCGCCGTTCATGGCACGACCTTGAAAACCAGGATGGAGCTTCGGGTCCGCCCCTCGCTGTCGGAAACCTCGATGCGAAACGAGTGTTCGCCGGGCGGGATCTCCGCGTCCGGGATATCGATGCCGCTGCGCTGGACAAATCGCATCAGGCGCGGCATCAGATCGACCTCCGGGCTCTTGAGATAGCTGACGCGGAGCGTGTCGAGATCGATCTTGTTGCCGCCGAACGCCTGAAACCTGACCTGGAAATGGACCGGCGAATGCGCGGCCTCGGCGGGCTGCACCAATTCGACACTGGGGCCACGGGTAATGCCGCGGGAGGTGGCGCCGGCACGCCCATTGGGCAGGCTCGCTTCCTGTTCGGTGATCAATATCGTTCCGGCTTGGCACCGCGCCGGGATCAAGGCCAGGCCGAGCAGAAGACAAACGACTTTCATGTGGTGCACCGAACCTTCTCCCTCACCAACGCCCCGGGTTGCTTCTAGCCCAAGTGCATCGTTCTGTCAGGCCTCCGGTACGCTCGCGGCGTCTGTTTGCCAAGCCGCTAGCCGATCTCCTTGCGAACGATTGTCGCGGCGTCGCACATCGCTTTCAATTTTCCGAACGCGACAGCACGCGGCATGTATTTCATGCCGCAATCGGGCGCGACCACCAGCCGGTCCGCCGCGACATGCTTCAAGCCGTTGCGGATGCGATCGGCGATGTCCGCAATGGTCTCGACCTCCGGGTTGCCGAGATCGAGCACGCCGAGCATGATCTTCTTCGATGCGAGATCCTTGAGCACGCCGAGATCGAGCTTTGGCTGCGCTGCCTCGATCGAGATCTGATCCGCGCTGGTGTCGGCGAGTTCGGCGAGGAACGAATACCCGGCGGGCTTGGTCGAGCCCGGCACGACCGCGGCATATCCGAAGCACAAATGGACCACGGTCGGCACGGTGATGCCCTGCAATGCGCGATTGATCGCCTTGACCGCGTAGCGCCTGGCGAGATCGGGATTGTTGCGCACCCAGGGCTCGTCGAGCTGGATCACGTCGGCGCCGGCTTTTTCGAGGTCGAGGGCCTCGGCATTGACCGCTTCGGCGAACGCCATCGCCAGTTCCTCGTCGTCCTCGTAAAATTCGTTCTTGGCCTGCTGACTCATCGTGAACGGACCAGGCAGCGTGATTTTGGCGGCGCGATCGGTGTTGCGGCGGAGGAATTCCATATCCTGCAGTTCGACCGGGCGGCCGCGCCGCACCTTTCCCACCACGCGCGGCACCGGCGTCTGTTGTCCCGTCCGTGCCACGATGATGGCGGGGTTGTCGGCATCGATGCCGTCGAGCGCGGTGGCAAACCGGTTGGAATAGCTCTCGCGGCGGATTTCGCCGTCGGTCACGATATCGATGCCGGCGCGCTCCATGTCCCGGATCGCGACGATGGTGGCGTCATTTTGCGCTTCCTCGAGGTGTTCCGCAGGCAGCCGCCACATCTCATGCATGCGCGTGCGCGGTACCGACTTTGACAACATGGCGCGGTCCACCAGCCATTCGGGTTGCGGATAGCTTCCGACCACTGTGGTCGGCAACAGATGCTTTGGCAGGTTCACGGGTGTTCTCCTCGTTTTGCTTTTGCCAAATCGGGCATGTCAGGTCGCGGGCTGCAGCGCGCTCGCTGCAATCTCCTCGGCGGCGTGCTGGCCACCCTGCGTCCCGGTTCGCCAGATCGCGCACCTGCGCTCGATCCATTTGATCGCGGCATTGAACGCAACCGCCATCGCCAGCACCAACAGGACCCCCGCGAACACATGCGGCGTGTCGAGGATGGTCCGGTAGCGCGAGATCAGGTAGCCGATGCCGGCGGAGGAAATCAGCATTTCGGAGACGACGACGCCGACGATGACCAGTGCGCCGCCAACCCGCAAGCCCGACAGCACCGTCGGGATCGCGGCCGGAATGATGACGCGGGCGAGACGCTGGCTCAGCGTCGCACCCATGCTGCGCGCCGCGAGCAGGAGCTGCGGATCGATGGTCTGAATGCCGGCGGCGGTCGAAAGCATCGTCGGCAGGAATCCATAGATCGCCGCAAACGCGATTTTGGATTCCGACCCGATGCCGAACCACACCGTGAAGACGGGATAGAGGATGACGAGCGGCACAGCATAGAGGCTCGAGATCATTGGCATGATCAGGATGCGCGGCCGCGGCAGGCTGCCGACCACGGCGCCCGACAGGATGCCGCCACCGCAGGCGAAGGCAAACGAGATTGCGACCTCTGAAAGCGTCACCGCCAGCGCCTGGCCATATTCGGCGGCCTCGTTCCAGCCGGCCAACAGTGTTGACGATAGCGAAGGCAGGAACAATTCGGGAATGGCCCCGCTGCGCGGCAGGATTTCCCACAACACGATGAGACCCATCACGATCAACCGGCGCAGCGCTCTTGCGGTCATCTTTCGCCTCACGCCGATTTCTTGATGTGCCGCCAGATGCGGTCGCGCAAGCGGCCGAAGGCATCCCCGCTCAGCATCTCATAGGTGCGCGGCCGCGCGAGCGGCACCTGCAAATGATCGACGATACGCCCGGGACGCGGCGACATCACGACGACTTCGTCGGCGAGGTAAACCGCTTCGGTCAGGCTGTGCGTGACGAACACGACGGTCTTGCCGGTCGCAGCCCAGATGCGAAGCAGCTCGTCGCCCATCGTCATCCGGGTCTGTTCGTCGAGCGCGGCAAACGGCTCATCCATCAAGAGCACCGGCGGGTCCTGCACCAGGCCGCGCGCGATCGAGACTCGCTGCTTCATGCCGCCGGACAGTTCATGCGGATGACGCTTGCCGAAACCGTCGAGGCCGACGAGCCGCAATGCATCCTGCGCCTTGGCGCGGCGCTCGCTCTTTGCCACGCCGCGCAGCGCCAGCGGAAATTCGACATTCTCTTCCGCCGTCAGCCATGGAAACAGGCTCGCCTCCTGAAACACCACGCCGACCCTGTCCGGATCTGGCTTGAGGATCGGCGCGCCGTTAATGGTGACCGTGCCCGACGTCTGTTGGCGCAGGCCCGCCAT
>VAZG01000026.1 GCA_005885285.1 Alphaproteobacteria bacterium | reverse complement strand
ATAGACGACAAACACGACATTGCTCGCCGCCAGAATGCAAAATATGCCGATTTCGAAGACGAAAGTGTCCCAATTCCTCTCCTGCAACGCATTGTAAAAGCGGTTGCGCCACTGGTTCAGCAGAACATCGATTCCGACCAGGGAGAGCTCAATGACGATCACCGCCGCGAGCAGCGTCCAGCCGGCCAATCTGTCCTCGGAACGGAAATAGGGTGCCGCGATCCGCCAAACGGTCGCGAGCGTCGCGCGGATGTTGTTCACAGATTGTCGCTCCTGGAAGGGTTGCCCTAAGGGCCTGAGGAAATACGGGAATTGCGCGAACTTAGACTAAAGTCGCAAGTATCATGATGCGGCTCGGCTTGTCCCGGCCGCGGACTAGACCCTAGCATGGGGGCAACGGCGAGGGGCGGGGACGCTTTTCAAATTCGCGAGGTTGTGAGCGGACTTTGGCATTTGCCGAGTTTGTGGGCACATCCCGCGTACTGCATAGGCGCCCCCGCGATCGCGTCAGGCACGCCGACCGTCCACGCTGGTCGCGCGCCCGATGGTTGCGTGGGGAGGAACCGCAATGTGGAATCAAGTCTATAATCCGCTCGGCAACCCAGCGCTGTCGACGGTCGCCGCAGCGATCCCGGTGGTCACGTTGCTGGTGCTGATCGCCAGCGGCAAGGTCAAGGCGCATATCGCGGCGATTGTTGCCGTGATCTTGACGAATCTGATCGCGATCTTTGTCTTCACGATGCCGGCGGGGATGTCGATCCGCGCGTCGCTGCTGCTGAAGCGCGCGGTCGGCGGCGTCACCGAGGACCGGCGATTGCAGTTGCTGCTGATCGCGTTTTCCTTCGGCGCCTTCTTCGAAGGAGCTTCGGGCTTTGGCACGCCGGTCGCCGTCACAGGCGCGGTCCTGATCGGGCTCGGCTTCTCGCCGCTGGCTGCTTCCGGCCTGTCGCTGATCGCCAATACTGCACCCGTCGCCTACGGCGCGCTCGGCACGCCGATCCAGGGCCTCGCGTCGGTGACCGGGCTCGATCCCTATCTCCTGGGCGCCATGGTCGGCCGACAGCTCCCCATCTTCTCGCTGATCGTGCCGTTCTGGCTGATCTGGGCGTTCGCCGGCTGGAAGGGCATGAAGGATATCTGGCCGGCCATTCTCGTGACCGGCGTGTCGTTCGCGATCCCGCAATTCGTGATCTCGAACTACATCAATCCCTGGATCGTCGACATCGGGGCCTCGCTGATCTCGATGGGCTGCCTCATCCTGTTCCTCAAGGTCTGGCAACCGAGGCAGCTCTGGCTGTCGCCGGCGTTGCGCGGCCAGGACGAATCGGCGGCGACGATGACGGCGCCGAAGCTGATGGACAAGACAACCTTGACGCAAAGCGAGCTCTGGAGCGCCCTGCTGCCGTGGATCATCGTCTGCATCGTGATGCTGGTCTGGGGCACCGGCGGGTTCAAGACCTGGGCGAATTCGATCTTCACCTGGAACTATCCGGTTCCCGATCTGCACAACATGATCAACAAGGTGCCGCCGGTGGCGGCGAAGCCGACGCCGGAAGGTGCCGTATTTGCCTTTACCTACCTGTCGTTTACCGGAACGGGCATGTTGATCGCCGCGATCATCTCCGGCTTCCTGGCGGGCTTTTCGCCGGCCAGAATGATCGCGGAATATGGCCGCACCATCAAGCTGTGCGCGATTTCGCTGATCACGATTTCGGCGATGCTGGCAATCGGCACCTTGACCCGGCTGTCGGGCGTCGATGCGACGCTCGGTCTGGCGTTTGCCGCAACCGGCGTGCTGTATCCCTTCTTCGGCACGCTGCTCGGCTGGTTGGGCGTGGCGCTGACCGGCTCGGATACCGCCTCGAACATTCTGTTCGGCAATCTGCAGAAGATCACCTCCGAGCAGCTAGGTCTTTCGTCAGTCCTGATGGCCGCCGCCAACTCGTCCGGCGGCGTGATGGGCAAGATGATCGACGCGCAGTCGATCGTCGTCGCCTCCACCGCGACCAATTGGTATGGACATGAGGGTACGATTTTGCGCTTCGTGTTCAAGCATTCGATCGCGCTGGCCTGTCTCGTCGGCCTCTTCGTCATGCTGCAGGCTTATGTCTATCCCTTCACTTTGATGGTCTTGAAGTAAGATCGGCTCTAACGCCACCGACCAAAATCCCCGCGAGCCCGACGGCTCTGCGGGGGTTTGCTTTTTCAAGTGAGATTTATTCGAGAACGAATCTGGCCAATGTCATATTCGTCCAATAGAACGACGCGCTGCGCGTTGAGTGGTTACAGAGATTCCGAGAGGTCGCATGGTTTCGGGAAGACTTGGCGCGAAACGGCTAGCCGTTTCGCTGGTGTTGCTAACGGCGGCTCCGGATATCGGCCCGGCCCGGGCGGATGATGGTTTTCCGTTCGGGATGGCGATGACGATGGACGTGGCGCGTCAGCCCGGATCGAAACGGTTGCCGAACGTGGAAATCGGCGACAACGGCGAGGCGGTGCTTGAGCTGTGGTGCAAGGGCGGCAAGGGCCAGTTCTCGGTTGCCGGCAATACGGTGATCTTTGTCGCGGGTCCCTTGGAGGATCGCGCCTGTCCGCCGGCCCGGGCGCAGGCCGACGATGAACTGGTCGCGGCATTGGGCGAGGCCACCAACTGGAAGCGGCAGGGCGATTTCGTGTCGTTCGTCGGCACCAAGACACTGCGATTCCGCCTCGACACCAATTGAAGCTGCGAAGACGAGCTTCAGCCTATTTCCAGATCGATTTGTCCGCATCCCAGCGCTGGCCCTTGAGTTCCTTGGCCAGTGCGTCGACCGAGCCGTTGTCGTCTTTTTGGTCGCCTTCCTCTTCGCCTGAGGACTCGTCGGACAATGACAGCCTCGGGCCTGCGGATTCATCTGCCGTGGTGATGACGGGACTGCCGATCCACAGCATCAGTTTATCCGACGCGCCGGGCTTGTCCGCCGACACCAGGCCAGTGACCTCGATCGTATCGGTGAGCTCGAGCGCGGGAACAAGCTGGTTCGGCCGCTTGAACGTCAGTTTCAGTTTTCCGGTCGTGGCGTTCCAAGCCGATGATACGGCTTTTGCCGAAAGCCTCCTGGCAAGCACTGCGGAAACCGCGGATGCGAGCTTGTCCCTGTTGAGCTTCTCGCCGTCGCGCCAGTCGGCGGCCGCGAAACGGACGGCGCGGTCCATTTCGACGACGCCCGTGGTCCAGCCGGCTGCGCTGACGCCCGTTTGCGACCTCGCCTTCGCAATCAGCGCCGCGGCGCGCTCCGGATCCACGGCCATGGTGATGGTCTGCTCGCCGGCGCGCAGTGCATCGCAGGAAACGGCGAGACTGCCGAGCGCGACCTCGACGTCTTGGCCCTTCAATCCCTTCAGGAATTCCAGCGCTGCATCGAGTTTCACCCGCACGCCGACCGATTCCGGAGAAACTTCGGTAAAATCCTTAGGCGCCGTTGCGATGCCGTCATCGGTCGTTTGATTGTCCTGAAATTCCTTTTCGGACAGATCGGAATTGTCGCTTGAAGCCACTTCGGTCACGGCCTCGCCGACCGTGATCTGGCCCCTGAATTCAAACGTGTCGCCGGTCGGCTTGCGTGTCAGTTTGATCGTGACCGGCAATTTGGCGCCGATGCTCTGCGTGGTTCCGGTCATGGTCTGACCGCTGACAGCGAGATTGGCGACGAAACGGTCCTTGCGATCGGAGCCTTTTTCGACCGGGTAGCAGACATCAAGCAGCGCTGACGTGACGGCCTTGCCCTGCCTTGTCTCTTTCAGGATGACGTCGGCACTGCCGCCCATCAGCCCGTCGATCGCCGTGAAATATCGGGTCTCGTTCGCAGCAGGTGCTGCCTTCGGGGACAGCTTCATTGGTTCAGCGAAGCCGAACTCCGGCGTGGCCGTGATCAGAGCGGCCAGGCAGAACAAAAGCGCGCGCATATGAAATTCCTTGGGTCGGCCAGGTTTGGCTTTCACCGTAGTGCTTTTTTGGCGGCGATTGAATTGGAAAGCTGCGAACGGTCAGCCAAAAAAAGAAGGCCGCCGGGAGGCGGCCTTCGTCACTCCGTCAACGAACGGACCGGCCCTAGAAGCCCATGCCGCCCATGCCGCCACCCCCGCCAGGCATCGGCGCCGCCGGTTCCTTCGGCAATTCGGCAACCATGGCTTCGGTCGTCACCAACAGGCCGGCGACCGAAGCGGCGTCCTGCAGCGCGGTCCGCACTACTTTCGCCGGATCGATGATGCCCTTGGCGACCATGTCGACATACTCCTCGGTCTGGGCGTCAAAACCGAACGTCTCCGACTTGTCCTCGAGAATCTTGCCGACCACGATCGAGCCTTCGACCCCGGCATTCTCGGAGATCTGGCGCACCGGAGCTTCCAGCGCTTTCAGCACGATATTAATGCCGGCCTGCACGTCGGAATTCTCGTTGTGGATGCGGCCGACCGCCTTCTTGGCGCGCAGCAGCGCGACGCCGCCGCCCGGCACGATGCCTTCCTGCACGGCTGCGCGGGTGGCGTTCAGCGCGTCCTCGACGCGATCCTTCTTCTCCTTGACCTCGACTTCGGTCGCGCCGCCAACACGGATCACCGCGACGCCGCCGGCAAGCTTGGCGAGGCGCTCCTGCAGCTTTTCGCGATCGTAGTCCGAGGTGGTCTCCTCGATCTGCGACTTGATCTGCGTCACGCGGGCTTCGATGTCCTTTTTCTTGCCGGCGCCGTTGACGATCGTGGTGTTCTCCTTGTCGATCACGACCTTGCGGGCGCGGCCGAGCATGTTGATCGTGACGCTTTCGAGCTTCATGCCGAGCTCGTCGGAGATCAGTTGACCGCCGGTCAGAACCGCGATGTCCTCCAGCATCGCCTTGCGGCGATCGCCGAAGCCGGGTGCCTTGACGGCCGCGACCTTCAACCCGCCGCGCAGGCGATTGACGACCAGCGTCGCCAGGGCTTCGCCTTCGACGTCCTCGGCGATGATCAATAGCGGGCGGCCCGACTGCACCACGGCCTCGAGCACCGGCAGCATCGCCTGCAGGCCGGACAGCTTCTTTTCGTGCAGCAGCACATAGACGTCCTCGAGCTCGGCGGTCATCTTCTCGGCGTTGGTGACGAAATAGGGCGACAGATAGCCGCGGTCGAACTTCATGCCTTCGACGATGTCGACTTCGGTCTCCAGCGACTTGTTCTCTTCGACGGTGATGACCCCCTCATTGCCGACCTTCTGCATCGCCTGCGCGATCATCTTGCCGATCGCAGCGTCGCCATTGGCCGAGATGGTGCCGACCTGTGCCACTTCGGAGGAAGAGGCGACCGGCTTGGCGCGCTTTTCGAGATCCTTGACCACGGCATGGACTGCAATATCGATGCCGCGCTTGAGGTCCATCGGGTTCATGCCGGCGGCGACCGACTTGGCGCCTTCACGAACGATCGCAGCCGCGAGCACGGTTGCGGTGGTGGTGCCGTCGCCGGCGGTGTCGTTGGTCTTGGAGGCGACCTCGCGCACCATCTGCGCGCCCATGTTCTCGAACTTGTCGTCGAGCTCGATCTCCTTGGCGACGGTGACGCCGTCCTTGGTGATGCGCGGGGCGCCGAAGCTCTTTTCAATGACGACGTTGCGGCCCTTGGGGCCGAGCGTCACCTTGACGGCATTGGCGAGAATATCGACGCCACGCAGCATGCGCTCGCGCGCGTCGCCGGCAAATTTCACGTCCTTGGCAGCCATTTTTTGTGCTCCTGATAATTGGATGGGATGAACGCTTCTTGACCGTCATTGCCGGGCTTGACCCGGCAATCCATCCCTTCGAAGATTTGATGGGTGCCCGGATCAAGTCCGGGCATGACAGAAGAAAATGTTCGGGCTTGTTGGCTTAGGCGAGCACGCCCATGATGTCGGACTCCTTCATGATCAGGAGTTCCTCGCCGTCGAGCTTGACTTCGGTTCCTGACCATTTACCGAACAGCACGCGGTCGCCGATCTTGACGTCGATCGGGATCAGCTCGCCGCTTTCGTCGCGGCCGCCTGGACCGACTGCGGTGATTTCGCCCTGCGACGGCTTTTCCTTGGCGGTATCGGGAATGATGATGCCGCCCTTGGACTTTTCTTCGGCGTCGATGCGCTTGACCACGACGCGGTCATGCAGCGGACGAAATCTGGATTTAGCCATGACGTTTCCCTTTGGAGGCTCGGTTGTCTGATCGGATGAGAGGAATGCGGCCGGTTCCGACACCGTCATGGGTCGAAATGGCTCACACCCTTAGCAATCGCAGTCTTAGAGTGCTAATTGTGCGTTCCGGAAATATGGCTTGGCGCCGGCCCTGTCAAGCAAAGTGGTTAAGGCCTTGGAGAGGCCAATATAGGATGCTCTCGGAAACGGAATCGGAACACCGGCGTAATTTGCGGGACATCATTGCTCCGACTGCATTTTTGCGGTTGGCTGCAGGATGGGGGCGGCCAGGAATTTGCTCGGGGGATAGCATGCTCAGTTCACCTGCTGCACGGACGATGGCCAATCTGGGGCTCGTCTTTGCGCTAACGATATTCCTGGGGGGGTGCGGCAGCTTCAGCCTGTCATCGTCCCCGTCGGTTGCGCCTGAACCCGGCGTGGCGCCCGACGTGCCGGCCACCATCCGATCCGACGAGATCGTCGGCCGCTGGGGTCTCGCCTCATTCCAGAATCCGGCCGACCGCGCGCGCACCGAAAAAGCCGCGGTGGCCCAGTGCAAGCAGCCCTACGTGATCGGAGCCGGTCAGTCCGGCGGCGTGATCATGCATCTGGCCGACCAGGCGACGCCTCAGGAATTACGCTTGAAAGGCAGCCAGAGCGGCAAGAACTTTATCGGTCCGCCCGGCCCCGCCGGTGGCGAGCAGGATCGCGAGATCGTTTCGTTCGACGGACGCGTGCTGATCACCCGCTTCGTGGACAAGGATGCCGCGACCCGCTACGGCAACATGGTTTATGTCCGCTGCGGATCCCGCGCCTGATCCGCGATCCCTTCCGCACTTAACGCTGAAAACGAAAACGCCGGCATCGTGCCGGCGTTTTCGCATTGCTCGATCGCGGAAATCTAATCGAACAGGGCGTCGATGTCGTCCTGCGAGGCGTGACCGACGTCGCCTTCCAGCTTGGGTCCGTTCAACAGCCGCGCGTCGCCCTCCCGGGTATCGACGATCGGCGGCGCATGCGACTTGATCGCGTCAACGCCACCCCAGATATCCATCATCACGTTGATGTGGTTTTCGATGAATTTCATCGTGGTCATGACCTTGCTGATGCGCTGACCCGTCAGATCCTGGAAGTTGCAGGCCTCGAAGATCGCGACGACACGCTCCTGGATGTCCTCGCTGAGCAGCTTTTGCTGATCGGGCGAGATGTTCTTGGACAGCGCCGTGGCAGCCTGGTCGATCGCCTCGGTCGCCTCGAGAATCTGCTGTGTCGCCTGTTCGGTGCCGCCCACCACGGCCCCGAGCTCGCCATTGACCTTGGCCATTTCCTCGCCGTTGAAACTCTTGCCATGCAGAACCGCGATCTCGCGCTTGGTGCGGCTGATCGCGTCGTGGATCAGGTCGAGCTCGACCTTGAGCTTCTCGCATTGCTCGATCTGGGCGCGGTAGGTTTCCAGCATCGCCTGGGTCTCGGCGATTTGGCGCAAAGCCGATGGATCGCCGGCAGCCGGCATCAAGCCGCTAGCGGCGCTGCCAGCCATCTGGGCGCGGATCGCGCGCAGCTCGGCCATGATCTCGCTGTGCAGCGGGCCGATATCGACGCCGTCCGCGATTTCAGGCGCCGGCAGGGTGCCGGCAAAGGCTTCTTCAATACGAAAACGCTTGCGATGGACCGGCATGAAATTCTTCTCCCAACGTCGCCTCTCGCGAGTCTTAGACCGGTGCGATTTAACATGGAGTTCACGCCGGGAACTGCTGTGCACGCGCACGCGGCCGCGACGTGCAAAGCATTAACCATGCGTTGTCGGCGTTCACCGAAAATAAACGCTACCAGGCAAATCCGCGGCCAATTGACGATGTGGTGAATCGAAACGCCTGTTCCGTTTACCAAACCGATCAGGTTTTGATTTTAATTGGGGCCGTGCAAGAGCGCCGATTGGCGCTCCCAACACGAACAGTTCAAGACGAAACAGTACAGAGTACGTCGATGTTCAAAACAGTGTCCCTGGCGCTGGTTGGCGGCGCTTCCTTGCTTGGCGCGGGAATTGACGACGCGGCCGCAATCGATGCCGCGGCGATGCGCGAGCCCGCCGTGATCTACGCCAGCCAGCCCGCGCAGCCGACGCCGGTACGAACGGCCTCCAACATGGGCGGCGGGTTCATCGAATTTCTGTTCGGTGATAGCGGCTCGCAGGGCCAGTCCTATCAACAGCAGGGCGTCTATCAACAGCAGCCTTACTACGGATCGCCGCGCGAGGTGCTGCCGCCGATGGATCCGCAGCAGGGAATGATGCGCCAGCAGGAGATGAGCGAACCGGCGCAGCGCCCTTTCGATCCGAAATATGAAAAGCAAGTGGTCGACTACACCGGCAAGGAAAGCGCCGGCACTATCGTCGTCGATACCCCCAACAAGTTCCTGTATCTGGTGCAGGGCAGCGGCAAGGCGCTGCGCTATGGCATCGGTGTCGGACGTCCCGGCTTCACCTGGTCGGGCGTCAAGGCGATCTCGGCGAAGAAGGAATGGCCCGACTGGACGCCGCCGGCGGAAATGCTGGCCCGCCGGCCGGATTTGCCGCGCCACATGGAAGGCGGCCCGGAAAATCCGCTCGGCGCGCGCGCGATGTATCTGGGCTCGTCGCTCTACCGCATCCACGGCTCCAACGAGCCCTGGACTATCGGCACCAACGTGTCGTCGGGCTGCATCCGGATGCGCAACGATGACGTGATCGATCTCTACGGCCGCGTCAGCGTCGGCGCCAAGGTCGTCGTCATCTGATCGGCCCAAGGCGCACACCAAAGCGGCGGCCTCATCGGGCGGCCGTTTTGTTTAGCAGAATCCAAACCGCTCAGGCGTAGTCGCCACCGTCATCGTCGCCGCCACCATCGTCGTCAAACCCATCCGAATCATCGTCCCTATCTTCGTCGTTCGACGCCTGATCGAACAGTCCCGCGCGAGAAGCGGAGCCGTCATCGTCACGCTGAGCGGATGAACCGATGTCGTTGATTCCGGCATCGCGCGCCAGCGTGCTGCCGGATTGATCGCTCCAGGGGCTTGAGGGTTTATCGCCGATTGCGCCGGCATCGGCGACGCCAAAGCGGTGGCCGCCCATCATCGAGCGGATGCCATTGAGCAGCAACGATCCGCCGACCATTCCGGCCGCCGCGGCCGCCGCGGTTCCCAGGAACGAGCCGCCGCCACCACCGAAGGGCGCTTGGGGGCCACCATATGGCTGCGTGGACGGGCCTTGGCCATAACCCTGTCCATAAGAGCCCTGTCCATAGGAGCCCTGTCCATAGGAGCCTTGATCATACTGTCCCGGCGATTGCGACTGCTGCAGCACTTGGCCGCTGTTCCACACCGGACGATCGTGCGTCTGCGGCGGGGGGACGTTGGGCACCGAACCGTGCGGTTGGCTTTGCCCGAAGATCGTGTCGCGCATCGAATCGAGGAACCCTCCGGACTGACTTTGCTCCGGTGCGCGGGCCTGCTCCAGTTCCTGGATGCGGCTGTCGGCACGCTTAAGCGCTTCGTCCTGCAGCAGCACGGTTTGCACCAGCGCATAGACGGCGTTGGGGGCGTTCCGCAAACCTTGCGCGATGGCGTTGCTTGCATCGGGATCGCGCGGCGCACTCTCCACTTTGGAAAGCCGGTCGAACAGATCATCAACCAATTGGCGTTCTTGCGGGGTCATGGCGGTCCTCCTGCTGGTCCGGTTTCCGAAGTTCGGAAAGCGCGGCAGGAATGTAAGGGGACTTTGTGTCGCAGGTAGTACGCGCAGGGATTAAATTTCGGTATGCGTCAAAACGCGCGGCCGCTTTCTTGAGCAATGTCAGGTCAACGTAACTTTATTCGCGGCCAGGAGACGGGGGAAATCCTCGCCGGCGAGATAGGCGAATTCGGTTTCGCGCGTGGCAGTGAGCGGGTCGAGGCCGACGAGGATCTCATCGACGAATCCCGGATGGCACATGACGACGCCGTCCTCTGGCAGCCGGTCGAGAAACGCTCGCATCAGCGCGCCATAGTCGGGCTCGCGCGAATAATCGTAGGCGCCGGAGAATGCCGGGTTAAAGGCGACACCGGCTTGCGCTGCGCGGCGTCGAAATTGCGTGCTGAGATAGTCGAGCAACAGCGCTTTGGGCGAACCGAGCCGTTGGCGAAGCGGCAGATTGCGTCTTGCCTGGCGAACCCAGGCGCCGGGCGCCTTTTCCTTCACTGCCGCCAGAAAACCGTCGCGTAGCTGCGGATAAAGCTGCACATGCTGGTGGCCGTCGACGAAATCCGGTGCGCGGTTGAACATGCCGCGGAAGGCTGCGAGCTGCGTCGCTACTTCCGCGCGGACGATCTCCGCATCGAGCCGCCGCCACAGGCTTGAGCGCAACAGTTTGCGAAAGTGCAGGAACATGCCGCCGTCGAGCGGGCGGAAATGCATTGTCAGGGGACGAAAGGGAGCGGTCAATGTCGCGTGCAGCCCGATGGCGCAGCGTGCACTCTTGGCGATGGCGGCCTGCAATGCGGCGACCTCGTCGCGTCCGACGGCGGGGCCCACTACCATCACGGATGTCGCGTTGAGACGCCCGTGCTCGATCAATTCGCGAATGCCGCGATTGACGCCGGGGCTGATACCGTAATCGTCGGCGCACAGCCAGATCCGACGCAACGGCTCGGCATCGATCATTCGGCCGCGGTCCGTTCGCTTTGCCCGGCGTCCTTCTCGGCCTCGGACCGCTTCTCGCTATGCTCGGCCACAAAATAGATTGGACGCGCTTTAAGCTCCGACAGGATCTTGCCGATATATTCTCCGACGATGC
>VAZG01000025.1 GCA_005885285.1 Alphaproteobacteria bacterium | reverse complement strand
ATCGAGCTCGCTGCAGGTGGCTTGACCAAAACCGCCGAAGCGAACCATAAGCTCACGTCCAGGGCCGCGTCCGCTTCCGATCGCTCATCCGGAAATGCGCAATCGGCGGCTACTGCATCCGAGGAGATGGCTTCTTCGGTCGGCGAAATCGGTCGACAGGTTCAGCAATCGGAAAACATTACTCACGCCGCCGTGCGTCAGGCGGAGCAGACCAACGAACGGATCGCCGAACTCTCGCAATCTGCCAATCGCATCGGCGAAGTCGTGAAACTGATTGCGGCAGTGGCCGAGCAAACCAACTTGCTCGCGCTGAACGCTACGATCGAGGCTGCGCGCGCCGGTGAGGCCGGGCGGGGGTTTGCGGTCGTTGCTTCCGAGGTCAAGGCACTTGCCGCCCAAACGGCCAAGGCTACCGAGGAAATCGGAGCCCAGATCACGCAGATGCAATCTGCAACCCAGCAATCGGTGGCGGCCATCAAGGCAATCGGAACGACCATCGGCCAGATCTCCGAGATCTCGACAGCCATTGCGGCATCTGTGGACCAGCAAAGCGCCGCAACGCAGGAAATTGCGCGCAACGTCCAGCAGGCCGCGCAGGGCGCGATCGAGGTCGGCGGCTGCCTCAAGGATGTCAGTCGCGGTTCGGCCGACACCCAGGCGGCGGCGGAACAAGTCCACGGTTTCGCGCGATCGCTGTCGCAGGAAGGTAATGCCCTCAAACTCGAGGTCAGCAAGTTCCTGAAAATGGTCCGTGCGGCTTGAGGCCCGAATAGGGCCGGACCATCAGACCAGATTCGCCTTTGCTTCACGGCGGCGCGCCGTGAGGATATATTCGGTATAGCCGTTCGGCTGCTCGCGGCCTTTGAAGATCAGGTCGCAGGCGGCTTTGAAGGCTGTGCCATCGAAGGAGGGCGCCATCGGCTGGTACAGCGGATCGCCGGCGTTCTGCTTATCGACCACGACCGCCATGCGCTTTAAGGATTCCATCACCTGCTCCCTGGTGATGACGCCCTGATGCAGCCAGTTCGCCAAATGCTGGCTCGAGATGCGTAAGGTGGCGCGATCCTCCATCAGGCCGACGTCGTGGATATCGGGCACCTTGGAGCAGCCGACGCCTTGGTCGATCCAGCGCACGACATAGCCCAAAATGCCCTGGCAGTTGTTGTCGATCTCCTGCCTCACATCGTCGGGCGCCCAGTTTGATTGCGACACCGGTATGGTGAGAATGTCGGAGAGTTTGGCGCGCGCACCCGCCTTGGCCAGTTCTTCCTGCCGCGCCAGCACGTTGACCTGATGGTAATGCAGCGCGTGCAGGGTTGCTGCGGTCGGTGACGGCACCCAGGCCGTGGTGGCGCCAGCCTGCGGATGGCCAAGCTTCTGCGCCAGCATGTCTGCCATCTTGTCGGGCGCCGCCCACATGCCCTTGCCGATCTGGGCGTGGCCGGGCAGGCCGTCGATCAAGCCAATATCGACATTCCAGTCTTCGTAGGCCTTGATCCAGGGCTGCGCCTTCATGTCGTTCTTGCGGATCATGGGGCCCGCTTCCATCGAGGTGTGGATCTCGTCGCCGGTGCGGTCGAGGAAGCCGGTATTGATGAACATGATGCGCTTGGAGGCATTCTGGATGCAGGCTTTGAGGTTGACCGTGGTGCGGCGCTCCTCGTCCATGATGCCGACCTTGATGGTGTTCTCGGGCAGCGCCAGCACCTGCTCGACCCGGGCAAACAAGTCGCAGGTCAGTGCCACCTCCTCGGGGCCGTGCATCTTCGGTTTGACGATGTAAACCGAGCCGGTGCGGCTGTTGCGGACTTTCGAGTTGCCCTTGAGATCATGAATCGCGAGCAGGCCGGCCACCGCGGCATCCAGGATGCCTTCTGGAATTTCCTCACCCCTGTCGTCGAGCACGGCATCGGTGAACATGTGATGGCCGACATTGCGCATCAACAACAGGCTGCGGCCGTTCAGCTTGAGCTCCCCGCCATCGGGCGTCTTGTAGACGCGGTCGGGATTGAGCGCGCGCGTCAGCGCGTTGCCGCCTTTTTCGAAATCAGCCGACAGCGTGCCGTTCATCAGGCCGAGCGTGTTGCGATAGATCAGCACCTTGTCCTCGGCATCGACCGCCGCGACGCTGTCTTCCATGTCGAGGATGGTGGAAACCGCCGATTCCAGGATCATGTCGGCGACGCCGGCGGGATCGTCCTTGCCGACCATGTGACTGCGGTCGATCCGGATCTCGATATGCATGCCGTTGTTGACGAGCAGGATTGCCGAAGGCGCGGCGGGCTCGCCCTGGTAGCCTGCGAACTGCGCGTCGGACTTCAGCGCGGTGGCATTGCCGCTCTTCAGCTTGACCGCGAGGTGGCCGGCGACGATGCTATAGGAGGTGACATCGGTGTGGCTGCCGGTCGCGAGCGGCACCGCGGCATCGAGAAATGCCTTGGCCCTGGCGATGACCTTGTCGCCGCGCGTCTTGTTGTAGCCTCTCGCCGCCCCGCTCGGATCGTGCGGGATCGCATCGGTGCCGTAGAAGGCATCGTAGAGGCTGCCCCAGCGCGCATTGGCCGCATTCAACGCGTAGCGGGCATTGGTCAGCGGAACGACGAGCTGCGGCCCGCAGATCTTGCCGATCTCTTCGTCGACATTGGCGGTCTCGACCTTCTGCGTCGGCGGCTCCGGCAAGAGATAGCCGATCTCCTTAAGGAACGCCGTATAGGCATTCATGTCGAACGGCTTGCCCTTGCGGGTGCGGTGCCAATCGTCGATTTTAGCCTGCAAGGTGTCGCGAAATGCGAGCAGCTTGCGATTTTTCGGACCCAAGTCGCGGACGATGGCGGCAAGCCCGGCCCAGAACGCATCGGGCGAAATCCCGCTCTTGGGCGTCGCTTCCTTGGCGATGAAATCGAACAAGACCGGGGCGATTTTCAATCCGTGGGCATCGATACGCTTCATGATGGGCTTTTCCCGCAAGGCAAACGGCGTTTAGGGGCTGTGGTTCGGGGTGAGAACAGCAAAAAGCGCGCCAAAGGGCCACTTTCAAGGCCCTTGTAACGCTAAAGCCACCTCGATGAGAAGGCCTTTGGACCGCCAGCGGAAGCCTTGAGCGGAAGCCTCGAATGGAAGCCTCAAATATTGGCAGCGAGATCGACGAGTTCGTCGAACAGAATGCCGGTCTTGGCCAGCATCCGCTCGATCTCGTCGGCCGCATCGGAAACCGAGCGCGCCGAGGTATCGATCGTGAGTTCGCTCGATGCCGGCGGCTGGTAATCATTGCCGATGCCGGTGAAGGCCTTCAGCGCGCCGGCGCGGGCCTTGGCATAGTGCCCCTTGGGATCACGGCTTTCACACACCTCGGCGGGGGTTGCGACATAGATCTCGCGGAACGCCGCGTCCGCAATCCGGCGCGCCGCCGCGCGGTCGTCCCTGGAAGGCGAGACCGCGGCGACAATCGCAATGTGCCCGTTGCGGGCAAGATGGGTCGCGACCTCGGCGAGGCGGCGAATGTTCTCGGTGCGGTCAGCCGCCGAGAAGCCGAGATCGCCGTTCAGCCCGGCGCGCAGCGTATCGCCGTCGAGCAGGATCGGCGAGCCGCCATTGCCGAACAGCCGCCGCTCCAGCGCACGCGCCAGCGTCGATTTGCCCGAGCCGGGCAATCCGGTCAGCCAGACCACGGCGCCGTTGTGGCGATAGCGTGCCGAACGCTCGTCCGGACGCAACGCGGATTCCGCCGGCACGATATCGATCGGCACCGCGCGTTGCCCGGCGTCGACCGACAGCACCAGCCCGCCGCCTGCAATGCGGCCGGCAACCTCGATCACCAGACGCCCGGTGCGGGGATTGTCGCTGTAGGAATCGGCGGCGATCGGTTGCGCCAGCGAGATGTCGATCTCGCCGACATGGTTCTTCGCGATCGACTCGTTCTCGATGCTCGACAATTCTCCGGGATCAACCGCCTTCTCGATTCTGACCACCGTGGCGCGGCTCTCCCTGGTGCCGAGCCGGACCAGGATTTGTTCGCCGTTGGCGAGCGGCTTGTCGTGCAGCCAGAAAATGCGCGCGCGCAGCCGGCGGGTGTCGCGTGGACTAGAGCCGGCGTGGGAAATCACGTCGCCGCGCTCGACGAACAGCTCGCGGTCGAGCGTGATGCCGACCGAGCGTCCGGCGCCTTGCTTGCCCTGGACCGGGGTGAGTGGCCAGCTCTCGACCGTCTTGATTTTCGCGATCTTGCCCGCAGGCATGATGACGATCTCGTCGCCGGCAGCAAGGTGTCCGGATTCAATGCGGCCCGCGACGATGCGGCGGTCATCGAACTTGTAGATCGCCTGCACCGGCAATCGCAATGCCAGTGCTTCGAGTGGCCGTGCGGGCTCGAGGGCATCCAGCGCCTCGACCACGGTTGGGCCCTGGTACCAGCGGGTCCGCGGCGTGCGTTCGGCGACGCCATCACCGTCGCGCGCGGAAATCGGGATCACCGCCGTCGGCGTCATGCCAAGGTCTGTAAGATGCGCCGATATCTCGTCGCTGATCTCGTTGAATCGATCAGCGGAAAAATCGACCCGGTCCATCTTGTTGACCACGACAGCGACCTGTTTGACGCCGAGCAGGTGCAACAGATAGCCGTGGCGCCGCGTCTGGTCGCGCACGCCTTCGAGCGCGTCGATGATCAACACCGCGCCGTCGGCCTGCGAGGCGCCGGTGATCATGTTGCGCAGGAATTCGGCATGGCCGGGCGCATCGATCAGCACGATGTCGCGCGATCCAGTGCGGAAGCGGATTTGCGTGGTGTCGATGGTGATGCCCTGGTCGCGCTCGGTCTGCAGCGCATCGAGCAGGAACGACCATTCGAACGGCATGCCGCGCCGGGCGCTGACCGCCTTGAGCATCTCCAGCTTGCCTTCGGGGAGCCTCTTGGTCTCGTGCAGCAGGCGTCCGACCAGCGTGGACTTGCCGTGATCGACGTGGCCGACGATGACGATGCGGACCTGCGGGCGCGTGGTGCCGTTGGGCGTTGCCGATATCGATGCGGGCAGGATCATCTTCATGACAGCGTTCACACTTAATGTTGACTAGAGATAACCGGCAACCCGCAGCCGCTCGAAAGCGTCTTCGGTTTCGTGGTCGAGCGCGCGCCCCGAGCGTTCGGGCACTTTGGTCGCTTCGAGCTCAGCCAGGATTTCCTCGATGTTCGCGGCGCCGGACGCGACCGGGAAGGTGATGTCGGCATCGCCCAGCGAGCGATAGCGCTTGCCGTCTTTCGCCAGATAAAGCGGGATGATCGGGATGTTCTCGCGCTTTGTGTAGGCCCAGATGTCGGCCTCGGTCCAATGCAGGATGGGGTGAATGCGCAAATGCGCGCCCGGCGGCGGCGAGGCGTTGAACTGATCCCAGAATTCCGGCGGCTGATCGCGCACGTCCCATCCGCCCTCGGTGCCGCGGGGTGAGAACACGCGCTCCTTGGCACGCGTTGCTTCTTCGTCGCGGCGGATGCCGGCGATCAGGCCGTCGAAGCCGAATTTGGCGAGCGCGAGCTTTAGTCCTTCGGTCTTGCGCGCGGCCGATCGCGCCGCCGGCGGCAGCGTCGGATCGATCGTCTCGATCGGCGGGCAGGGCTCGACGCGCAGATCAAGCTCCCATTCCTTGCCGTAGCGATGGCGGAACGCATACATCTCCGGAAATTTCTTGCCGGTGTCGACATGCAGCGCGGGGAATGGCACGCGGCCGAAGAACGCCTTGCGCGCGAGCCAGATCATGACGTTGGAATCTTTGCCGAGCGACCATAGCAGCGCCAGCTTCTTCAGCCGTGCGAAGGCTTCGCGCAGGATATAGATGCTTTGCGCCTCCAGCGCGTCGAGATGATCGATCGAGGGCGCCCCGCTGCGTGCGGCCAGCGCAATTTGCGGGATGGCGTTGCCGTTTGCCGGGGCCACCCACCGCGATCGGTCCTTGGCGGATTCGCTGTTGAGAACATGCATCTCGTGGCCCTTGGCGTCTGGAGGCGGAAATTCTATAGTTGCGCTGCAATAGAGAAGAAATAAATTCTCTTTGCGAGCACTGAACGAGACATATATAGAAAATAATTCCAGTCAACCCCGAATGTGGGGAAGCGAGTATCGCATGCGCTATCTGCCGATA
This sequence comes from Alphaproteobacteria bacterium, assembly GCA_005885285.1. Lineage (GTDB taxonomy): Bacteria > Pseudomonadota > Alphaproteobacteria > Rhizobiales > Xanthobacteraceae > Bradyrhizobium. Next base: position 4,413 of record VAZG01000025.1, on the reverse strand, counting down.
TTCCTCGATCTGCAAACCGGCCCGGTCCTGCTCGTCGGCGCCGGCGAACTGGTGCGGGCGAAATTGCGCCTGCTTGCTGCGGCCGGGGCGCACATCCGCTGGTACGCGACCGATGGCGATCATGATGTCGGCGGGCTTGATCCCACTGACGCGGCGCGGGTCGCGTTCGTGCAAGGCGATCCGCTGACGGCCGATTTCACCGGTGTGGTTGCGATCCTCTGCGCCGGCGCGGGCGATATCGGCGTGGCGATGTCGGTACGGGCCAAGTCGGTTGGTATGCCCATCAATGTAATGGACGATCTCGTGCATTCGAGCTTCGTCTTTCCTGCCATCGTCGATCGCGGCGACGTCGTCGTCGCGGTCGGCACCGGTGGCGCATCGCCGGTGGTTGCCCGCCGCGTGCGCGAACGGATCGAGGCTGCGCTGCCCGCACGGATCGGCGATCTCGCCACCTTCATCGGTCGCTTCCGCAAATCCCTCCACGGCCGCATCGGCGAAACCGCGCTGCGCCGCCGGTTTTGGGAGCGCGTGATCGATGGTCCCATCGGCGCGCTGGTGCTCGAAGGCCGCAAGGCCGAGGCCGAGGCGGCGCTGAACGATATTACTGATCCTTCCGCCTTCGCCGGCGCGCAGGCCTCAGGGGCGGTCGCAGGCCATGTGACACTGGTTGGCGCCGGTCCCGGCGATCCCGATTTGCTCACCATCAAGGCGCTGCGCGCGCTGCAGGACGCCGACGTCGTGTTCTATGACGAGCTGGTATCGCCTGAAATTCTCGACCGCATTCGCCGCGATGCTTCGCGCGTGCCGGTCGGTCGCCGCGTCGGCAAACCCGGCATCGGGCAGGGCGCGATCAACCGATTAATGATCGAAGCTGCCAAATCGGGTCAGCGCGCGGTGCGGCTGAAGGGCGGCGATCCCTTTGTGTTCGGCCGCGGCGGCGAGGAGATCGAGGCGCTGCGCAAGGCCGGTGTTGCCTGTTCGGTGGTGCCGGGGATTACCGCCGGGCTTGGCGGCGCCGCGCAGTTCGAGGTGCCGCTCACCTATCGCAACGAAGCGCTGCGCATCACCTTCCTCACCGCGCACAAGGCAAGGGATGCCGAGGCCGTCGATTGGTCGGCTCTCACCGACACCAGGATGACGGTCGTCGTCTATATGGGCATGACCGCGGCACCCTCGGTTCGGTCAGGGCTGCTCGCCGCGGGGCGCTCGCCGCAGACCCCGGTCGGCGTGTTCGCGCGAGTGACGCGGCCGGACGCGCAAGCCGCGGTCGGCCGGCTCCAAGACCTGCCGGCGCTGGTCGAGAAAATCGATGGCGGCCCGGCCATCCTCATCATCGGCGACGTGGTCGCGCATTCCGCGCCCTGGCGCCATCAGAACCTCAATCACGTCATCTCGAAAATTCTGGAAGCTGCCGCATGACCTCTCCGCTCGAACAGAAGAAAATCAAGATTACCGGTCCTTCGGTGGTGACGGCGAACCGCACCTGGGACGGCATCGTGGTCTATCGCACGCCCGAGCAGGGCTGGTCGGCGAAGCTTGCGGATGCCGCGATCGTTCGGACCTCCGACGATGCCCGCGTGCTGCTCGCCGAATCGGTCGCCGACGATGTCGGCGCGATCGGCGCCTATATCGCGCCGGTCGAAGTCAGGGATGGCGGCGCGATCAAGCCGGGCAATCTCCGCGAGCAAATCCGCTCGGCCGGCGTCACCATCGGCCTTCCGGTACAGGCTTAAAGGCATTCCCTCATGTACGCATATGACGAACTCGATCGCACGCTGATCAACGAGCGCGTCTCGGAATTTCGCGATCAGGTGAAGCGCCGCCTGTCCGGCGAGCTCACCGAGGACGAATTCAAGATGCTGCGGCTGCAGAACGGCGTCTATCTGCAATTGCACGCCTATATGTTCCGCGTCGCGATCCCCTACGGCACGCTGTCGTCGAGGCAATTGCGGCAGCTCGCGCATGTCGCTCGCCGCTATGACCGCGGCTACGGACATTTCACCACGCGGCAGAACATCCAGTTCAACTGGATCAAGCTTGCCGAATTGCCGGACGCGCTGGCCGATCTCGCCGAAGTCGGCATCCACGCCATGCAGACCTCGGGCAATAACACCCGCAACGTGACCTCGGACCAGTGGGCCGGCGTCGCGCCGGGCGAAATCGAGGACCCCCGCATCTGGTCGGAGATACTGCGGCAGTACACGACGCTGCATCCGGAATTCTCGTTCCTGCCGCGCAAGTTCAAATTCGCGATCACGGCGTCGGCGCATGACCGCGCCGCGATCAAGATCCACGACATCGGCCTGCGCCTGCACAAGAATGCGCAAGGCGAGACCGGCTTCGAGGTGATGGTCGGCGGCGGGCTCGGTCGCACCCCGTTCATTGCGAAGACCATCCGGCCATTCGTCCACGGCAGCGATCTCTTGAGCTATGTCGAAGCGATCATGCGCGTCTACAACCAGTACGGTCGCCGCGACAACATCTACAAGGCACGCATCAAGATCCTGGTGCATGAGCTCGGCATCGAGCGATTCGCCCAGGAAGTCGAGGAGGAGTGGCGGCAGATCCGCGACGGCGCGCTGAAGCTCGATGACAGCGTGGTCGAGGAGATACGCTCGCGCTTCACCTATCCGGCCTATGAGAAGCTTGCGCACATGCCGGACGAGCTGAGGAAGGCAGCGCATGATCCGCATTTCGAGGGCTGGCGCCGGAACTCGGTATTCCCGCACAAGATGACGGGCTACGCGATCGTGACGCTGTCGTTAAAGCCGGTCGGCGGACCGCCCGGTGACGCCACCGCCGATCAGATGGATGCGCTCGCCGACCTCGCCGACAAATATTCCTTCGGCGAAATCCGCGTCGGCCACGAGCAGAATCTCGCGCTGCCCCACGTCGCGCGGCGCGACCTGCCGACGCTGTGGAAGGCGCTGGACAAGATCGGTCTCGCCACGCCGAACGTCAACCTGGTGTCCGACATCATCGCCTGTCCGGGGCTCGACTACTGCTCGCTCGCGAATGCGCGTTCGATCCCGATTGCGCAGGAGCTGACGCGGCGCTTTTCCAATCACGATACCGCCAATCTGATCGGGCGGCTGCACATCAACATTTCCGGCTGCATCAATGCCTGCGGTCATCATCACGTCGGCCATATCGGCATTCTCGGTGTCGAGAAGAACGGCGAGGAATTCTACCAGATCACGATTGGCGGCCGCGCCGATGAGAACGCACAACTCGGAAGCCTGGTCGGGCCGGCGGTGCCCTATGCCGAAGTCGCCGATGTGATCGAGGATATTGTCGAGGCCTACCTCGCGCTGCGCGCCAATCCCGACGAGCTGTTCGTCGATTCGGTGAAGCGGCTCGGTGTCGAACCATTCAGGGAGCGGGTTTATGCCACTCGTTAAAAACGGAAAGATATCCGACGATGCTTTCGTCCACGTCGCGGACGACGCGCCGCTGCCTCCCGACGGCGCGATCCTGATTTCGGCCGCGCGGTTCCTGGAGGATCCCGAGGCGATCTCGCGCCGTCTCGGCAAGACCGGCGTGGTCTGGCCGAATAATCGCGACGTCGACGATCTCGTGCCCTATCTCGACCGGCTCGCCGCGGTGGCGCTGGTGTTCCCGACCTTTCGCGATGGCCGCGCCTACAGCCAGGCCCGGCTGTTGCGCGAACGCTTCCTCTATCACGGCGAATTGCGCGCCACCGGCCAGGTGCTGCGCGACCAGTTCGTGTTCATGCTGCGTGCCGGCTTCGATGCGTTCGAGGTGAGGAAGCAAGCCGACGCCGAGGTCTTTGCCCAGACCGCCAAGCGCTATTCGGTGTTCTACCAGCCGACCGGCGATGGCCGCGTCACGGCGTTGAACCGGCGGATGCAGCTTCGCCATTCCGAAAGTGCCGGGCTGTGAGTACACTCGTGCATCAGACGTCCCTCGAATCGGCGGCGGTCGGCTTGCCCGCGGCGGCGGAGCTCGATCGCGCGCTTCGAAATGCAGCGCCTGACGAAGTGATCGCAACTGCGCTGAAGGTCGTCGGCCGCGACCATCTCGCTTTGGTCTCGTCCTTCGGCACCGAATCGGCGGCGCTGCTCAAGGTGATGGCGGACGTCGATCCCGCGATCCCCGTGATCTTCCTCGATACCGGCTGGCTGTTCGAGGAGACGCTTCGCTATCGCGACACCTTGATCGCAACGCTCGGCTTGCGCGATGTGCGTTCGATCAAGCCCTTGGAAGAGACGCTGTCGCGCGAGGATCCGGACCGTGAATTGTGGTTCTCCAACCCCGATGCCTGCTGCCGCATCCGTAAAGTCGAGCCGCTCGCGCGGGCATTGAAGCCGTTTCGTGCCTGGATCAACGGGCGCAAGCGCTTTCAGGGCGGCCTGCGCGCGGAGATTCCAGTCGTCGAGCAAGACGGCGCCA